>NZ_CP134876.1:302420-604841 GCF_032108445.1 Micromonospora halotolerans | reverse complement strand
GTTCCAGTCCTGCGAGTCGACATCCCAGATGATCTGGGTCAGGCCGTACCTCGCCAGGACCGACTGCAGGGTCGAGTTGGTCTCGCCGTACGGCGGACGGAACAGCCGGGGTGTGCCGCCGCCGGCGTTGGCGATGGCCTGCTGGGTCCGGGATACCTCGGAGTCGATCTGCGACTGGCTCTGCTGGATCAGGTGCGGATGCGTGTAGCTGTGGTTACCGACCCACATGCCGGCGCTGCGCCCGCACCTGGGCGGGGTAGGCGGCCGCGTACTGGCCCTCGTTGAACATCGTGGCCCGCAGCCCGTTCTGCCGCAGCGCGTTGAGCAGGGCGGGGGTGTGGTCGTTGGACGGGCCGTCGTCGAACGTGAGCCCGACGTACCCGTTGCAGGCGGCGGCCCGGGCCGGGGCGGCCGCCACGGTGAGCGTGACGGCCAGGCTGCTCGCCGCGACCAGCGCGGCCGCGGCGAATCCCGCGGCCAGGGATCGCTTCGACGGTGTTCTGCTCCACATGCGGCTGAGCCCTCCTCGTGGTGGCGGGTTGCCGGTCCTCACATCGACAGCCATCGAGGTCCGGCGGGCGGCGCAAGTATTGGCCCACCGCCGATGCGGAGTCAAGAATTTCCGGAAGTCCCACGCGCCGTCCGAGCCGGGACAGGCGGTGACCGACCGCGCTCGCACCGGACCGTCAGCCCGGAAGTTTCGAGCCTGTTCCGATCGCTCCCCGGAGCCGTCCTCAGCCGGCCGTGTCGACCTCCAGCAGCAGCGCCTGCTCCGGGTGCAGGGCGGGCAGCTGAAGTCCCACGGAACCCAGCACCGACCCGCTCAGCGTCACCCCGCCGCCCGTGGCCAGCCAGGCCGGCGGCGCCAGTTCCAGCAGTGCCGGCTCGGGAACCCCCGCGGGCGGCCGGACCCGGTAGCGCCGGCCCGGGTCCAGGCCCGGCAGCCGCACCATGCCGGGCACCTGCGCCGCCGAGGTGGCCAACCGGGACACCGCGTACACCGCGTGGGAGCCGTCGTGGGCGACCACGCCGTGGGCCTGGACGGCCGGATCCGGGTGGTCGACCCGGACCACCCGGCCTCCGTGCAGCAGCGGGCGGAGCCGCTTGTGCAGCGCCACCCAGGCGGCGAGTTCGGCCCGTTCGGCCGCGCCGATCCCGCTGATGTCCCACTCGATGCCGTGGTGGCCGAAGAGCGCGGTGACCGCCCGGAAGCCCAGGTCGTGCACGCGGTGGGTGGTGTGCGAGCGCTCCGGTCCGATGTGGGTGCCGATGAGCTCGGGCGGCAGCAGCAGGCCGGTCCAGCGCTGGATGGACAGCCGCTCCAGGGCGTCGTTGCAGTCGCTGGCCCAGACCCGCTCGGTGCGGCGCAGGATCTCCAGGTCGACCCGGGCGCCACCGGAGGAGCAGCTCTCGATCTCCAGGCCGGGGTGCCGGGCGCGCAGGTCGTCGAGGAGCCGATAGACGGCCACGGTCTGCGCGTGCACGCCGGGCCGCCCGCCGTGCCCGGCCTCGGTGAGGTCCCGGTTGTGGTCCCACTTCAGGTACGCGATCCCGTCGTGCTCGCTCAGCACGGCGTCCAGCCGGCCGAGCAGGTGGGCGTACGCGTCCGGGTGCGCGAGGTCGAGCACCTGCTGGTGCCGCCATTCCGGCGGCAGCCGGCCGGGGGCCTGGAGCACCCAGTCCGGGTGTGCGCGGAACAGGTCCGAGTCCGGGTTGACCATCTCCGGCTCGACCCAGAGCCCGAACTGCATGCCGTGCCCGCGGACGTGGTCGATGAGCGGTTGCAGCCCGCCCGGCCACACCTCGTCGTCCACCCACCAGTCGCCGAGGCCGGCCCGGTCGTGCCGCCGGCCGCGGAACCAGCCGTCGTCCAGCACGAAGCGTTCGACGCCCACCTCGGCGGCCCGGTCGGCGAGACCCCGGAGCCGGTCCAGGTCGTGGTCGAAGTAGACCGCCTCCCAGACGTTCAAGGTCACCGGGCGCGGGCCGCGCGGGTGCTCCGGACGGGCCCGCAGGTGGGTGTGCAGCACGTCGCTGAGCCCGTCCAGCCCGGCGGCGGAGTGCACCGCGTAGAGCAGGGGAGTGGCGTACTCCTCGCCCGGCCCGAGCCGGATCTCCCCGGGGGCGAGCAGCTCACCGCCGCCGAGGGTGGCCTCCCCGGTCGGCCGGCGCTCGGCGACCGTGACGTGGTCGCCGCTCCACGCGGTGTGCACCGCCCACACCTCGCCGTGCCCGAAGCCGAACCCGGCGGTGCCGGCGACCAGCAGCAGGGTGGCGTCGTGCCCGGTCCGGCCGTGCCGCCCCTCGCGTACCCAGGCGCCCATCGGCCACGGGTGCCGCTGCGGCGCGCGCTCCCGGCACCAACGCCCGGTCAGGTCGAGCAGTTCGGTGGCGACCGCCGGCACCGGCAGCACCGGCGTCAGCTCGCGTACCTCGTAGGGCCGGTCGCCGTCGTTGCGCAGCCGGTGCCGCACGGTCAGCAGCCCCGCGGTGGTCAGGGTGATCTCGACGGTCAGGGACAGCCCGGCGCCCGGGTCCGCGGCCCGCACGGTCACCCGCGCGGCCCCGACGCCGCCGTGGTCCCGCTCCTGCCCGGATACGCGCACCGCGTCCCCACCCGCCGCCACGCGGCTCGGTTCCGGGCCGAGCCCGCCGTCGTCAACGACGTCCAGCCCGGTGAGCTGGAAGGCGGTCGACCAGTCCCGGCCGTCCCGGTGCCCGGCCAGGCCGGGGCGGCCGCTCCAGCCGGCGCTCGGTTCGGGCAGCAGCGACAGCACGGTCGGCGCGTCGAAGCTGCTCGGCACCACCGGCGGGACGGTGGCGTCGACCAGCGCGGGCAGGTCGGCGGTCGGCAGCGGACCGAGGTCGGCACCCCAGTGCACGACCCGGGGCAGGCCGTGGCCGCGCGCGTCGAGCACCAGGCTGGTCCGCGCGCGGCGCAGGTGAACGATGGTCATCCCTTGGAAGCTCCCAGGGTGAGGCCCCGGACGAACTGCTTCTGCAACAGGAAGAAGATGACCAGGGTGGGGATGGCGACCAGCACCGAGCCGGCCGAGACGAGGTTGTTGTCGGTGAAGAACTCGCCGCGCAGGTTGTTCAGCGAGCTGGTCACCGGGAACTTGTCGCCGGTGCGCATGAGCACGGTGGCCCAGAAGAACTCGTTGTAGATCCAGGTCACCTCGAGCGTCGCCAGCGCGGCCAGGGCCGGCCGGCACAGCGGCATGGTCACCTGCCAGTACTGCCGCCAGACGCTCGCACCGTCCACCATGGCCGCCTCGTACAGCTCGTGCGGCAGGGCCTTCATGTAGTTGCTCAGCACGAAGACGCAGAAGCCGCACTGGAAGGCGACGTTGACCAGGATCAGCCCCCAGTAGCTGTCGTAGAGCAGCTCCGAGTCGCTCATCCAGGCCGGCAGCGGGATCTCGGTGAACATCCGGAACAGCGGGATGAGCAGGGCCTGCTGCGGCAGGAGGTTCGCCGCGGTGAAGAGGCCGAGCAGCGCGATATTGAACTTCCAGCTGAACCGGGCGATCACGAACGCCACGCACGAGGCGAGGAAGAGGGTCAGCAGCACCGCCGGGACGGTGATGTAGACCGAGTTCAGGAAGTGCTTGCCGAACTCGGCGGTCCGCCAGGCGGTGAGGTAGTTGTCGAGGGTCCAGCCGCCGAGCGAGACGTAGCCGTGGGTGGCGGTGTACTCGTAGGAGCGCAGCGAGGTCAGCACCGCCCAGAGGATCGGGAAGAGCCAGCCGACCGCCACCGCGGCGAGGAAGACGTGCAGGACCACGCGGGCCGGCCGCAGCGGCCGGCGGCGGGCGGGCGGCGGCGCGGTGTCGGCCGCACGGGTCAGGGTCGCGCTGCTCATCGCCGGTCCTCCCGCATCACGGTGAACAGGTAGAGGGTGATGAAGACCAGGGAGACGACCAGCATGATGGTCGCCAGCGCCGAGCCGAAGCCGATCCGGCTCGCCTCGCCCACCACGTTCTGGGTGACCAGGGCGCTGATCAGCTCCAGGCCGTTGCGGCCCTTGTTGATGACCCAGACCAGGTCGAAGGCGCGCAGTGACTCGATCACCGTCACAACCAGCACGATGATGTTGATGGGTCGCATCACCGGGAAGACGACCCGGAAGAACGTGCTGGCCTCGGAGGAGCCGTCCACGGCGGCGGCCTCGCGCAACGACGGGTCGACGCCCTTCAGGCCGGCCAGGTAGAGCAGCATGATGTAGCCGACGTGCCGCCAGCCGGCGGCGAGGAGCACCGCCCAGATGTTGACGTTCGGGTCGCCGTACCAGTCGGTCTGGGTGCCGAGCAGCGCGTTGAGCAGGCCCTGGTCGCGGCTGTAGATGAGCTGCCAGACGAAGCCGATCAGCGCCAGCGACAGCACCACCGGCAGGTAGAGCGCGGTCTGGTAGAACCGGCTGCCGCGGATCTCCTTGTCCAGCAGCACGGCGAGGAACATCCCGAACGGGGTGGCCACCACGAACAGCGCGGCCAGCCAGAGCAGGTTGTTCTGCACGGCCGGCACGAACGGCGGGTAGATGTTCACCACGTCGTCGTAGTTCTTCAGGCCGACCCAGTCGATCTCGCCCAGCGGGCCGATGCCGTCCCAGTTGGTGCCGGAGAGCAGCACGGTCGCTCCCGCCGGCAGCCAGACCAGGCCGACGACGAGCAGCAGGGGCACCAGCACCATCAGCGTGATCACCACGCGGTCGGTGCCGGACAGGAGCCGTAGCCGGCGGCCGCGACCACGCGTGGTGGTGGTCGCGGCCGGCGGCGGCACGGCGCGATCCGCTTGGATCAGGGGCAGGTCGGACATGGCTGTCCTCCCCCTTCCGCCGTCAGCTGGTGAAGATCGACTTTTTCTGGTTCTCGATGCTGGTGAGCAGCCCGCCGATGTCCTTCGGGTCCTTGATGAACTGCTGCAACGCCGGGATCATCACGGTCGAGGCGAAGTCCGGCCGGGTGTCCCGGTCGAGGAACTGGGCGATCTCGGTGGCGGAGCCGACCAGCTCGGCGGCCTTCTTCTTCAGCGCGGTGTAGCCGCTGGTGTCCCCGCCGGTGTTGGCGACCAGGGTGCCGGGGTCGCCCTTCACCATGATGTTCGCAGCGTCGACGCCGCCGATGTACTCCAGGAGCTTCTTGGCGTTGGCCTCGGACTTCGGCTTGCGGGCCATCATGTAGCCGTCGATCGGCGCGTCCAGGGCCTTGGCCCCGATGGTGGAGTCGATCTCCGGGAAGGTGAAGAAGTCGATGTCGTCCTGCTCGTTCTCGTTGAACTGCTGGGCGACGAAGAGGCCGAGCAGGTACATGCCGCTCTTCTTCTGCTGCAGCGACTGGGCCGCCTCCTGCCAGGTCCGGCCCAGGGCGTCCGGCTGGTGCAGCGGCAGCAGCCCCGCCCAGGTGTCGAAGACCTTCTTCACCTTGTCGGAGGTCCACGCCTCCTTGCCGGCCATCAGGTCGACGTGGAACTGGTAGCCGTTGATCCGCAGGTTGAGGATGTCGAAGGTGCCCATCGCCGGCCAGCCGTCCTTGTCGGCGAAGGCGATCGGGTTCAAGCCGTCCTTCTTCATCTGCGTGCCGAGCGTGGTGAAGTCGTCGAGCGTCTTCGGCACCTGGTAGCCGCGCTGCTGCCACACCGACTTGCGGTAGAAGACCGCCCACGGGTAGTAGGACGCCGGAACGAAGTACTGCTTGCCGTCGTCGCCGGTCGACGCCTTCTTGAACGCGTCGGAGAATCCGGAGAGCTTGCCCCAGACGTCGCTGACGTCGCCGGCCAGGCCCTTGGCGGCGAAGAACCGCATCCGGTAGCCGGCGAACCAGGTGAACACGTCGTCCGGCTTGCCCTGCAGGTAGTTGTTGATGTTCTCCTGGAACGTGTTGTGGTCGACCGTGTTGATGTTGGCGGTCACCCCGGACTTGGTCTGGAAGCCGGCCGCCAGCTTGGCGAGGACGTCCTTCGGCGTGGGGTCCGAGGCGTTCGAGCCGATCGACACGGTCTTCGAGTCCGCGCCGGAGTCGGAGTCGGAGCCGCAGCCGGCGAGCAGTCCCGTGCCGAGCAGCGCGCCCGTGCCGGCCGCGCCGGCGAGCAGCGAGCGGCGGTTCAGGCCGGCGACGGACGGGGGTACGAGTCGAGCGAGGTACTCGGCTTCGGTACGGGGACGGGACATTGTGCCTCCTGCGTGGAAGAGGTGCGCTGCGCCCAAGGGCCGTGATGGGTGGCGGGGATAGGTGTTCGTGCCGGCCGGCATAGATCCACCGAGAATCCACACGTCCGAACACAAACAGCCGGTGGCGGTTGAAGCTACCCCTTGCTTCGGCGCTGTCAAGAGGGCAGAAGGACAGCGATAACCCAGTTGTGACAACGGCGGGAGAAGGTAAACGTTGGAATTTCTGTCGATGTTGGAAAGTGTTGACTTGGGTGGCGTTCGGCGGCACGCTCTGCTGTCATGCGGAACTGGCACGGCGAGCAGATCTGGTACGGCGCGGACTACAACCCGGAGCAGTGGCCCGAGGAGACCTGGGCCGAGGACGTCGAGCTGATGCGCCGTGCCGGGGTCAACCTCGTCTCGGTCGGGATCTTCTCCTGGGCCCTGCTGGAACCCGCCCCCGGCCGCTTCGAGTTCGGCTGGCTGGACCGCGCGCTCGACCTGCTGCACACCGGCGGGATCAGCGTCGACCTCGCCACCGCCACGGCCAGCCCGCCGCCCTGGCTGGCCCACCGGCACCCGGAGACGCTGCCCCGCCGCGCCGACGGCACGATCCTCTGGCCCGGCGGGCGGCAGGCGTACTGCCCCAGCTCGCCGGTGTTCCGCGAGCGCTCGCTCGCCCTGGTCGAGGCCGTCGCAAGCCGGTACGCCGACCACCCGGCCGTCGTCATGTGGCACGTCTCCAACGAGCTGGGCTGCCACAACGTGCACTGCTACTGCGACGTCAGCGCCGAGGCGTTCCGAACCTGGCTGCGCGACCGCTACGGCGACCTCGACACGCTCAACGCCGCCTGGGGCACCGCGTTCTGGAGCCAGCGCTACCACGACTGGGCCGAGGTCAACCCGCCGCGGACCGCCCCGACCTTCGCCAACCCCACCCAGCAGCTGGACTTCCTGCGCTTCTCCTCCGACGAGCAGCGCGCCCAGCTGCGCGCCGAGCGGGAGCTGCTGACCGGGCTCACCACCCAGCCGGTCACCACGAACTTCATGATCGGCACCGGCATCAAGTACCTCGACTACCACTCCTGGGCCGCCGACGTGGACCTGGTCGCCAACGACCACTACCTCACCGCCGCCGACCCGCAGCCGCAGGTCGGCCTGGCGCTGGCCGCCGACCACACCCGGGGCGTCGCCGGCGGCGACCCGTGGCTGCTCATGGAGCACTCCACCAGCGCGGTGAACTGGCAGCCGCGCAACGTCGCCAAGACCCCCGGCCAGCTGCGCCGCAACAGCCTCGCCCACGTGGCGCGCGGCGCCGACGGGGTGCTGTTCTTCCAGTGGCGGGCGTCCCGGGCCGGCGCCGAGAAGTTCCACTCCGCGCTCGTCCCGCACGCCGGCCCGGAGACCAAGGTGTTCCGCGAGGTCTGCCGGCTCGGCGCCGACCTGCGGGCCCTGGCCGAGGTGCGCGGCAGCCGGGTCGACGCCGACGTGGCCATCCTCTTCGACTACGAGGCCTGGTGGGGCGCCGAACTCGACTCCCACCCCAGCGTCGACGTCACCTACGTCGACCGGCTCACCGCGCTGCACGGCGCGCTCTGGCGGGCCGGGGTCACCGCCGACGTGGTGCACCCGTCCACCGACCTGTCCCGCTACCGGCTGGTCCTGGCGCCCACCCTCTACCTGGTCCGCGACGCCGACGCCGCCGCGCTGCGCCGGTACGTCGAGGCCGGCGGGACCGCGCTGGTCACCTACTTCAGCGGCATCGTCGACGAGCACGACCACATCCGGCTCGGCGGCTACCCGGGCGCGTTCCGCGACCTGCTCGGCGTCCGCACCGAGGAGTTCTTCCCGCTCCGGTCCGGCGAGTCGGTACGCCTCGACGACGGCTCGACCGCCGACGTGTGGACCGAATGGCTGCACGCCGAGGGCGCCGAGGTGCTCGCCGCGTACGCCGACGGGCCGTTGCCGGGCGTGCCGGCGCTGACCCGGCACGCGGTCGGCGCGGGCGCGGCCTGGTACCTCGGCACCCGGCTCGACCAGGCGGCCACCGACCGGCTGGTCGCCCGGCTGCTCGCCGAGGCCGACGTCCGGCCGCCGGTCAGCGCGCCCGAGGGGGTGGAGGTGGTCCGCCGCCGGGCCGGCGACCGGAGCTGGCTGTTCGTCATCAACCACACCGACGCCGACGCCCGGCTGGCGGTCACCGGAGCCGAGCTGCTCGACGGCGGCCGGTGCGACGGTGAGCTGGTCATCGGCGCGGGGGAGGTGGCGGTGGTCCGCGAGGAAGCCTCGGGCCGTCCCGAGGTCGCCTGATCCCGCGTACCGTGCCGCGCCTGAAGGAGGTCCGATGCTCGCCCAGCAACGGCAGAGCGCCATCCTGGAGCTGATCCGCCAGCGCGGCGGCGTCCGGGTCAGCCACCTGGTCAGCCGCTTCGGGGTGTCGGACATGACCATCCGGCGGGACCTGGAGGTGCTCGCCGAGCGGGGCCTGGTCGACAAGGTCCACGGGGGAGCGACGTTGGCCGGCCCCGGCTCCGCCGAGGAGCCGGGCTTCGCGGCCAAGTCGATCCGGCAGCAGGCCGAGAAGCGGGCCATCGTCGAGCGGGCCGCCGACCTGGTCGAGCCCGGCATGGCCATCGCGCTCTCCGCCGGCACCACCACCGCCGCCCTGGCCGCCCGGCTGGCCGACGTCCGGGGGCTGACCGTGGTCACCAACTCGATCCCGGTCGCCGACGCCCTCTACCAGAACCCGCGGGCCGACCAGACCGTCGTGCTCACCGGCGGCATCCGTACCCCCTCGGACGCGCTGACCGGGCCGGTGGCCGAGGCGGCCATCGCGGCGCTCAACGTCGACCTGCTCTTCCTCGGCGTGCACGGGATGAGCCCGCGCACCGGGTTCACCACCCCGAACCTGCTGGAGGCCGCCGTCAACCGGCGGCTGATCGGCGCGGCCCGGCGGCTCGTGGTGCTCGCCGACCACACCAAGTGGGAGACCATCGGCATCGCCACCATCGCGCCGCTGGAGGCGGCCGACGTGCTCGTCACCGACGGCGGGCTGCCGCCGGAGGGGCGCCAGCAGATCGGCGAGCAGGTCGGTGAGCTCATCGTGGTCGACGTCGACTAGGACGTGTTTCATAAGTTGCGCCGCCAGGGCGCGCCGCAACGGTGATGCGCAGGTGGAACCTCCCGGTGGTACGAGTGTGGAGCCGACAGATCATGCGTTGGACCGCTCGCGTGGTGGCCTGACTACGAAGACCCACCTCGCCTGTGAGCAGCGGCAGAAGCCGTTGTCACTGCTGATCACCGCCGGGCAGTGCGGGGATAGCCCGCAGTTCCTCCCCGTGCTGCAGGCGATCCGGGTACCGCGGCTCGGGCCGGGACGGCCGCGGTGGCGCCCGCGACCGGTGCGGGCGGACAAGGCCTACTCATCCGGGCCAATCGGCAGTTCCTGCGCCGGCACGGCATCCGCGCGGCCCTCGCCGAACCGGCCGATCAGGCCGCCCACCGCCGCAACCGCGGCCGCGGCGGTGGACGGCCGCCCGCTTCGATCGGGAGGACTACAAGACCGACTTGCCGTGGAGTGCGGGATCAACCGGCTCAAGCGGTACCGGGCGGTAGCCACCCGCTACGACAAGCTCGCCGTGCGGTTCGATGCCGTCCTGCACATCGCCGCGATCAACGAGTGGCTGTGACCGCGGACCGTGAGATGCTCAACCCGTTGATCTCCAACCGGGACGAGGGGGTGCCGATGACCGCCGAGTACCACGCCGCCGACACCGAAAACGGCGACCACATCGACGACCCATCCGAAGATGCCCTGTTCATGCTGATCAATCAGCTGGGCCACCCGGACAACACCTTCGTCACCATCACCCCGGCCGACGACAGCGACTGGTACGCCTCGATATCCCTACTCGACGACGGCAGCTACGAGGTTGAACGCCGCGACCCCCGCTGGCGCGAGCACGACCTCACTACCGCTACCGACGTCAGCCGCATCGCCACCGACCTCACCATCTGGCTAGCCGCTCGCGGCTACCCCGGACGACCGCAAGCCCGCCCCCGCGACAAGTTCTGAAACACGCCCTACGCGCGGCGGGGGTGGAGGTTACGCGGCTGCGGCACGGCACCCCGTGCGGTGGGTGGGTAACGGCGCCCGGCGCTTTGTCGGGAAACGGACTCGCGTTCGGTGCGTGATCACACCCGGTCGTACCGCTCGCGCCTATCGAACCGGCGGCACGTGCTCCCCGGGTGCCGGTGGTGCTGACGACATCGGTTCGGGGGCACCCGGACGTGTGGGGCGAGTAGCCGGTGCCGAGGGCAGGCCCGCGTTCCGGGAGACCGGTGCCTGCACCGGAGCCGAGCGGTGGAGCACATCCACGAGTAGGTAGACCGAGATGCCGGTGGTGAGGAAACCGACCAACCAGACGATGACAAAGCCGGCCGTCGTGTACCAAGCCTGGTGCGCGAACATGAGCCGTACGGTCCACCCCAGCGTCAGCAGGCTCGCCCCGGGAAAGCAGATCAGCAGTGGTAGGAACCAGTCCAGGAGTCGGGCCGGCCGCCGGTTGGCCGTTGACCAGGCCCCCCAGCCGAGTCCGCCCGGCACCCGCGGAGCGAGTTCCTCATCGATGTATCTCGTCGTCCAGCGCATCGCCGTGCGCTGCCCGACATAGCGCCCACATAGCAGATAGGAGCTCAGCGGCACAATCAGCAACACCGCCAGGAAACCCGGACGAGACAGTCCGAAAGCGATGATAGCGCTGGTCAGGGTCAGCTGTAAGCCGACAATCTGCTGCTGAAACTTGGCCCGCGAATCTATCTCCGCGCGGAGTGACTGGTACTCGGCCAATGCTCCTTGGACGTCAATATCGGTCACGGCTCGTCCTTCGATCGGCAGGGACCCCCGCGCCGTTCGCACGGCCCGAGGAACAGCGGCTTGCGATATCGATTTCACTCGGTAGCGTGATTGGCAGACAAGTCTCCACACGAGCGATCGAGCGGGGATGCGGCATGATTCTCCTCAATTTCGGCATTCGTCTCAACGCCCGATCCTGGATGGACGCCCTGAGCGCCCACGCCGAGTATTTTGCCGACACCACGTTCGCTCCCGGAGAGTTCGCGGGCCAGCACATTGTCGTCGACCTGTCCGAGGTCGGGTTCGCCGATTTTGTGACGCTGGGCCACCTGCTTATCTTCCTGCGAGCGGTGACCGACGCGGGCGCGCAGTTCTCCGTGGTGTCGCCCCAGCCGGACGCATTGGCGCACGAGTCGCCACAGGAGGCCGCCACCGGGGTGCGGCGGCTGGCCCGGCGCAACTGTCAGCTCTACCTCGAGCAGACCGGCTTCCAGGCCGCCTACGCCGACATGGACGGGAAGGTCGAGTTCGTGGCGCCGGACGGCGTGGGACGACTCTCACCCGTCACCGACGTTCCGCGCCGCTCGGACGGCGGTGGTGAAGGCGGTCAGCTGCCGAAGCGACGTCGCCGAATCCTGCCATACCGCTGGGTCGGCGTCGGTGAAGCACGCGGTCTGACCGAGTCCGACGAAGCCTTCCGGTGGGTGGCCGACCTGAAGGACCTCGGGCTGTCCGACGAGCAGGCCGCTGCGATCGGCACCGGCATCATCGCCGAACTCCTGGAGAACGCCGCCGAGCATTCCGGCCTGCGCGACGGCGGCGGCAGTGGAAGTCCGGGCCGGCAGCGGATCCTCCTTGGCGGTGTCATCGTGCCGCCGGAGACGTACAAGGACCGCGGCGACGATCTCGACGAGAGCATCCGCGATCTGGTCAAGTGGGCGGCCAAGGTGCCCAGCCCGCTGGTCCGCCTCGTGGTCGCAGATGCCGGCCGCGGCATGATCAGAGCGTTTGCGACGGCCAATCCGGTGGAGGTCGACCTCGACCCGGGCGAGGCGCAGCAGGCGATCCTGGCCGCGCTGGACCGCCGGCCGCCAGCCCGCAAGCCGACCGCGCTGACTGATCATCATGCCCGAGGGCTGTGGAAGGTGGCCCGTCTCGCGCGCGGCTACCAGGGTGGCCTCCTGATCACCTCGAGTGGACAGCTGATCACCCGCGTCTTCGGGCAATCGCCGGATCCGCACGACACGGCTCGGGCTTGCACCGTGGTCACAGCGGGCACGATCGTCGAGTGCGACCTGCTCCTGCAGCCGGACGACGAGGCGCAGCTCGGGGCGGAGGAAGTGATCACGCCACCACGGACCACCGGCCGCGAGGACGGGCGACCTGACCTGGATTGCGTGGCGGTCTCGTTGCGTCGTCGATGCGGGCTGACCGAGGCGGACCTGCTCCGTATCCGTCGGCAGTTGGGTCGACGTCCGACGGCCACGGGTGGCCTGGTCGTCGCGATCACCGCACTGGACCGCGACGTTCGTCCTGACGACGTCGACATCGGCACCGCGATCGCACAGGTGCTGCGCATAGCCAACGCTCCGGACGATCTGGCCACGGTGGTGATCGCCCTTCCTGGCGTCAGCCGCCAGATGATGTCGGTTGCGGTGGAGTTCCTCAACGCCGAGTGCGGGCCGCGATCGGCCGATGTTCCCCCTGACATGCGGGCTCCGGTTCTGGCTCTCGGCCCGGACAACCGACACTTCTGGGTCGGCGGCACCGCAGGCGGGCGGGAGATCCTGCGGCGGCTGTCCGCGGCGCAGCATCCGGTGCATCTGCACGACCTCGCCACCAGCGGTCGTAACCCCGCTGACGCGCTACCCGCCGTTCGCGAACTGCAGGACCGGACGGGGGTGCTGCACGCCGAGAACGATGCGATCCACTTGCGGATCAAGCCGCAGGACGCGATGAGCGCGCTGGCCAGCTACGTCGGCCACGAGCTGCAGAACGCGATTGAGAACAGCACGACCGAGGGCGTCGAGGAGGGCGTCTTCCTCACTCCGAACCTGGAGGTGGCCAGCCGCTGGTGCGATCTCAGCCGGATCCTGGCCGGCCTGAACCTCGGTAGCCTGGCAGGCTACGCCCTCGCCGCTCGGATGGAGGACCGCATCGGTCGATTCGACCGGGCAGCAGCTCCGCTGGTCGTCCGGGTCGGCGACGCGCCGCACGCCATGGTCGCAGCATTCGCGCGGTCATTCACCGGTCACGACAGCTACGCCGACTCGCTGGAGGACGTGCGGTTGGAGCGCGCCCGCCGGGGAGCCGAGGGCGCGGCCCAGGTCCTGCTGGTCACCGACCTGGCGTCCAGCCGCCGTACGCTCAAGCACGCGCTGCTGCAGATCGTCGACCGGGACATGGTGCCCCTCGCGGTTGCCGCCGGAGTCGACACCGGCACCGCCGACGACACGAGCGAGCCCGGAGAGGTTCTCTTCCTCAACCGTCGGGTGCCAATGATCAAGCTCGCCGATGTCGACGTGCGGGTGGAGCCACCCCTCAACCGTCAGCCGGACCCGATCGATCCGGTGCTCCGCCAGCCCAGGACGGGTACGCGCACGATACCGAAGGCTCTCGTGACGCAGCGGGCCTACGTCGCCGCCATGGAGCGCTCCAGCGCCGCCCGCCTCGGTCACATCGAGCGGCCAGCCGATCGGCACTACACCGCATACGTCGACCCGACCCGCCTGTTTCGCCAGCGCGACTGGGCCGAGCTGGTGACCCGCCTGTTGACCAAACGGGTCACCGAGATGCACCATGCCACTTTCGGCGGCGACGCCGAAGCCGTCGCGGCCTGTGTGCTCTATCCCGAGGGGACGCTGGACGACCTGCCGCGGGTTGCTGAGGCGCTGGGCACTGCCCTGGTCAGCGCCCGCATCCCGGTGATCGCCACTCTGGGCATTCCGCGCGCTCCGCTACGTGAATGGTGGCGGTACCCCGGTTCAGTGACCCTGCCCGCCGGGGCGCGGCATGCGGTCATTGTCGACGCCGGCACCGGCAGCACCCGTACCATCGGTCACCTGCAACGGATAGCGGCCACCGGCGATATCGCTGCCATCAGCGGATTCCTCCTGCTCAACGGCTTGACCGGTGACGACGCACTGGTGTTGCACCAGACAACGACCATTGCCCGGTCGAACCACGGCCCCCGGCGCGATTCGATTCCTGTCGCTTTGCACTACGTCGCCCGGACCGCTATGAGCGGCCGCAGCCGCCAGGGGTGCGACATCTGCAAGTTACGCGATGCCTATCAGGGATTGGCCATGCTCGTGCCCATTCCCGTCGTGTTGGAGGCGCACCGGGACTGGCTGCTGCGGCTGTTGGAGCCGCGATCCAAGCGCGCGGCCTTCGAGGAGCAGGCCACCGATCTCTTCGGCGCGCACGTCGGCCCCAAAGACTGCACGGAGTACCTACGCTGGCGCTACGAGCTGCGCGAGGCCGACCTGGACACGCTCCAGCGGCTTGAGGTCACCCACAAACTGGCCAGTGCCCGCCAGCAGCCGGTCGTCCGGGACGCATTGGTGCGGCTGCTGGTGGCCGAGGCGCACTGGCTGCGCTCGGCTCCGCTCTGGTTCCCCGAGTGCCAGTCAACCGTCGCGGATCTGGCGCTGTTGTTGCTGGTCGGCGATTCCGCGCCGGCTGCCGATGCGATGCTGCGGGTGCAGGCGGTGATCCTCTTGGCGCGGGTCTCGGCGATCACGTTCGCCGATCAGCTCAGTCGTATCCTGAACGAGAACAGGCACGACGAGCCGGTGGTGTTGCAGGCGATGCTGGAGGCCCTGCGGCTGGTGGCTGCCACGCGTTCCCCGAACCGGTACTCCCGCGATCTGGTGATCCATCCGATCGTGCAGCGGCTAGTCCGGCTCGAGGACGAGCTGCGTGGCTCGCGGGCAGACAGCGCTGGGGAAACTGTCGTGCTGAGTCGCAACCTGGTGCGCTACGTCCTTTCCCACGGGCAGCGCACGGTCGCGCCCGAGCCGGCCGATCGACAGACAGCCTGGGCTGCGCTGCGTGAACACCGGCGGTCGGTCGCCGACCACGATTACGAGAACGCCATGTGGCGGGTCATCCAGAGCGTCGCGCTGATCGGCCGGGGCCGGCGCCCAGAGGACCTGGATGGCATGCGCGAAGACTGGGCGGTGTGCAGCAACTTCCTCAACCTCGACGTGTTGCCCAACATCTATCTGCTGCGCAACGCTCTGTTGAACCGCGACGCCGCCGCAAGATTGGGCAGAGATGATGCGGACCGCTTCGCCGAGGTGCTCAACGCCGCTCCGGGGCGCAGCGCGCTGGACGAAACGACAGTGCAGCTCGACGCCCTGATCGAGCGGGTGCGCGCGAGTGCGGGGAGGGCCCCGCACGATGTGGATCAACTGCTTCGCGACCTGCAGTGGTGGAACGACTTCTTCCTGCCGGCGAACGGGGCGGGGATCCACCAGGTTGTCGACCGGTGCCCCACGGATCTGCTGAGGATTCTCCGCAGCACCTTTCCGGATCAGCAGGTACACGCCGGATCGGAGGAGCACCTCTTGGTCTTCTGCAGTGAGCGCATCGTCAAGGACGTGTTCACCCACATTCAGATGAACGCGGTCAAGGTGCATCGGGTCGGCGGCGGCGACCAGCGCATCGAGGTTGTCGTTGAGGACCGCGCGCCCGGGTATGTGACGGTTTCGGTTCGCAACGATGGCAGCCGGCCGTCGGGTAGGGGAGGAGGCCGAGGACTGAGTTCCCTCGCGGACGAGCTCACCGCGTTCGGCGCTGATCTCCAGCCGGTCCGGCCCCCGGTGGAGTGGGCCAGCTTCTGTGTCGAGGCCAGATTCGAACGGTGGAGGTTGTCGACATGACGCTGGAGATCCGCGGACTGCTCGTCGACGACGAGGCACCCAACACCCCTATCATCCGCGGCTCCATGGACCTGGAGTTCGAGGATATCGGGATGAAGGTCGGCTGGACCGTCCTGCCGGATGCGACCTCGGCAAGAAAGACCATCCGTGACAGCCCTCCGTTCGATTTCGCCATCGTCGACTACGGGCTCGGTGAAGGGCAGCAGAGTGGGATTGCAGTAGTCGAGGCGATCCGGGCTCGAGGCGGAAACACGTACGTGCTGGTCATCACCGGTCTGGGAAACAAATACCCGAACTTCCGGGACGAGGCACTCCGGGCAGGCGCGGACGACGCGGTCATCCGGTTCGTCCTCAACATGGGACGCCAGGGCGGCATGACCTTTCGGGCTCTCGCGAACAGAATCCGCCTGCACCTGGCACGCAAGCGCGACTTCGACGGTCTGAAGGTGACGTTCACCGACGGCGACCTGGCACTGGAGTCCACCCTGCACACCATTGGCAGTCCGAATCCGCCAGGAGTTGATTCGGTGGCCATCGGAAAGAGCATCGTCCGCAGCCTTGCCATCGACTGTCTCGCTCCGAACTACCGGCCGGACGCGACGACCCTGGCGGTCAGCTACCTCGCGTCTGGTCGATCCGGAGCGCATGTGTGCCGGGTCGATCACATGGAGGGCAGGTCCATCACCTCCTACGTACTCAAAATCGGGCTGGATCGGCGCGCGCTCGAATTCGAGCTCAGCGCCAACGAGCGGGCGTTGCATCTGCTCGGAGCGGGTGACCTGGTGGGTTTCTCCGGGCAAATTCGCACACATCGGACCTCCGGCTATCATGCCGTCGCCGCCCGCCTCGCCACTGGAGCGGTGACGCTCGCTGAGTGGTTGTCCGGCCCGCCAGGCCGGCAGGCCGAGAGTGTCGCCGACATCCTGTTCGGGGCTCAGCTCACCAAGCTGTTCGAACCCGGGCAGCGGGAGACAAGGTCCTTCGCCGAGTGGCTCGTGGCCACGCCAGTGCTTCGCCTGCGCCTCCGCGAGACACTCAATCTCTACGAGGAAATCCTGGCAGCGGTATGGGGAAGTGAGGAGCAGGCGTCGGATGAGGCCGAGCACCGCGAGATCCTCAGCGCGTTCGTCGACCAGGGCGCGCTGCCGGGTGGCCGGAAACCCGAAGGGAAGACGGTCTTCATTGACGCATTCGGAGACCTTCATTCCACGAACGTCCTCGTGTATCCGAGTCCGGACAGCCGACCGGTGTTGGTGGACGCGTCCATGTACGGGCCGAACCATTGGGCGGTCGACGCTGCCCGGCTGGTGGTCGATCTCGTGTTGTCGGTGCGGCGAGCAGGCGCCGCGCCACTGCAGTGGTCGGATACGGCCGAGGTGTCGGCCTATCTCGATGGACTGTGCGCGCCGGCTCGATCCGTGCAACCGGCCATCAATGCGGACCCGGTCGATGCGTTCGTCGGCCAGGTGGTCGACAAACTGCCGAGCTACGTTCGCGCCGAGGCGTTGCAGATGACGACCGAGCAGTGGCACTGGCAGTGGCACGCCGCACTAGCCAAGGAACTGATCCGGCAGGGCACCCGGGCCGGGCTGTCGGGGTCGAGAGCTGTTGCCGCCCTCATCGCCGCAGTGCGTCAACTCACCTTCGCGGCCGATGCCTTCGACCGGATCGACTACACCGGACACGTTCGGGAGACCCGCCCGCCCGCCTGCGTCAGGAACCGTGTCGACCAGCAGGATTGGCCATCGAATCCGGCCATACCGGCGCAGCGGGCGGACGGAGACCGCGAGCCGTCGAGTCGCGAGCCCGAAGGCCTGTCGGACGGTTAGGGCTGGGGTCGCTCACAGGCATCTCACAGCGGGCGGGTTTAGGCTGCCGCGAGCAAGCGTCCGACGCTCTTCAGAGAGCGCCGTCCCGCAGGGGTGAGCATGGTCTTCAAGAAGATGTTGAGCGCGTTCGGCGTGGGCGGCCCGAGCGTCGACACCGTGCTGACCAACCCCAACACCCGGCCGGGCCTGACCCTGGACGGGCACGTCAACCTGGTCGGCGGCGACGCGCCGGCGAGCATCGAGCAGATCACCGTCGGCCTCGTCACCCGGGTCGAGATCGAGAGCGGTGACACCGAGTACGCCGGCGTCATGGAGTTCCACCGGATGTCGGTGAGCGGGCCGCTGCAGCTGGCCCCGAAGCAGCAGCTGTCCATCCCGTTCCAGCTCCCGGTGCCGTGGGAGACCCCGGTCACCGACGTGTACGGCCAGCGGCTGCACGGCATGACCATGGGTCTGCGCACCGAGCTGGCGGTGGCCCGGGCCGTGGACAAGTCCGACCTGGACCAGGTGGCGGTGCACCCGCTGCCGATCCACGAACGCATCCTCGACGCCTTCCAGGCGCTCGGCTTCCGCTTCAAGCACGCCGACCTGGAGCGCGGCCACATCCGTGGGGTGCAGCAGACGCTGCCCTTCTACCAGGAGATCGAGTTCTTCGCCGCGCCCCAGTACGCCCGGGTCACAAACGAGGTCGAGCTGACCTTCGTGACCAGCCAGCACGGCGTCGAGGTGATCCTGGAGTGCGACAAGCGCGGCGGCTTCCTCACCCCCGGGCACGACGCCTTCGGCCGCTACGCCGTCCCGCACAGCGACGCGGGCCGCACCGACTGGGTGCAGGTGGTCGACGGCTGGCTGCGGGAGACCACCTCGCGCTACGGCAACCTGCGCGCGCAGGGCTTCGGCGCGCCGCGCGGGCACCACGGCCACCGCGGCGCGGGGATGGGCGGCATGGTGGCCGGCGCCGCGCTGGGCGTGGCGGGCGGCCTGGTCGCCGGTGAGCTGATCGAGGACGCCTTCGAGGGCGATTTCGGCGATTTCGGCGATTTCGGCGGAGAGTGACCACACGCGACGATGCCCCCGGGGAGTTCCCCGGGGGCATCGTCTCAGGAGTGGCTCCGGTCAGTGCCGGGCCTTGCGCTCCTCGCCGCTGCGGAAGTTGCTTCCGGCCTTGGCCAGACCACGGCTACCCAGGTAACCGATGGTCAGCAGCGTGATGAAGAACCAGGCCTGGTTGGCGCGGAAGATGTCCACCCCGACCGAGTTCTTGCCGACCAGGAAGGACGCCGCCAGCACGGCCACCACGGACGCGATGTAGACCCAGAATTCGGTCGTCCGGAGCGACGGCTTGGTCTCGGTGCCCGGCGCCGCGATCGCCTGCTCCCGGTGCCCGTCGTGCATCATCGGCATGGGGCGGGTCGGCGTCTCCTGCATGGCGGCCCGGTTGGACATGTCCTGTGCCGGCCGGTTCGTCGGCCTGGCGGATGCAGCCTGCGTGCTCATCTGTCCTCCTCAGGATTTGATGAGTCGTTCTCTGCACACCACCCGCCCCGCTGCCGCAGGTCGGCCACGGCACGGTTCGCGCACTGTGGCGGGGGCACCCACCGTCTACCCCTGGCCCCGGTGAGGTAACGCCACCTCCCGGCCGAATAGGAGCGCAGGCGCCAGGACGCCGGGGCGATGCCGGGAAACGGACATCCGGGCGGATAGCCGGCGCAGTCGGGGGCCGGCCGGTTTCAGCCTGCGGTCGTCGGGCACGCAAGGAAGATCCCGAGAAATCTGCGAGGTGGTTCACGTGCGTGAGGACGACATGCGGCAGCAGGCCGCCCGGCGGGCCGAGGAGCGGGTCGCCGGCGGCGTCTACGGCGAGGGCGCGCTCGACGAGGTCACCGTGCCGCAGACCGACGTGCTGCGGGTCATCCAGGAGGAGGATCCGGACGACCCGGCGCACGCCCCGGTCGACCCGAACATGTTGCGCGACGGCGGCCCGACCCGGGGCCAGGGCGCGGTCACCACGACCGGCGGCACCGCCGGTCCGGCCAGCGTCCGCCGGGTGGCTCGCCAGCCGGAGCAGCACCGGGGCACGGTGGCGCCGACGACCACGGGCGACGCCACCACCGGCGGCCTGAGCACCCCGGCCGGCGGCTCCACCAGCGACGCCTCGTCGACCGGCAGCCAGGTCGGCAACTTCACCAACGACCAGGCCAACCCCGGCTGACACCCGGCACAAAGAGGCGGAGGGGGCGGCCTTGGCCGCCCCCTCCGCGCGCGCCCACCGGGCCGGCACCCGCCCGCCCCTCCCGCCTGCGTCGATCATGAGGTTGACGGCGGTGTGGATCTCCGTTTTCGCCGCCAACCTCATGATCGCCGGGGTGGGGGGCCGGGGGGGTCAGGGGGCGCGGAGGATGCCCAGGCGTTGGGTGGCTCGGGTCAGGGCCACGTAGAGGTCGCTGTGGCCGCGGGGGGACTCGGCGACGATTTCGTCCGGGTCCACCACCAGTACCGAGTCGAACTCCAGGCCCTTGGCCTGCTCGGTGGTGAGCACCACCACCCGGTTCGCCAGCTCCGGCTGCTCGCCGACCGTCGCCTCGGGCAGCGCCGCGACGACCGCCGCCCCCAGCTCGTCCACCTTGCCGGCCGGCACGATCACCCCGAGCCGGCCGTCGGTCAGCCGGGCGGCCTCCCGCGCGGTCGCCTCGACCAGCTCGGCGGCGAGCCGGTCCGCCGGCACCGTGCGGTCCCACGGCGGCACGCCGCTGGCGCGTACGGAGCGGGGTGGGCGCAGCGCCGGGTCGATCTCGGCCAGCACCTCGGCGGCGACCGCCATGATCTCGGCCGGGGTGCGGTAGCTGACGGTCAGCTCCTCCAGCCGCCACCGGTCCGCCACGTACGGGGCCAGCGCCTCCTGCCAGGACGGCGTGCCGGCGAGCGCCCCGGTCTGTGCCACGTCCCCCACGATCGTCATCGACCGGCTCGGGCACCGGCGCATGAGCAGGCGCCAGGCCATCGGCGACAGCTCCTGCGCCTCGTCGACGATCACGTGCCCGAACGCCCACGTGCGGTCGGCGGCGGCACGCTGCGCGGTGGTGAGCCGGTCGGCCTCCTCCTGCCGCTCGGAGAGCCGGTCGGCGTCGATCAGGTCGGTGACACCGAGGATCTCGCCGCCGTCCGCCTCGTCCTCCACGTCGATCGAGCGCGAACCCCGCCAGATCTCCAGCACGCCCTCGGCGTACTCGCGTTCCAGGGCGCGGATCCGCTCCCGGCGGGCGGCGGCGGCGCGCTCGTCCTCGCCGAGCAGTTCGGCCGCCTCGTCCAGCAGCGGCACGTCGGCCGGCGTCCAGCCGCCCGGCTCGCGGTGCAGCGCGGCCCGCTCCGCGTCGGTGAGCATCGGCGCGGCGGCGGCGATCCGCTCCGGCGACTCGAACAGGTCGGCGAGCAGCCGCTGCGGGGTGAGCACCGGCCACAGCTCGTCCAGCGCGGCCCGGATCCCCGGCTCGTCGCGCAGCTCCCGGCGGATCTCCGCCCGGTCGGCCTCGGAGAGCAGGTTCTCCCCGCCGAGCGGGTCGGCGCCGATCCGCTCGGCCACCTGGTCGGCGAGCGCGTGCACGATCTCGATGTCGAACAGCGCCCGGGCGAGGTTGTGCGGGCGGTCGGTGCGGCGGACCCGCTCCCGCGCCTGGCGCACGGTCTCCGGGTCGAGGGTGAGGATCTCCCGCTGGGGCAGTTCGATCTCCAGCGGCTCGTCCGGCACCCACTGCCGGTCCCGCACCGCGTTGGCCAGCACCTCGGCCAGCACGGCACGGCCCTTCAGCGCCGCGGTGGCCGCCGGCTCGGTGCGCCGGGCGTGCACGCCGGGGAAGAGATCGGCCTGGGTGCGCAGCAGCACGCCCGTCTCGGCCAGCGCCGGCAGCACCTGGGAGATGTACCGCAGGAAGGTGGGGTTCGGGCCGACCAGCAGCACGCCCCGGGTGGAGAGCTGCTGGCGGTGGGTGTAGAGCAGGTACGCGGCCCGGTGCAGCGCCACCGCGGTCTTCCCGGTGCCCGGCCCGCCCTGCACCACCATGACGCCCGGCAGGTCGGCCCGGATGATCTGGTCCTGCTCGGCCTGGATGGTCTCGACGATGTCGCGCATCTGGCCGGTACGCCCGGCGTTCAGCGCGGCGAGCAGCGACGCCTCGCCCGTCACCTCCTCGTGGGCGGTGGGGGAGGCGGCGGCGATGTCCAGCACCTCGTCGTTGAGCCCGGTGACCTTCCGCTCCCGGGTACGCAGGTGCCGCCGCCGGCGGACCCCCTGGGGGTTGGCGGCGGTCGCCAGGTAGAAGGCGCGGGCGGCCGGAGCGCGCCAGTCGATCAGCAGCGGGTCGTAGTCGCCGGAGGTGTCGAAGATGCCGATCCGGCCGATGTAGCGGCACGAGTCGTCGTCGCCGTCGAGGCGGCCGAAGCAGAGGCCGCTCTCCACCGCGGAGAGCTGCTCGACCTGGTCGGCGTACATCCGCACGGCGTGGTCGCGTTGCGACCGGGCCTGCTTCGTGCCGCCGGTGGCGCGCAGCTCCTCGGTGAGCCGCCGGGCGGCCTGGTCCCGCTTGTCGTCCAACCGGTCGTAGAGCATCGAGACGTACGTCTGTTCGCGACCGATCTCGTCGTCCTGGTCCAGTTCACCCGACACGTCGGAGTGCGTTGACAAGCCGGCTCCTCATTGCCTAGAATTGCGGCAGGAATGGCTTTCGGAGCCATTCCTTTTTGTGTTTGAACTGAGAAAGATACCGCGCGGCCGGCCGCTGGACCAAGCCCCGCCGGCACCCGCGACCACGTCACACCCGCAGGCTCGCACACGAAAGCGGGGCCCGGCCGGCGCACGCCGACCGGACCCCGAAGAGTCCCCTTGCGGATCTCAGCCCTTCGCCGCCTGGTACAGCCGCTCCGGCCGCACGAGACCGGCCAGCACCCGGCCGTCGTCGGTGAGCAGCACGCTGAACAGCTTGCCGGTGAGCAGCCGGCCGCTGCCCCAGTCGCCGCTCACCCGCTGCAGCCCGCCGAGCACCTTCGCCATCATGTCGACGTCCGGCCCGGCCGCCTCACCCGGCTTCGCACCCGGCTTTCCGCCGGCCGCTCCCGCGGCGCCGGCCGCGTCGAGCTTCGCCACCAGCACGGTGGTCCAGCCGGTCCCCACGGTACGCACGTCCGGGTCGGCCTTGCCCCGCTCGGGGCGCTGCCGGCCGGCCGGCCCGCGCTCGTCACCCGCCGGCTCCTCCTTGACCGTCACGCCGGGCGGCGGGTTGAACCGGAACTGGTCGGCGTCCGGGGTGCGGAAGTCGACCTGCGTGAAGGCCACCTCGAACGCCGGCTCGTCCACGCCGTCGGCGAGCACCTCGAAGCGCAGCGGCACGTGCTCCTTCGCGTCCAGCGCGATCCGCACCTGGTGCACCAGCGAGTCCCGGTCGCGCGGGGTCAGCACCAGCTCGTACACGCTGCGCCCGGCGACGGTGGCGGAGCGGCCCACGGTGACCGCGGTGCTCGGGTCGATCGCCTCGAGCGCCCGGTCGGCGGCGTCGGCCGGCGTGGCCGGCGCCGACTCGAGGTCCTTGGCGTCCGCCGGCAGCTTCCGGTGGGACGCCGTGTTGGCCCGGCTGTCCCAGGTCCAGACGTCGCGCCCGTCGCGCACCACGTCCCGCTCGCCCAGCGTGTCGACCAGGGCGAGCCGCTGCCGCTCCGGGCCGGCGTACCAGACCCGCAGCGTGTGCGTGCCGCTGACCAGGCTGGCCAGATCGTTACCGGCGGCCTGCCCGACCAGCCCGGCGATCGGAGGCAGCCCGAGGTCGGCGCGCTGCACGACGGTGCCGGAGAGCCCGTCGAGGCGGGACGTCCGCAGGTCCTCCAGGAGTTGGGCGGCGGTGCGCGGCGGCAGCGCCGGGTCGGCGCCCGCCGCGAACGTGCCGACGGCGGCGCCGCCCCCGATCACGGCGACCCCCGCGGTCACCGGGACCAGCCAGCGGAGCACGGTGTGGTTCTTCAGTACGGACATGATGTGCACCTCCTGACGGTAGATGCTGCACCAGCGCCGCTGTGAGAGCGCTGAGGAGATTCCCTAGGGGGTGTCACCTGATGGCACCCTTGACCCGTGCGGTTGCTGGTGGTGGAGGACGAGACGCGGCTGGCCGCGTCGCTGCGGCGGGGTCTGCAGGCGGAGGGCTTCGTGGTCGACGTCGAGCCCACCGGCCCCGGCGGGCTGGACGCCGCCCGGCACGGCGACTACGACGCGATGATCCTCGACGTGATGCTTCCCGGGCTGTCCGGGTACGAGGTGGTGCGCCGGCTGCGCGCCGAGGAGCGCTGGCTGCCGGTGCTGATGCTCTCGGCCAAGGACGGTGAGTACGACCAGGCCGACGGTCTGGACTGCGGGGCCGACGACTACCTCACCAAGCCCTTCTCGTACGTGGTGCTGCTGGCTCGGCTGCGGGCGCTGCTGCGCCGCGGCGCGCCGGAGCGCCCGGCCGTGCTCGCGGTCGGTGACCTGCGGTTGGATCCGGCGCGGCGGCGGGTGACCCGGTCCGAGGCCGAGGTGGCCCTGACCGCCCGCGAGTACGCCCTGCTCGCCTACCTGATGCGCCGCCCCGGCGAGGTGGTCTCCAAGACCGAGCTGCTGGACCACGTCTGGGACGCCTCGGTGGAGACCGCGCCGAACGCGGTCGAGGTCTACGTCGGCTACCTGCGGCGCAAGATCGGCCGGGACCGGCTGGAGACGGTCCGCGGCGCCGGCTACCGGCTCGCCACATGAGGCGCCGGCTCAGCGCGCTCCTGCCGGACCTCGGGCTGCGGTCCCGGCTGCTCGCGCTCGGGGTGCTCGGGCTGGTCCTCGGGTTCGCGCTCGGCGGGGCGCTGCTGCTCGGCGCGCTCGGCTGGACGTTGCAGCGCTCCGTCGACGCCGAGGCGCTCCGCACCGCGGACGCCGTCGCGCTGCTCGCCGCCGAGGACGCCCTGCCCGATCCGCTGCCGGTGGCCGGCGGGCAGCTCCGCGTCCAGGTGATCGACGGCCAGGGCCGGATCCGGGCCGCCTCCATCGACGCCGACCGGCTGGTGCCGATGCTCGGGGCCGACCAGCTGCGCGCCGGGGAGCGCCAGCGGCTGGTGGTGGACGGGCGGCGGGTCGGCCTCACCGGGCCGGTGCGGGTGGTGACCGTGCCGGCGGGCACGCCGGACGAGCCGCGCACCGTGCTGGTGGCGAAGTCGATGTCCGACGTCCGGCACAGCCTGCACGTGGTCCGGAACCTGCTGCTGGTCGGCTTCCCGCTGCTGGTGGCCGGGCTGGCCGTGGTGGCCTGGCGGGTGGTGGGGGCGACCCTGCGCCCGGTGGAGGCGCTGCGCAGCGGGGCTGCCGAGATCACCGGCCGGGCCGGGGCGGAGCGGCTGCCCGTGCCGGCCGGGCGGGACGAGATCCAGCGGCTGGCGGTCACCCTCAACGACATGCTGGACCGGCTGGCCGCGTCCCGGGACCGGCAGCGGGCGTTCGTCGCCGACGCCGCGCACGAGCTGCGCAGCCCCCTCACGAACATGCGCACCGAGCTGGAGGTGGCCCGGCGGCTGGGCGACCCGGACTGGCCGGCCGTGGCGGAGAACCTGCTCGCCGACACCGAGCGGCTCAGCCGGCTCGTCGACGACCTGCTGCTGCTGGCCCGCCTCGACGAGCAGGCCGCCCGGCCGGACCGTCCCGCGCCGCACGCGGTCGGCCCGGTGGAGCTGGGGGAGCTGCTGCGCGGGGTGGCGGAGCGCTATCCGTCCCCGCCGCTGCGCCACACCCCGCCGGTCGGGCCGCTCTGGACCGAGGGGGACCCGGGGGAGCTGCGTCGGGTGCTGGTCAACCTCGTGGAGAACGCGCTGCGGCACGCGCACGGCGAGGTGCGGCTCGCGGTCACCGGCCCGCACGCCGACCCGCCGGTGCCCCGGCAGCGGGGCGGTTCGGCGTACCACCTGGTCACGGTGACCGACGACGGGCCGGGCATCCCGGCGGCGGACCGGGAGCGGGTCTTCGCCCGCTTCACCCGGCTGGACGACGCCCGGGCGCGCGACGCCGGCGGCGCCGGCCTCGGCCTGGCCATCGTGCGGGAGCTGGTCCGCCGGGCCGGTGGCGCCGTCGAGCTGGCCGACGCCGAGCCGGCGGCGGCCGCCCCGGGGCTGCGCGTGACGGTACGGCTGCCGGCGCTGGCCGACCCGGAGGTGGACTGAACGCCCCGGCGTCAGCCGATCCGGGCGGCGAGGTCCCGTACGGCGGTCTGGTACGCCGTGCGGGTGTGGTACGGCCAGTGCCGCTCCAGCGGTGGCGGCACGGTGTCCGCCGGATCGATGGTGAGGCTGCTCGGATCGCGGAGCCGGACGTCGACGGACCGCGTCTCCGGCACCCCGCAGGCCGCGGGCCCGCCCTCGGACGGGTCGAAGATGGGCCCGCCGACCGGGTCCGTGTCGCGCCACAGGTTGCGCCACCGCCAGTCGAGCCGGTCGCCCAGGGCGCACAGTGTCCGCGGGCCGAGGTAGGCGGGGTAGAGGCGCGTGTAGAGACGGCTCAGCGGGGACCCGTGGGTCAGCAGCGCCACGCGGCGCAGGACGTCCGGCGGCAGTTGCAGGATCGTGGCCGCGGCCAGGACGGAGCCGTGGCTGTGTCCCGAGATGACCACCTTGCCGTGCGCGCCGAGCGCGGACACCCGTTTGGCGAGTTCGGGCACGGCCCGGGCGGCGTAGCAGGGCGGCGCGAAGGGGTGGACGGTACGGGGCCAGAAGTCGCCGAGGTCCCACAGGGCGGCCACGGTGCGCCGCGTCTGCGCCGACCGGTAGGAGCGGAAGGCGAGGATCATGAGGCCGATGACGAGCAGGCTGATGAGCCAGACCCCGCCGTCGGTGACGTACGCGGTCAGCAGGGTCGCGTGCTCCGGTTCCGCGGTGAGCCTGCCGACGAGCTGGGTGGGCCCGATGCCGATCACGTCGAACGCGATGGTGGCCAGGCCGAGCGAGGACATCACGAGGAACGTGATGAGGATGGGCCCCAGTTCCTCGGCCACCCGGGATCTGGCGATGGTCTCCCGGACCTCCTCGCGCCTGTTCGTTTCCCGGGCCGGGACCTCCGGGTAGTCCCGCTCCACGATCTGCGCGGCGCGGCGCCGCCTCCTGCGGCGGGTGGCCAGGAGCGTGAGGGAGGCGGAGGCGGTGGCGATCACCAGTGCGGCGAGGCCGGCCAGCGCGGCCCACCAGTAGGCGACCGGCGGGTCCAGGGGAGCGGTGTCCGACGGGTCGGGCCGGATCGGGCCGGGGACGGAGGCACGGTCGAGGAAGTCGGCGACCCGGAAGACCAGGGCGGCGGCGAGGGCGCCGGCGACCGTCACCGAGGCCGCCGCCACGACCGGCATGCCGAGCCCGGCCAGGAAGGGCCGGCTGCCGGTCGCCCGGGGCGCCGCCGTGACGAGGGCGAGCGCCACCAGGAGGAGGCCCTGCGCCGCGATCAGGCCACCGACCGTCCCCTCGTAGCCGGGCAGTTGCCCGGGCAGCGGACGGATGTCGCGGGCCAGGGCGGCGTAGCCGAGGCTCAGGAGGGTCACCGCGGCGGTCGCTGCCGACAACGCGCGCAGCACGCGGCGGACCGTCCGCGGGGTGGTCGGCACGGGCAGGCAGAGCAGCACCGCGCAGCAGGCGAGCAGGCCGAGGGCCGCGCCGAACAGGATCGGGCCGGCCACGCCGTCCGCGGAGGAGATCCCGGCGAGCAGGCTGGCATCCAGCGTGCCGGCGCCGATCGCCACGTGGATCCGCCGAAGCCACGCCGGCGTCCGCTCGTCGTCCCAGAATCCCGGCAGGCTGAGGCTCTCGTCGACCAGGAAGGGCCGGGGGCGGGACGGCGGTGTGCCGAACCCCTCGAACGCCCGCGCCGAGCGGGCGCCCAGGCTCCAGATGACGCGCAGCGCGAACAGCGGGACGAGCGCGAGCAGGGCCAGCCGGGGGCCCATCGGCAGGGCGTGCAGCCAGGACAGGTAGGGGCGGCCTTCGCGGCACCGGTGGTAGGGCACGCACTGCCAGGCGACGAGGTCCAGCGTCACCCCGATGAGGGAGAGCACGAACGCGGCCGTGAGGGTTCCGGCCAGCAGCCGGCACAGCACCGCGAACAGGGCGGACCGGTCGGTCGATGCCGGGCGCAACCGGATCGCGAGGTTGCTCAGCATGAACGGCAGGAGCAACAGCATGGAGGCCGTCCGCACGGCGGTGCCGGCCGTCAGCGCACCCCAGCGGTACGCCTCGACGGCGATCCCGGCGGTGGCCCCGCCCGCCGGCCCGGCTCCGGGCCGGGGCCGGTAGAACCCGGCGTGGCCGTCCCCGGCGACCCGGTCCACGATCGGATGGTCGAGGATCTTCTCCGCGGTCCCGCCGGACACCCCGTGCACCCTCAGCTCGACGGTGTCGCCCCCCGGTCCGGTGTCCACGACGACAGGGTCACAGACCCACGGCGGGCGCACCGCCGATACGGCACAACCCGACGGTCAGCGGCGCCGTTTCGTGCAGACCGGGCCGGTCCGCGCGACGCTGTCGGTGGACCAGACCAGCGCGACCGTGAAGCAGTAGTCGGTGGTGCGGTCGAGGCCGTAGGCGATGTAGTCGACGGAGCCGGCGGGCAGGGTCAGGAAGGTGCGCTGCGGCTGCCCGGAGCGACCACCGGCGATCACCACGGGCCCCTCGGCCCCGGCCGGGTAGGTCCAGCTCAGCACGATGCTGTCCCGCCGGTCGGTCAGGGCGAGCTGCCCGGGCGGGGTGCCCGGCGTGGCGGCCGGCGCGGCGATCGGCGTGCCGGCGGTGGGACCCGCCGAGGAGGCCCGCCCGGTCGGCGCGGGCGCCGGGCTGTCCCGCCCGCCGTCCACCCGGGACACCCCGGCGATCACCGCGATGGTGCCGAGCAGCAGCGCCACCACCACCCCGGCCACCACGAGTGGCAGCCACGGCGTGTTCCGGCGCTCGGCGGTGGGCGGCCGGGGCACGTGCACCGGCAGGTAGCGCGACGGCGCCTCGGGCTCGGCGGCCGGGGACACCCGGCGTACGCCCGCCGGCTCGGAGTCGGTCAGCCCGACCACGGTCGGCGGCAGCGCGCTCTCCCCGGGCCGCCAGGGCTCGTCGGCCGGCTCGTCCGGCGGCCACGGGTAGTCGGCGAACGCCTCGTCGTCCGCGTCGGGCGGGGTGCGGGGCGTCGGCACGTGCGGGCCCTCGGCCCGGTCCGGCGGGCGGTAGAGCGGCGTCTCGACCGGGTCGTCGAGCGTCGGCGGCTGGTAGGGCGGCAGGTCGGGTGGCCCCTCGGCGGGCGGGGGGACGCGGGCGGCCGGCACCACCGGGGTCTCCCGGGGCGGTGGCTCCGCCGCGCCGCAGACGTGGTCCGGGTCGGCGGCGGCCCGGACCAGCCCGGCGACCTGGGTGCACAGCGGGTCGTCCGCGGCCAGGTGCTCCCGGCACAGCTCCTCGGCGAGGGTCAGGTGCTCGTGGGACTCGGCATAGCGGCCGCAGTCGCGTTCCATGGCGCCGAGCTTGGCCAGCATCTTGATGCCGCTGGGGTGGCCGTCGCCGTAGACCTCGTGGTGCAGCTCCCAGGCGTCCTGCAACCGGTCGCGGGCCACGTCGCACTGGCCGCGGGCGTATTCCACGGTGGCCAGGTCGGCGTGCGCGGCCAGCACCCGCTGCGACTCCGGCCCGTCGCGGGCGGTCAGCTCGATGATGACGTCGGAGTAGAGCCGCGCGGCGCGGGCGTCGCTGCCGACCCGGTGCAGCACGGCGGCCAGGGTCGCGGCGGCGGTGACCGTGCGATCGTCGGAGCGCCCGAACAGCCGGGTGGTCGCCGCGTACGCGAACGCGGCCCAGCCGCGCGCGGAGTGCGGTTCGCCGAGCGCCACGAGCACCCGGGCCTGCAGGCCGGCGGCCTCGGCCAGCTCGGCGGAGGCGTTGGCGGGGCGGGGATCGGCGTCGCTCAGGGCGTCGGCGAGCAGTTGCTGGGCACCGGTGAGGTCGCCTTCGGACACCAGGTGGTGCGCCTGGACAGTCAGGTCAGCGAAGCCGGAGGACACGCCCCATCGTGCTCATCCGACGACGGTAAGTACAACCCCCGCTGTGGATCAGTTTGGTCGCGATCCGGTCAGGTGGTCGGCGAGGGTCTCGCTGATCCGCCGGAGCTGGTCGACCTGGGCCGGGCTGAGCGCGTCGAACAGGTGCCGGCGTACCCCGGCGACGTGGCCGGGCGCGGCGGCGGCCAGGGTGGCGAAGCCCGCGTCGGTGAGGACGGCGAGCTGGCCGCGCCGGTCGGTAGGGCACTCCTCCCGGCGGATCCACCCGGCGGCCTCCAGGCGGGCGGCGGCGTGCGAGAGGCGGCTGCGGGAGGAGCCGGTGGCGTCGGCCAGGTCGCTCATCCGCAGCCGCCGGTCGGGGGCCTCGGAGAGCCGGACCAGGATCTCGTAGTAGGCGTGCGGCATCCCGGCGTCGCGTTGCAGCTCGCGGTCGAGGGTGTCCATCAGCGCGCGGGAGGCGGTGAGGAACGCCCGCCAGGTCCGCTGCTCGTCGGGGTCCAGCCACCGGGTCATGACGGCCATCATACCGCAAGTTGTTGAACGCTCAACAAAACCGCGCTACGGTCGGTGTCATGGGAATCCACCGCCTCAACCACGCCGTCCTCTACGTCCGTGACCTCGACCGCAGCGTCGCCTTCTACCGCGACGTGCTCGGCTTCCGCCCGGTGCCGATGACGCCGGACGGCTTCCGGGGCGCCGCGTTCCTCCAGGCGCCCGACTCCACCAACGACCACGACCTCGGGCTGTTCGAGATCGGCGCGGCCGCCGGACCCTCGCCGGCCGGCCGGGCCACCGTCGGCCTCTACCACCTCGCCTGGGAGTTGGACACCCTGGACGAGCTGGCCGCCACCGCCGAGCGGCTGGCCGCCGCCGGCGCCCTGGTGGGCACCTCGGACCACGGGACCACCAAGAGCCTCTACGGCCGCGACCCCGACGGGCTGGAGTTCGAGATCGTGTGGATCGTTCCGGCCGCCCTGCTCGACGACGCGGCCCTCGCCGCCCGCAAGCGGATCGGCCGGCTCGACCTGGACCGCGAGCGGCAGCGCTACGGCGGCCAGACCCGCGGCGGCGTGGGGATCTCCGTTCCGGCCTGACCGTCCATGCGGTAGAACGGCAGCATGTCGACCGACGCCGTCCTGCGCGAGCTGCTCGTCCGGCAACTCGACCACTGGTTGCCCGCCGCGCTGCACCGTTCGCGGCGGGCCACCCTCGCCCTCGCGTACGCCGGGAGTGACGTCGGTGGCGCGGAGGCCGCGCTGCGGGTGGTGGCCGAGTTCGCCGACCGGTTGCGCGGCCGGCGGCTGACCGTGCTCGTGGTCGCCGACGGCGGCGCGGAGCTGCCCGCCCGGCTGGGCGCGGCCGAGGCCGCCCTGCCCGCGGACGTCGCCGTGCACGTGGTGCCGGGCCGGCCGGACCGGCTGCCGGTGGCGCTCAAGGCGGCCGGCGCGGCGGGCGCCCCGCTGTTCACCGTGGTCGACGGCGGCGAGCCCGACCGGGCCCTGCTGGCTGCCGCCGCGTCCGGCCGCCCGGCCGAGGTGCTGCTGGTCACCGCGCCCGGCCGGTCGCTGCGCGCGGCGCTGACCGGGGCCGGCTTCCCGCTGGTCACCGAGGTCGAGCTGGTGCCGGCCGACGGCGGGCCGGCCCGGCTGTTCGGCTACGCGACCGGCTCCGACCGGGGTCTGGAGGCGGTCAAGGACGCGCTCTGGGCGGTCGACGAGTACGCGGGGGTGCGCTACCGCGACCCGGCCGACCCGGCGGGGCGGCTGCTCGACATCAGCCTCGACCCGGAACCCGGCCCGCTGCGCCGTGAACTGCTGGCCGAACTCGCCCGCTCCGGCCCGCGTACGGTGACCGAGCTGCGCCGCTTCGCCGCCACCTCGACGGTCTACCGGGCCGCCGACGCCAACCGGGCGCTCGCCTCGCTGCTCGCCGCCGGCGCGGTGTCCCGCGACCCCGAACACGGCCGGCTCGGCGGGGACGTGCTGATCAGCGCCGTGTCGGGCGGGGCCGCTGGGACATCTGCCTGACCACCATGGACGCCCCGGTGGCGATCACCCCGATGCTGAACACCATCTGCGCGCAGACCACCACCCGGGCGATCTGCCCCTCGGCGTTGACGTCGCCGTAGCCGACCGTGGTGAGCGTGGCGAGCGCGAAGTAGAGCGCGTCGATCCGGGTGCGCAGGCCGCTGAACTCGGCCGGTCGGCTGTTCGCCACCACGTAGTCGGCCAGGGCGAAGACCAGCAGCCCGGCGATCAGGGCGACGGTGAGCCGGATCAGCGCCCGGGTCTCCGCGTCACCCGTCGGTGGGGTGGCGGCGAGCTGGCGGCGTACCTGGCCGGTGACCAGGAACGCGACCACGAGCACGAGGATCAGGGTGCCGGCGGAACGCAGGGCGAGGCGCAGGCCGTTCGGGTCCGGCTCGACGGGGACCACGAAGTAGGCGAGCAGCAGCAGCGCGACGGCCGCCGCGGCCCGCCGCCGCTCCCGCCGGAAGGACTGGTCCGCCACCCCGCGATTCTCCGCCGTGGCGGCATTCCCGTCGGCCGAACGGGGAAGCCCGCCCGACGCCGAGCGGGGTGCCGGTGAAACACCGGCACCCCGCGCGACCTCGGGAGGTCACGCCCGGGTCTTGTCCTGCTTCCAGGAGAGCGGCCCCGGCAGGTCCACGCGGTGGGCGCGGGTGTTGGAGTTCCACGACCACCGGCCGATCTTGAGGCTCCAGGACGAGAAGCCGTTCTCCGTGAAGTGGAGGATCACCGGACCGTACTTCTTGCGCTTGCGGAACTGGATGCCCATGGGGTCCTCCTTTGTCTCCCTGCGTCTGCGGGATCGAACATGCCCGAAACGGCGGTTCGCGAAACCCGCTCCGATCCGGTCTGGACGGTGCCTGTCCCACCCGTCACAATCTCTATCCAACGGGTAGGTGTTAAGGGGCGGTAAATGCTGGTCGCAACGGGTGTTAACAAAGCCAGCGACGCAAGTCTCACTCTGTGGAAGGGCGTTGACCGGCGCAGAGAACGGTCGGCAGCATGAGGTCATGTCGCAGCGGGACGAGCTTCTCCTCACCGCTCGCGTGCACGTCGACCTGGTCCGGCACGCGAGCGCGCTCTGTTGAGCTGACCGCTTCCGGTCGTCGCATCTCCTCCGCCCGTCCGCTCCCGTCGCCGGCGCATCGTGGCCCGGCCGGCAGCGGCGTGCTCTCGCGCCCCTCGCGGGCCCTCGCCACCGCATCGTGGACAGATCAGGAGACCTCTCCATGCCCTCGACCCGTCAGTCGCCGCGGCGTACCCTCGCCGCCGCCGTCACCCTGCTCGCCCTCACCGCCGCCGCGGGCTGCGGCGCCGACGGCGCCGGCGGCCGGCAGACCACCGAGCTGCGCTACCAGGGCTCGGTCGGCCAGGTGACCCTTCCCGAACTCGCCGCCGACCTCGGCTACCTCGGCGACGTCAGGCTCGACTGGATCGGCAACGTCACCGGCGGCCCCGCCGACATCCAGGCCACCGCCACCGGCCAGACCGACTTCGGCGGCGCCTTCAACGGCGCCATCGTCAAGCTCCGGGCCGCGCACGCGCCGATCACCGCCGTGGTGGCCTACTACGGCTCCGACGCGCAGACCTTCCAGGGCTACTACGTGCTGCAGGACAGCCCGATCCGCGGCCCCCGCGACCTGATCGGGAAGAAGGTCGGCATGAACACGCTCGGCGCGCACGCCGAGGCGGTGCTCAAGACCTGGCTCGTCAAGGGCGGACTGACCCCCGCCGAGATCGCCAAGGTCGAACTGGTCGCGCTGCCCCCGGTCAACACCGAGCAGTCGCTGCGGCAGAAGCAGATCGACGTCGCCGTGCTCGGCGGCGTCATCCGCGACAAGGCGGTCGCGGCCGGCGGCGTCCGCACCGTCTTCACCGACTACGAGCTGCTCGGCGCGTTCAGCGGGGGCAGCTACGTCTTCCGGGACGACTTCATGAGGCGCAACCCGGCCACCGTCCGGGCGTTCGTCAGCGCGGTGGGCAAGGCCGTCGAGTGGGCCCGCACCCAGCCCCGCGAGACCGTCGTGGCCCGGCTGGAGGCGATCATCGCGAAGCGCGGCCGCAACGAGGACCCCTCGCTGGTGCGGTACTGGAAGTCCACCGGCGTCGCCGGCACGGGCGGCGTGATCAGAGACCGCGAGTTCGGCACCTGGATCGACTGGCTGGCCGACTCGGGCGAGCTGAAGGGCGCCCGGCCGAAGCCCGCCGACCTCTACACGAACCGGTTCAACGAGTTCGCCGCCGGTGGGGGTGGCGCGTGAGCACCGACAAGATCCTCTTCGACCGGGTGACGAAGGTCTTCCCGGGCCGGCGGGGCAGCGGCGGCGCGGTCACCGCGCTCGACGAGCTGACCCTCGGCGTACGCCCCGGCGAGTTCCTGGTCGTCGTCGGCCCCAGCGGCTGCGGCAAGTCCACCCTGCTCGACCTGTTGGGCGGGCTCTCCGCCCCCACCGGCGGGCAGGTGCTGGTCGACGGTCGCCCGGTCACCGGGCCCGGCCTGGACCGGGGCATCGTCTTCCAGCAGTACGCGCTGCTGCCCTGGCGCACCGCCGCCGGCAACGTCGCGTTCGGACTGGAGGCCAAGGGCGTGCCGCGCGCCCACCCCGCCGACCTGATCGCCCACCACCTCGACCTGGTCGGGCTCGCCGGGTTCGCCGACCGCTACCCGCACGAGCTGTCCGGCGGCATGAAGCAGCGGGTGGCCATCGCCCGCAGTCTCGCGTACGACCCCGACGTGCTGCTCATGGACGAGCCGTTCGCGGCGCTCGACGCGCAGACCCGCGACTCGCTCCAGGACGAGCTGGTCCGGATCTGGCAGGCCACCGGCAAGACGGTCGTCTTCATCACCCACGGCATCGACGAGGCCGTCCACCTCGGTCAGCGGGTCGCCGTGATGACCTCCCGCCCGGGGCGGATCAAGGAGGTCATCGACATCGAACTGGGCGACCGGGAGGCGGAGGAGGACCTGCGCTCCTCCGACGCGTTCCGGCACCACCGGCACCAGATCTGGACGCTGCTGCGCGACGAGGTGCGTGCCGCCCAGTCCGCCGTACGGGAGGAGGCCCGCGTTGGTTGACATCGCCGAACGGCCTGCGGGGGCGGCGGGCCGGCCCGCAGCGCCCCCAGCACCGGCGGCCCGGCCCGCCGGGCCCCCGGCGGCCCCCGCCGCCGCGCCCACCCTGCCCGGGCGGCTGCTCGGGTTCGGCGGTCGGGCCCTGCACCGCGGCGTCGCGCTGCTGGCCCTGGCCGGGATCTGGGAGACCGCGCCCCGGGCCGGGCTGGTCGACCGGGTCTTCCTGCCCCCGCTGTCCGAGGTGCTCACCGCCTGGTGGACGCTGCTGCGCACCGGGCAGCTCGCCGACCACGTCGGCGCGAGCCTGACCCGCTCGCTCACCGGGCTGGCCCTGGCGGTGGCCGCCGCCATCCCGCTGGGCCTGCTGATCGGCTGGTACCGGCCGCTCGCCGACCTGCTCAGCCCGCTGCTGGAGGTGTTCCGCAACACCGCCGCGCTGGCGCTGCTGCCGGTCTTCGTGCTCATCCTCGGCCTGGGCGAGACCTCCAAGATCGCCCTGGTGGTCTACGCCTGCTCCTGGCCGATCCTGCTGAACACCATCGCCGGGGTGAAGGGAGTGGACCCGCTGCTGGTCCGCTCGGCCCGCTCGATGGGGCTCAACCACCTGCGCCTGTTCCAGAAGGTGATCCTGCCGGCGGCCGTGCCGACCATCTTCACCGGCGTCCGGCTCGCCGGGGCGTACTCGATCCTCGTGCTGGTCGCCGCCGAGATGGTCGGCGCGAAGGCCGGCCTCGGCTACCTCATCAACTACGCGCAGTACAACTTCGCGATCCCCGACATGTACGCCGGGATCATCACGATCTCCGCCATCGGCCTGGTCGTCAACCAACTCCTCGTCGCCGGGGAACGCCGCTTCTCCACCTGGCGCGTCGACGTCACCGCCTGAGAGGACCCCCCATGTCCCGAACCCTGCACCTCAACGCGTTCCTGATGGGTGTCGGCCACCACGAGGCGGCCTGGCGGCACCCCCGCACCGACCCGCGCCGGATCGCCGACGTCACGCACTTCCAGGAGCTGGCCCGCATCGCCGAGCGGGGCACGCTCGACTCGGTGTTCCTCGCCGACTCGCTCGCCGTCGGCCCGGCCGTCCGGCACAACATCCAGGCCGTCTTCGAGCCGCTCACCCTGCTCGCCGCGCTGGCCACCGTCACCGAGCACATCGGCCTGATCGCCACGGCCTCCACCACCTACAACGAGCCGTTCAACCTGGCCCGCGCGTTCGCCTCGCTGGACCACCTCAGCGGCGGCCGGGCCGGCTGGAACATCGTCACCTCGGCACAGGCCCGGGAGGCCCGCAACTTCAACCTCGACGACCACCCGGCGCACGCCGAGCGGTACCGCCGGGCCGCCGAGTTCGTCGACGTGGCGATCAAGCTCTGGGACAGCTGGGAGGACGGCGCGCTGGTCCTCGACACCGCGGCCGGCGTCTTCGCCGACACCGACCGGGTGCACGACATCGCGCACCGCGGCGACCGGTTCCAGGTGCACGGTCCGCTGAACACCCCCCGGCCACCGCAGGGCCGGCCGCTGCTGGTCCAGGCGGGCTCGTCCGCCGACGGCGTCGCGTTCGCCGCCCGCTACGCCGAGGCCGTGTTCACCGCCCAGCAGACCTTCGCCGACGGCCAGGCGTTCCGCGCCGAGCTGCGGCGGGCGACCGCCGCCGCCGGCCGCGACCCCGACGGGGTGAAGGTGCTGCCGGGAATCGCGCCGGTGATCGGGGGTACGGAGTCCGAGGCCCGTGCCCTCGCCGACGAGCTGGAGGCGCTGATCGTGCCCGAGCACGCCCTCGCCCAGCTCTCCGGCATGACCGGTCTCGATCTCGCCGGACTGCCGCTGGACGGGCCGCTGCCCGATTTGCCCGACGCCACCGCCGTGCAGTCGCACCAGAGCCGCTACCAGCTCGTCGTAGACCTGGCCCGGCGGGAGAAGCTCACCATCCGGCAGCTCATCGGCCGGCTCGGGGGCGGTCGCGGGCACCGCGTCGTCGCCGGCACCCCCGAGCAGATCGCCGACGAGATCGAGCTCTGGTTCACCCAGGGCGCCGCCGACGGCTTCAACGTCATGCCACCCCTGCTGCCCCACGGACTGGAGGCCTTCGTGGACCACGTCGTACCGCTGCTGCGCCGGCGCGGCCTGTTCCGGCACGAGTACACCGGCCGGACCCTGCGCGAGCACTACGGCCTGGCCCGCCCGGCCAGCACCTGGGCCGACCGCGAGCTGGTGGGCGCGTGACCACCGTGGACCGGCCCGGGGCCGGCACCGTCGAGCTGCGTCCGGTCGACACCGGCACGTTCCGTGGCCTGCTGCGCCGGCAGGCGTCCACGGTCACCGTGGTCACCACCCCCGGCCTGCACCCCGGCCGCCGCCTGCCGTCGCTGCCCCCGGCCGGTTTCACCGCCACCTCGTTCACCTCGGTGTCGCTGGACCCGCCGCTGGTGTCGTTCTGCCTGGGCCGGGAGTCGTCGAGCTGGCCGACCGTGGCCCACGCCGAGCACGTGGCCGTGCACCTGCTCGCCTCCGGGCAGCAGGAGGTCGCGAAGATCTTCGCCACCAGCGGGATCGACCGGTTCGCCGCCCACCCCGGCTGGGAGACCGGACCGTTCGGGGTGCCGCTGATCGGCGACGCCCTGGCCCTGCTGCTCTGCCGGGTGGTCCGCCGGATCGAGGCCGGTGACCACACCCTCGTGCTCGCCGAGCCCCTGGCGCTCGGCGCGGGCGAGGACGGCGACCCGCTGGTGCACCACCGCGGCGGGTACACCACCACCCTCGGGGGCTGGCCGGAGACGTGGTGAACGCACCCGCCACCAAGCTGCTCGCGCTCGACCGGGCCGCCCAGGACCTGCTGTTCCGGGCGGCCCGCACGGCCAACGCGTTCACCGACGAACCGGTCGACGAGGAGCAGGTCCGGGCCATCCACGACCTGGTCCGCAACGGCCCGACCGCGCTGAACGCCCAGCCGCTGCGGGTGCTGCTGCTGCGTTCCGCGCCGGCCCGGGCCCGGCTGCTGCCGTACGTCAGCTCCGGTAACCGGGACAAGACGGCCGCCGCCCCGCTGACCGCGGTGCTCGCCGCCGACGTGGACTGGCACGACCGGCTGCCCGAGCTGTTCCCGCACCGGCCCGGCGCGCGCGACTGGTTCACCGGCGACCCGGCCGGCCGGGAGGCGCAGGCCCGGCTCAACGCCGCGCTGCAGATCGGCTACCTGCTGGTCGGGGTGCGCGCGGCCGGGCTGGCCGCCGGACCGATGGCCGGGTTCGACACGGCCGGAGTGGAGCGGGATTTCTTTCCGGACGGCCGGCACCGGGTGCTGCTGCTCATGAACATCGGCCGGCCGGCGCCGGACGCCTGGCGGGAGCGGCTGCCCCGGCTCGACTACGCCGAGGCGGTCCGCACCCTCTGAGGCGTCAGCGGGGCTCCCAGGCGTCGGGGCGGGCGATCAGCTTGCGGACGTGCCCCGGGAGCTTCCCGCTGGCCATCTCGGCCAGGCTCACCTCGTCCACCACCTGCCGGACGGCGGCCCGGACGGCCACCCAGAGCCGGGGCAGGTTCTCCGCCGCGCCCTCGTAATGCGTCTCCTCGGGGCGCAGCCCGCGCACCCCGGCGAGGGGGCCGTCGACGGCGCGCAGGATCTGCCCGATGGTGATGTCGCGCGGCGGGCGGGCCAGAGTGTAGCCGCCCTCGGCGCCGCGCTGGGCCCGGACGACGCCGGCCCGGCGCAGGTCGGCCAGGACCGCCTCGAGAAACTTGCGGGGCATGTCCTGCTCGGCCGCGATGGCCTGGGTGGACACCAGGGTGGGGTACGCGGTGGCCAGGCTCAGAGCGGCCCGGACCGCGTAGTCGCCGCGCGCGGAGATCTGCACACTGCCATCATGCCCGCCCGGCGGGGGCGGGGGAGTCGGCGGGCGGGCGAGGGCGCACCATGCGGACGGGCAGTGGTTGCTCCCGGGCGGCCCGGAAGGCACCGGGGCTCACCCCCACCTCCCGGGTGAAGAACCGACCGAAGTTGGTCGGCTCGGGGAAGCCGAGCCGCCGGCCGATCCGGGCGATCGGCTCGTCGGTGGCGGCGAGCAGCCGGCTGGCCTGCAACGCCACCCGCTCGTCGATCACCTGCTTGGCGCTGCGGCCGGTCACCGCCAGGCAGGCCCGGGTGAGGGTACGAACCGAGCAGCCGAGCTGGGCGGCGTAGTCCTCCACCCGCCGGGTGTGCCGGTAGCCGCGTTCCACCTCCCGGCACAGCCGGCGGAAGGTCTCCGTCTCGGCCCGCGGCGTCGCGCGCTCCCCGGTGCCGGGCAGCAGGCTCAACCGCAGCAGCAGCACGGCGAGCTGGTGGCGCAGCAGCGCCACCGCGGCCGGGATGCCGGCGTGCCGGTCGGCGTCCACCGCCAGCTGGGTCACCTCGCTGATCACCGCGTCCTCGTCCTCGCCGGCGAGCTGCCGGTACGCCGGCACCGCGTCGGGGTCGACGTCCAGGCCGCGTAGCGTCTCCGGACCCCACCGCACCACCGTCGCGTCGAGCTGCGGACCGAGGCAGCGCAGCACCTGACCGGGGCGGGCCCGCAGCAGCGTGCCAGGGCGGCAGGGCAGCGCGCGGAAGTCCAGCTCGGCGGTGCCGTGCCCATGGGTGACCAGGATCAGCAGGTCGGCGTCGAGCAGGACCGGCCGGGACCAGCCGGACGCGGGCGCCAGGTCGGCGAGCGCACCGGTGACGATCTCGTCGGCGTCCACGCGAGCGGACAGGTCGGTGCGGGTTGCCGGGGAGGGCTGACCGGTAGTGACCATCGTCCCGACGGTAACCGCCCGGCGCGCACGTTGCATCTCGACGGTTTCGGCCGGCTTGTCGGCACTGACCAGGGACGGTTAGGTTACCGATCGGTAGCGCCGGGGTCGCCCGACCGACCCGCGGCCCCGCACACCGGCGATGGGATGGGCATGACGGATCTGTTCTCGGTCGAAGGCAAGACGGTGCTGGTCACCGGCGGCTCACGGGGTATCGGCCTGATGATCGCCCGGGGTTTCGTGCGGGCCGGCGCGAAGGTCATCATCTCCTCGCGCAAGGCCGACGTCTGCGAGACCGTGGCCAAGGAGCTCTCCGCCGAGGGGCACTGCGAGGCTATCCCCGCCGACCTGGGCCACGACGAGGGCGCGCTCGGGCTGGCGCAGGCCGTGCGGGACCGCACCGACCGGCTCGACGTGCTGGTCAACAACGCCGGCGCCACCTGGGGCGCGCCGCTGGAGTCCTACCCGGAGGCCGCGTTCGACAAGCTGTGGGCGGTCAACGTCAAGGCCGTCTTCCGGCTCACCACCGCGCTGCTGCCCGCGCTGCGCGCCGCGGCGACCCCCGACGACCCGGCCCGTGTGATCAACATCGGCTCGATCGACGGCATCCGGGTGCCCTGGATGGAGGTGTACGCCTACTCGGCGACCAAGGCGGCCGTGCACATGCTCACCCGCAGCCTCGCCCACCAGCTCGCCGGCGAGCAGATCACCGTCAACGCCATCGCGCCCGGGCCGTTCGAGAGCAAGATGATGGCCTTCGCGCTGCACGACCCGGCCTCCCGGTCCGCCATCGAGCAGCAGGTGCCGCTGGGCCGGATCGGCCGCCCCGAGGACATGGCGGGCACGGCGATCTACCTGTCGTCGCGCGCCGGCGCGTACCTGACCGGGGCGGTGATCCCGGTCGACGGTGGGATCACCACGCACGGCTGAGGCGTACCCGGGAACTGACGGCCCGGGGCCGCGCGGACTCGGCAGATCCGCGCGGCCCCGGGTGTGCCGTGTCAGCGACCGGCGAGCAGCCGGTTCACCGCCGTGTCGACGTCCAGGTGCTCGGCCTCGCGGCCGCGCGGGACGACGACGTAGGTCCGGCGCAGGAAGCGCACGAGCACGCTGCGCGGGACCTCGAAGAGGGCGTTGCCGTCCGGCGACGACAGCGCGAGCGCGACGAAGTCGCCGCGCGGGGTGGCCCACGGCCAGACCCGGACATCGCCGATGCCGGCCGGCTCGTCGAGACCGGTGACCAGCAGTTCGCGCGCGAACGACCAGCTCACCGCCTCGCCGCCGGCGGATTCGGCGTGGAACAGGACATGGACCGCATACGGGTCAGCAGGGTCGTAACGCAGACTGGCACGCACCGGCAAGGCGGTGGCGTCAGGCGCGACGAGCCTTAGCGACGTCTCGACCTCTACGGTCGTCGGTCGGATGACACTCATGGACGTTCTCCCCCCGGCACCGCTGCGGAACGCGCGTGTCCCGCTTTTCCCATACTCAGGTGCTGCTCCTGGCTACGCTCCGCCATACGCTGACTTCACCCAGTGGTGGGAAGGGGGTCGGAAAGCCTTCGAGAACATGAAAATTCTTGTAGGATTTCCGCTTCCGCCCGATCCGTCATCCCGCCCGGCAACGGGTGGTTCAGTCGTCGACTTACTCCGGTAACGTCCAGTCCTCAGCAGGGGTGACGGTCCCGGGCGACACTGGGGGTGGAAATGGTCACGAGGGGTTCCTCGGTGGAAGCGAGGACCACGGCCGGCCCACCGAAAGGTGCGGCCCGAGCAGCCAAAAGGCGGGGGTACGAGGTGCCTGTCGAAGGGGGTCCGAGGACCGCTCTCGCCGAGCGGCGCCACACCGGATGGCGAGGGCGCCTGCACACCACCCTCGAACTGATCCGGGCCAACCCCACCGGCCGGGTCGCCCTCAAGATCTTCATCGGCCTGCTCGGCGCCATCGTCGTCACCATCGGCATCGCCCTCATCCCACTGCCCGGCCCCGGCTGGCTGCTGGTGATCGCCGGCCTCGGCGTCTGGGCCGTCGAGTTCCACTGGGCGCGGCGGCTGCTCGCCTTCACCCGCCGCCACGTCAACGCCTGGACGCGCTGGGCGACCAGCCGGTCACTGCCGGTGCGGTGCGCCCTGGGGGCCGCCGGGCTGGTGTTCGTGTCGGTCGTGCTGTGGCTGTCGCTCAAGTACAGCCTCGGGATCGACCTCGTGGCGCGGGCCCTGCACTACCTCGCGACGCACTGAGACCCGGTTTTTGGTCCGCGGTCTCGATCAGGTAGAGTCATCGGCGCTGAGGGCGATTAGCTCAGCGGGAGAGCGCTTCGTTCACACCGAAGAGGTCACTGGTTCGATCCCAGTATCGCCCACGCATGTCAAAGGCCACTTCCCGGCTTCGGGAGGTGGCCTTTCTGCTGTCGTACTGCAGCTAAGTACAGCAGCGGTGCTCAATGGCCGAGTGAATCGCCGAGACGCTTCAATGCTTCTCTCGTCGCCTTCGATGAGACCTGGGTGTAGATCTCCATCGTTACCGAGAACCGGGCGTGCCGGAGCACCTGCATGGCGACTCTGGGGTGGACGTCGAGGTCGGCCAGGAGCGTGGCGCAGGTACGGCGGGCGTCGTGCACCGTGATTGGCTTGACCCCCGCCTTGTCGCACCGCGTCTGCCAGGAGCGCTGGAAGTTGCGCGGCTCGATGGGTGTGCCATAGCGGGTGGTGAATACAAGTCCGGTTTCGTGCCACGCGTTGCCGGCTGTTGCTCGGGCCTCGTCACGTTGTTCTTGTCGCAGCTTGAGGGCGGTCAGGCATATGTCGGGCGGGGAGGGTGGCGTCGGACGCCTGGGTCTTGGTGTCGCGGTGCAGGAGTTGCCCGCGCACGCGTTGCAGTTGCCGGCCGATGGTCAGCTCTCCGGCGTCGAGGTCGACGTCTTCCCACGTCAGTCCGAGGGCCTCGCCCTTGCGTAGGCCGGTGACGAGGACCAGGGCGTAGGCGGCGTAGAGGGGTCCTCGTCTGCTCTGGCGGACTCCAGGACCTTCCGCGCCTCGTCGCTAGACCAGGACTTGCCCCGGCGGCGGCGGACCGTGGCCAGAGTGACCGGCACGGCCGGATTCTTGGCGATGAGGTCTTCGGCCTGGGCGTGGGTGAGGGCGGCCCGCAGCGCAGCCCGGATGTCGCTGACCGTCCGCATCGACGGGACGGCCTGGCAGCAGCGGCCGACCGCACAGCAGCGCCGCTTGTGCTTCGGCCGGGCGGCGTCCTTGCCCTAGGCGCAGCACTGGCAGGTGCGGGCCACCTGGTTGATCCAGGTCTGCACGTCGCGCGACTGGAGGCGGTCGAGCCGCTTGGCCCCGAGAAAGGGGGCAATGTAGCGGCGGACGAACGTCTCGTAGGTCGCGTACGTCAAGGGTGCCCGGTTCGGCTGGATGATCTCGGCCAGCCACCAGGTGAGCAAGCTGCCGACCGTCGGGACGCTGGTCGCCACGGGTCCGGCCTTGGCCTGCTGGTGCAGCTTGATCCACTTGTCGTAGACGGCTTCGCGGGTCTTGCCGTAGACGTACTTGCGGGTGCGCTTGCCGTCGGGCTTGGTGACCCAGACGTAGGCGGCGTAGCCGTTGCGGTAGGGGAAGATGGAGCCTTCGCCGTTGGCTCGTGCGCGTCCGGGCATCAGGCAGCCTCCTGACGTTCGACCTGTTCGCGGATGTAGTCGTCGACCCATTCGGGAAGGATGCGGCGGTACTTGCCATCCTTGATGGAGCGCAGCTCGCCGGTGGCGATCTTCACCTTGACCTTGGAAATACCGAAGCCGAGCAGAGCGGCGACCTCGGCGGGCGAGTACCGGCGCGGGGTGAGGTCTCGGCTCATGCGGCGGCCCCGGCAAGCCACGCTTCGTAGGCGAGTTCTTCCCGACCGATGCGCCTGCTCTCACGTCGCTGTCGGGCGGCGGTGTTCGCGAGCAGGGCATCACCTTCGGTGAGCCAGCCGGACCCGATGTAGGTCCGGGTGCCGACAGTGATCGTGTCGGCGCTTTCGTCATCGTCGGTGCGGCGGTAATTGGCGGGGGTGTCGCGGAGCAGTGCGAAGGTGACGGAGTAGCGGCGGGCTTTGGTGAGGAAGTGGCCGCCGTAGCCGAGCATGTGCGCCCAGCGGCGCAAGCCGCCGTAGATGTTGGGTTTGGTGTCAAGGCTGTCTTGACGGTCGTCGGCGGTTGCGGCGCCGCTGGCCGTGTCAGTGTGGGTGGGCCTGCCGAGGTGCCCGCAGGCGTCGATGAGGCGGGCGAGGTGGTCGCCTTCGGGGTCGGCGTAGTCGTCGATCGTGGCCGGGGTGAGCCGGGTGGAGCACTGGCCGGTGGCTTCGGTGGCCTTGGTGGCGTACTTGGCGAGGTAGGAGGCGACCTTGTCGTCGGTCAGCTCGCCGTCGGCGGTGTTGATGCGCCGGACGTCAACCTGCTCGCCCCAGGCGATCAGCCACCCTTCGGGCTGGTCGGAGTGCGAGGGCGTGGTGACCGTGATCTGCCGGGCGGCGACGCGGACCGCCCCTTCCAGGTCGTCGACGGTGGTGCCGGCCGGCGGCGGCACGAGAGCGTCCGGGTCGTCGGGGTCGACGCCGTCGAGGCGTAGCAGAACGTGGAAGTGCACCGCGGCCCGGCGCTGCACTTCGGCGACCTTGCCGTGGGACACCCGCACGGGCGGCACCCAGCGGACCTTGCCGGAGGCCGTAGGTGGTTGCGGTGAGCCATCCCGCCTGCCATCGACCCGGGCAAGCCGAGCAGACCACCGCCCGACCCGCCAGCGCCCGTACGGGCGTCAATGTCCGCTTGACGTGGCGGGTCGGGCGGCGGCCCGCTCCCCAGGAGGGCGGGTCGATGGCATACGGGATGGCCGTGCAGCTTTCCGGGTGACGTTCTGCCGCTTCTTTTCGTGCCAAATCTTTCCGGCTCTCGAAAGCTTGTCCCAGACCGCCTCGGTGTAGATAGCAACAACGGTTTCTTTGCTTGCTTTCTTGTCTATGAGGATGTATGCCGTCAGCCAGTCTGGCACGCTGGTTGCATATCCAGTGTAGGGAGGTATGCTCATATGGGGAAAGATGTCAGACTTGATGTACTTGTCAAGTTCGGCCACGGTTTCAATGTTATAAAGATCCAGGACCTCAAGGAGATCCCTGCGGTCTCTTGCCATCCGCTTTTCGTCATGCATCCTGACGGTTGCTTCTAGCTGACGAAGCCGTTCAGTGAACGCGCTAATAGTATCACTGTCGCTTAGATAGGCGAGCAGGGATGCTTCATTGAGAGGAATCTCCAGGTGCCCTTCGCGCACCTCACCCTCATACTGAGACGAAATCCGCTCGCGCTCATCGCGCAGCTCAGAAAACTGCTCATCGGCAAGCTCAAACAGTGCACTGAGGCGAAACAGCCGCCGCCTAAGCTTTGCCGGGGCTTCGGTTGTCGATTTATAATCAAGCTTATGGTTGACGGCTGCCCAAGCGTGCTGTAGCGCGGTTCGAACCTGAATCTCAGCACGGATTCCCTTGAACGGTCGCCATTCAGCTAACTCGCCACGGGCAGGAGCAAGTCCTAGCACGTAATGTACCGAGGTGTAGCCGAATCGGTCGGGATCGAATCCTGCGGCCTTGTCGACCGAGTTTGACTCGTCAATCACAAACTGGGCCTTAAGAATTTCACCTACTCGGACAACATCTTCAAGGTAATAGGTGATGATCCTCAGGCCGACGAGATCCGTAATTTCCTCAATTGGATTCTCGTACTTTGCACCCTTCCGTCCAATCTTCTCGACGAAGCTATCCACGTCCTTGGCGCGAGCCTCGACTTGAATAACATCAATTTTAGCGTCTTCAAGTAGATCAATAATCAGAGATTGAAGGCGTAAGCTGAATGCTTCGTATGTGCCGCGTGCGGCGCGATACTCAGCTTCCCAGTCATCGGCGGCTACCTGAGTCATCCAAAGCTCCAAGACCGCTTGTCTAAAGCTCGAATCATAGGTGATTCCGCTTCCCCGGTCTAGGTCATCCCTGGGCACCTTTGATCCGTCACCGCTGTCAGCGACCTGCAGATTCGCTGGTCAGCGATCATCGGCAGAGACCGACACCGCGACGTGCGGAGTCCGCCTTAAGTCCCACTTCATCATAGAACGAGCCGCCAGTGATGACGGACGCGACGCCAGGGCTGAGGCGCGCTTGCTGGACGAGTCAACGAGGGACTACGACAGGCGGCATCAGCGGGCGCCCCCACTTCGGCGGAGAGGACTCAGGCGGCTCCTAACACCGCCGCAAGGACCTATCCAAAGGTCGAAGCACCTTCCATGCCGACGGTCGCTGGCCGACACGGGAATCCCCCACTGGACCGAATCTAGGCCGCCTGGGCCGTGTGGCGGCGACCAGATAGAGCCGTGTGCGGCAGCAGCGCCGACAGCAGTGCTGACAGCAACTGGCCGGGACGAGGGCAGTCGCCGGCTGCCGAGCGCGGACACTTGCCCGAGGTCGCGGACGTGTACGGACTCCGCCGGGCGGAGCGCCCAGAACTTACAAGCGAGGGGTCATCGGTGCGCTGGCTATCGGGGTACCGTCGACATCGGTGGCTTGCCGTATTGCGGCCGGGTGAGTCCGCCTGACCCTTCAGCTTGGAGCGGCGTATGGCTTCATTCGTCGACCCGCGCTTCGGCGTAGCTCTGCGTGGGTTTCGGGAGCGACGGGGTCTGTCGCTTCGGTCGCTCGGGCAGCTCGCCCATCGGAGTAAGAGCCACCTGCACGAGCTGGAGACGGGGGTCAAGGCTCCGACCGCCGACACCGCGCGCCACCTGGATCGGGTTCTCGATGCCGGAGGCGTGCTCGCTGGCATGGTCGATGCGCCGATCGACCATGCTGCTGAGGCCGGCGAGCTGCGTGCGAGGGTCATGGCCAGCGACGTCGGCAAGGATGTGCTCGACCGTATCGAGCAGGGCGTCGATGATCTGGCCAGTGCCTATCCGACGACGGCCCCGGCTGATCTCCTGCCGCTGGTACGGCGGCATCTGGCATATGTGGGCCGGCTGCTGGACGGACGCGTCACGCTTGCGCAGCAACGCCGGCTGCTGGTGGCCGGCGGGTGGCTCGCGGTGCTGCGGGCCACCGTGCACATCGACCTGAGACAGCGGGCCGCGGCAGCTGCCCATCTGCGGGCTGCTCATGACCTCGCCGAGCACGCGGAGCATGCGGAGATCCGGGGATGGTGCCTGGAGACCCGCGCCTGGGACGTGCTGACCCAGGGCGACTACCAGGCAGCGCTCGACCTTTCCCGACAGGCCCAACGGATCGCCCCGCAAGGCAGCTCCGCCTACATTCAGGCCACTGCCCAGGAGGCGCGCGCCTGGGCGCGGATGGGTGACGTCGGTGAGACCAGACGAGCGTTGGACCGCGTGGAGCAGCTGACGGCCAACCTGCCGGTTCCAGAGCGTGCCGAGCACCACTATCGCTACGACCCGGCCAAGGCTGCCGCGTACACGGCAACGACCCTGTCATGGGCGGGCGACCCGGGCGCCGAGCAGGTGGCAAGGGCGGTGCTGGCCGACCTGGACCCCGACGGCGACGGAGGTGCACGGCCACGCCGCTCTGCGTCGGCGCGTCTCGACCTCGGTCTTGCCCTGGTTGCCTCCGGGCAGCCGGACGAGGCGGTCGCTCTCGGGACGGAGGCTGTCGTGTCCGGGCGGGTGGTGCCGTCGAACTGGTGGCGAGCGACGGAACTGCTGGCGAAGGTGGAGCAGGCCGGGGTGCCGGAGGCGGCGGCCTTACGTGAACTGTGCGCCGAGTACGCCCCCCGACGCCGGCAATCAGCGGACAGCACAACCGGTTAGCGGACGATCACCGTCTGGATCGACGACGTTTGCGGCGCGACTCTGGTCCTCACTGCATCGGAGCGCGGACACGGCACATCGGCCGGTGACCTGCGCTCCCTTAACAGGGAGGGGCCGGACGTGACGGTGACTGTCGGACTTCTGAGACTGATCAGCGGCCGGTGCCTCCCCTCGACGCCGGCTGTGCCGGGAATCGGTCAGCGCACCCAGGCCGGGGAGCAGGAAGCGGCCCGGCGGCGGCTTCTGGATCAGGCGCGAGGTGCGGAGCATCAACCGACGGCGGACAGTGGGCCGCTTGACCACGACCGGGATCGGCTCGCGGGACGTGACGAGTGACCGCCCACGGGCCGGTGCTGCCGATCTGGAGTTGCGGTGGCTGTGGCGCACCATGGCCATGCGTGACCCGACGCCGGGAACTGCGAGCAGAGTTCGAGGACGCCCCGGTGTCCCTCTCCCTCTACATGGGGGCGCAGCTTGTCCGCGCCACCGCCGACCTGACCTGGGCACCCGCCGGCACGCTGCATCGGCGGTTCCTCGGCTGGACCCGATGAGCATCCTGCGACCCGGCGACGAGAAGTTCCACTACAGCGACAGCTCCCACAGGTGGATCCCGCCGGACCCCGACTACGACCAGGAGGTCTGGGACGAGCAAGTACGCCAGCACAAGCAAGGCCACCTCAAGAACGAGCGCCCGAAGGTCCGCATTCAGCGCCTCGTGTGATGCCAGCAGTACAGCAGTGAAGTACAGCAACCGTGCCAGCCAAACCGAGCCGAGAAGAGCCCCAGCAGGCCATCTGACCTCGTATCAAGCCCGATCCGGCCCGCTCGCCGAGAGTTCACACCGACTTGTTTCATGGTGGCCGGAGATCACGGTCTGCAGCCAGGATCTTCGAGGCGGTGGTCGGGGTCGCTCGCTTCACACCTGCCGCCTGTGGGCTGGCTTTTCTTCGGCCTGCGTCCCGGCCATCGCCGCTGGCGGGGAGTGGCTTGAGAGAGGCCTGTGGTGCTGAAAGTCGGTGTGCCCTCCTCGCTCGTCACAGGTTACGGACGAGGAGAGGATACGGATGGCTGGCAAGGTCGTCATCGGCGTCGATCCGCACAAGGCGAGCTGGACCGCGGCGGCGGTCGACAGCTCGCAGCGGGTGCTGGCTGTGGTGCGTGTAGAGGTTAATCGCGACGGCTACCAGCAACTGCGCCGCTTCGCCCGCCGATTCCCTCGTTCGGTGTGGGCGATTGAGGGTGCTGGTGGACTGGGTGCGCCGCTGGTGACGCGGCTGGCAGCCGATGACATACGCGCCGTCGACGTGCCAGCCAAGCTCGCCGCCCGGGTGCGCCTGCTGTCCACCGGCCACAACCGGAAGACCGATCAGGCGGACGCCGTCTCCGTCGCGGTCGCCGCGCTGACCGCGCAAGGCCTGCGTAGCGTTGAGACAGACCAGACCACAGCGGCGCTGCGGGCGTTGACCGAGCACCGTGAGGACCTGGTGCGCGCACCCGCACCCAGACCGTCAACCGGCTGCACGTCCTGCTCGCTCAGCTGCTGCCCGCCGGCGCCGCAGCCAACCTCACGGCCGACGGCGCGGCGGCCCTGCTGCGAACCGTGCGTCCCCGCGAGCTGCTGGCCCGCACGCAGCGCCAGATCGCCGTCGACCTCGTCGCCGAGATCCGACGCCTCGACCGGCGCATCAGCGCGGCCGGTGACGCCATCGCCGCTGCCGTCGCCGCAGCCGGCAGCACCCTGACCCGTCTCTACGGCGTCGGCGACATCGTCGCCGCCATCGTGCTCGCGCGCACCGGCTCGGTCAGCCGGTTCGCCTCCTCAGCGCACTTCGCGTCCTTCGCCGGCGTCGCCCCGATCGAAGTCTCTTCCGGCGACGTCGTGCGCCACCGACTCTCCCGGGCAGGGGACCGCCAACTCAACCGTGCCCTGCACGTCATCGCCATCACCCAAATCCGCGGCGACACCGCAGGCAGGGCCTACTACCAGCGCAAACGACAAGCCGGGAAGAGTCACCGAGAAGCACTACGCTGCTTGAAGCGCCGCCTCGCCGACGTGGTCTATCGAACCCTGCTCTAGGACGCCAACACCTCGTTCGGGACTTTCTCTTGACACAGAGAGGCGCCGAAGAGGTCACTGGTTCGATCCCAGAATCGCCCACCGTATGTACAGGTCAGAAGCCCGTCACCGGAACCTCCGGTAACGGGCTTCTGCCGTCTTGCCCCTTAAGTTGGGAGCCGATTGGGAGCAGGGCGCTCGGCCTTGGTGGCCGACCCGGTAGGCGGGCCGGCGGCTGCTACTGGGTGGCAGGCTCCCACCGCCCTGCCGGCTGATCAAGGAGTCGGACGTACCGCTACGGGCACCCACCTGACGAGAGGCCCCGGGTTTTGGCCCAGTGGCGATGGCCGTCGGTCCGGTGGGCCGCCCACACGCCGGTCCACTCGGCAACCTGAACCGGGCGGCCGAATGAACCATGGCTCGCCTGGTGCGGGTGTCTTCTGCAGCCCCTCAAGCGTCACTGGCGAGCAAGTCGAGGCGGGCGGTGGCGCACGATTGGCGGTGACGCAGCGACGAAACCGCCGAGCTAGACGGCGTGCGCCGGATCTGGGCGTGTTCGCTCGCCCCAACGGACGACTGCCGGGGCGGCGAGCCCGACCGCGACGAAGATGCCGCCCATCAGCAGCCAGCCGGGGGCTCCCCAGGCGATGCAGAGCAGGCCCAGGATGGAGGGGGCGGCGACGTTGGCCAGGCCTGTGCCGAGCCCGGAGACTCCCGTGTACTGCCCCTGCGCGTGTGGAGGCGCGAGTCGGAATTGCAGCTCGAGTGAGCCGGCCGCGTGCCACAGCTCGCCGACGGTGTGCGCGGCGACCCCCAGCGTCATCACCGTGACGGCGAGCCACCCGGGAATCGACGAGGTGGCGGCGATCAGGGCCATCCCGATCAGGAACGCGATTCCGGAGCGGCGCATGGCTCGACCTGCCGCTGGGCTGGTGTCGATGCCCCGGCTGGCTCTGACCTGGAGCGCCGCGACGAGGGCGGTGTTGACCAGCACGGCTACCCCGACGAACCAGCGCGGCGCGTTGGTCTGCGAGATGATCCACACCGGAAGTGCGAAGACCAGTACCTGGCCCTGAATTCCCATGATGGCGTCGAGCACGGTGACGGCCAGATAGGGCTTGTCCTTCAGTGCGATCCAACGCCCGGTCGTCTGGGGTGCGGGGATCGGCGGCAGTGAGGGCAGCCGGGTGATGATGGCGGCGCATGCCACGAAGCTGGTGGCGTTGCCGACGACCAGGGCGAGGTAGGCGGCGCGGGTGTCCAGTTGCACCGCGGCGCCGGCCACGAGGGCACCGCAAGCTCCGGCGAGGTTGGCCACCGAACGAAGATAGGCACGGTACCGGGCCAGGTTTGTGCCGCCGAACCCACGCACCAGCGGGCCGCGGGAGGCCCCGCCGGCTGAGTGAGCGAGCTGGGTCAGGCAGACCAGGACGACGAACAGCCAGAACGTGTGGACGAAGGCCAGCGCCCCCATCGTGGCGGCTCGGATGACCAGAGTCAGCAGATAGATCTCGCGCGGGCCCCGCCGATCGGCGAGATGCCCGATCGGAATCCCGGCGAGCATCCCGACGAGTGCGGCGATGCCCATGCCCAGAGCGACCTGGGTGAGGGGGAGCCCGACGGAGCGGGTGAAGAAGAGCACGGCACTGGCCATGAAGATGCCACTTCCGAGCATGTTGACGAAGGTGGCGACGGCGAGGACGCGCCGGGGGCCGTGAGGGGGGATGAGTCCTCGGGCAACGAGCCATGAGCTGTTCGGCGGCGGGATGGGAATGGACGTTGTCGCTGCCTGCAAAGTGACGGGGGCCTCTCGTCGACGATGGTGGACTTGTGGCAGGGCTGCGCCCTGTCGGGCGCCGCTACTCGAGGGTCGCCAACTCCTCGGGAGACAGGCGCAGCGCCCCGGCGGCGACGTTCTCGACCAGGTGATCGGGGTTGCCGGTGCCGGGGATGGCCAGCAGGTGCGGCCCGCGGCTGAGGGTCCACGCGATCCGCACCTGCGCTGGGGTCACGCCGTGTGTGCGGGCGATCACCTCCACCGCCTCGTTGGTGGCCACGCCGCCGGCCTCACGTCCGTCGCCGGCGATCGCGAAGAACGGCACGAACGCGACGCCCTGCTCGCCGCAGGTGCGCACGAACTGGTCGTGCATGCGTCGGGTGTCGACGCCGTACGGGTTCTGCACGCACACCACCGGGGCGATCGCCTGTGCCTGCGCGAGGTGGTGCGGGCGGATGTTCGCCAGACCCAGATGCCGGATAAGGCCGGCGTCGCGCAGGTCGGCCAGCGCGCCGAAGTGCTCCGCGACCGAGTCCAGCCCGTGCTGGCGCAGGTTCACGACGTCGAGGTGGTCGCGGCCGAGTTGGCGCAGGTTCTCCTCGACCTGCCCGCGCAGCTGGTCCGGCCGGGCCAGCGGCAGCCACTCGCCCGAGGGGTCGCGGCCCGGACCGACCTTCGTGGTGATGACCAGGTCGTCGGCGTACGGCGACAAGGCCGTGTTGATCAACTCGTTCGCCGACCGGAGCGGCGAGAAGTAGAACGCGGCCGTGTCGATGTGGTTCACGCCGAGCTCGACCGCCCGGCGCAGCACGCCGATGACCCGGTCGCGGTCGCTTGCCGCGCTGCCGTTGTGTGTCAGGCGCATGGCGCCGAATCCGATCCGGTTGACGGTCAGGTCGCCGAGCATCCAGGTGCCTGCGGACCCCGCAGTGATCATGTCGATGGGCATCGGGCGAATTTAGCCATCCCCGCTGACCTGCGCAGTCGGTCGTCCGCCCGATACCGCTCGGGCAACATCGTTGCTAACTTATCTATCGTGGGAAGCGCTCCGTCGGGGGTGCGCAGTGACAGTCCGCAGTTCACCTCGGTCCTGACCGCATCCGCGTTGCGCCTGTGTCGGCCGGCCGTCTGAGGACGGGGCCTGACTGGTTCCTGGCCGGTGAGGCGTACACATCGAGAGCGACCCGGGCCTTCCCGCGACGGCGTTGGTCACGCGCCCGCGGCGGGTGGCGCTGGAACAACTGCCGTGACCATCCACCCCAGTCCCGCAGGAGCGGCTACGCCGGCGTGCCGCCGTCGTCGGCAGATACCCCGGGCACGATGTGCGAGGAAGCATCGCCTTCCCGATCGGGTGCGTCGCGGCCGTCGTCCTGGCCGCCGTACGGCGACGTTCGCTCACCGTCATTCCGGCGCCGGCCGGTCCGGCCCGTACCGCAGGACGGGGACGGGCCCGGCGCGGAGAGTGGTCCTCCGCGCCGGGCCCGGGGATCGGGTGGGGTCAGCCGGCCGCGCAGGTGGCCGTCGCGCCCGGGCCGGTGCCGGTGCCCTGGAAGCCGAAGTTGGTCGACTGCTGGGCGCCGACGTGTCCGTTGTAGCTCGCGTTGGTGAACCGGACGGTTCCGCTGGTGCCGCTGGCCTGGGCGTTCCAAGCGCCGGTGACCGCGGCGCCGCCGGGCAGCGTGATGGTCACGGACCAGCCGTTGATGTCCGCGGAGCCGGCGGTGACCGTCACGCTCGCGGTGAAGCCGCCGGACCACTGGTTGACCGTCACCGACGCGGAGCAGCCGTTACCGGTCGGCGGCGTGCTGGTGGGGGGAGCCGTGGTCGGCGGCGCGGTCGTCGGCGGCGTCGTGGTCGGGGGAGCGGTGGTCGGCGGCGTGGTCGTCGGCGGCGCGGTGGTGGGCGGATTGGGCGCACCGCTGGCCAGGCTGTAGGCCAGGTCGGGCTGGAACGAACCGGCCGTGTAGCGGCAGCCGTCCGCCTCCCCCGGCGGCTTCACCCAGAGGTACGCGTCGATGTTGGCGTCGCCGGTGCCGGTCGTCGGGTACAGCCCGATGCGCCGGTCGGTGTTGTCGTCGGCGCACCAGTCCCCGCTGGCACCCCCGTTGCGGCTGGTGTCGATGACCTGCCGCTTGCCCGGGATGCCCATGCCGTTGAGGGCGGAGATGATCGCCCGGCCGAAGTTCGCCTCGCCGGAGGTGGAGTTGAAGTTCGACACGTTGGTGAAGAAGCCGTCGGCGTACTGCACGCCGGCCGCCCGGAGCCGGTTGGCCTGCTCGCCCGCGCTGTTCCAGGTGGAGTGGCCGCCGTCGAGGTACACCTTGGCGTTGGGGTTGGCCGACTTGATGGTCTGGGTGGCCGCCGTGATCGCCTGGTTTCGCGCGCTGATCTCGCCGCTGCTCAGGCACGTCTGCAGGGCGAGCGAGTCGGTTTCCAGGATGATCATGACCGTCTGGTTGCCGAGTCCTCTGGCGAAGTTGGACACCCACGTCTGGTACTGGTTGAGGTCCGGCGCCCCACCTGCGCTGGCCCCGCCGCAGTCCCGGTTGGTGATCTCGTACACCGACAGCACCGGGATCTGCTGCGCCGCGTTGGCGGCACCGATGAGCCCGGAGACCTCGGACTGCACGGTCGACGGGTTGAAATTGGCGAACCAGCGGGCCTGCGGCTGACTCGCGATCTTGTCCCGGATGATGGCGGCACGCGAGTCGCCGGAGTTGGCGGCGACCCAGCGGACAACGGCGGAACTCGGGTCGCGGTAGAGCGATCCGGACACGGTGCCGGCGGACGCGCCGCCGACGGCGAGGCAGACGCCTGCGGCGGCCGTGCCCGCGATTGCCGCCGCACTGATGGCCGCCGATCTGCGGCGCCGGGGGGAGAGGATAGCCACGACGTGTTTCCTCCTGGTCGCATAGATGCGTCTAAGTGTATGGGAGCGTTCCCATGGACGGTAGCGGAGGCGCGCGCCGCTGCCAAGATGTGAAGACTCGTCGGTGCGGCAGTGGCCGCGTCTGGGTGTCAAGGCTCGCGCCCGGCGGGGTGCTCGGGTCAGTTGACGGTGGCGGCGGTGAGGAAGAACGTGACTGCGTAGGTGAACCGGTGCGCGGCGACGGCATCGTCGAACTGCTCCGTGAAGGCACGCGCCTCGGCGGGGTCGAGCGCGCCCCATTCGGCAGCTGTGGCGGCCCAGCTTCGGAGGCCGAGCACGTTGTCGACGGCGGTCGGGCTGCGCACCACGAGGGTTCGGGCTTCGACGTTGATGTCGACCAGGCCTTGTGCGGCGAGGAGGCCGGCCTGTTGATGAGCCAGGGTGCCGTTGCGGAGGAGGGCATCAGCCCGGAAGCGCAGGACGCTCCGAGCCAGGCTCTGGTCGGCGATGTCGAGTACCTGAGTGTCGTAATCGGGGTCTGCGAGAACGACGCGGCCACCCGGCCGGACGACGCGGACGAGCTCTCTGATCGCGGCGTGGGGATCGGCAACGTGCTGCAGGGTGCGATCGGCCCATGCGCCATGGAAGGAGCGGCTGAGAAACGGCAGGTGATGGGCGTCGGCAACAACGCACTCGGTCAAGCCGCGGGTTCGCATCGCATCGGACATCGTCCGGGCGTGGTCGACCGTGGCCACGCTGACGCCATGGTCATCCCTCAGACGGACCGCGCTTGCCCCTGTCCCGGCGCCTACTTCGAGATAATGGCGACCAGGCGACGAACTGAGCAACTCGCGTACCCGCCGCTGGTATGCCTGGTAGAACGGCTCCTCGCCGAGGCGGTCCAGGACGGCAACCCACGAGGTCGGGTCGGACTGGTGGTCGACGTCGGTGAACCCATGCACGGTCGGAGCCTATGTACGGCGGGTCCGACGGTGCTGGCCCGACTGGTACTACTGGCGACCACATCGGCCCAGTTCCGCGGGATGGCGGCGGTAGGCGTCGGTCCCGGTTAGCCAGAGCCATGGCGGGTACCCGCAGCGCCGACGAGACGTGTGGGGGAGGTTGGTGTCGAGATGGCGGCGCAGGGCATGAGCAGTGACGTGATGGACCGGGCGATCACCGACGCGTTGGAGTGTTCGCGGATCTGTGAAGAGACGTTGGCCTACTGCCTGCGTCAAGGTGGCCGGCACGTCGAGGCCGAGCACCTCAAGCTGATGGTGGACTGCGCGGAGATATGCCGGACGGCGGCCGCGTTCATGGGGCGTGGGTCGCGGTTCAACGCGGAGATCTCGCGTATCTGTGCTCAGATCTGCCAGGCGTGCGCGGTCGACTGCGCGCAGTTCAGCGGGGACGACCAGATGATGCGCTGCGCCGAGCAGTGCCGCCGATGCGCCGACTCGTGCACCCAGATGGCCGCCGTTGCGGTCTGACAGATCCGGCTGCGACATCGAGAGGTCCGCGACCCTGGCGAGTAGCCAAGCTGGCGGAGTGCCATCGACTCCAGCGGAATAGGATCGAGTCGTGGCATTGGCGGGGGCCAGGCTGGTCCTGATCGGGTCACCCGGTGCGGAGACGGCTGCGGTGGCCGATCATCTCGCCGCCCGGCTCGGACTTCCCTCGATCTCCATTCGGGACGCGATTCAGTCAGCGGTGCGTGCGGGATCGGAGCTCGGCGACGATCTGCGTCGGTTCATGAACGCCGAGCAGCTGCCACCGCCCGAGCTCATCGCCGCGATCGTGCAGCGCCGGCTTGGCGAACCCGACGCGGTCGACGGCTTCGTGTACTGGACGGAGTTCCCGACGCTGTCGGTGATGCGTTCGCTGGAGACCTTGGGGATTCAAGCGGTCGAGCTGGTCCTGGTCGATGCCGAGGCAACGCGGCGCTTGACGGGACGCCGCACGTGCCGGGGCTGCGGGAAGATCTGGCACATCGAGTCGCTACCGACTTTCGTCCACGGTGTCTGCGACCGGTGCGGTAGCAAACTGTTCCTTCGTGACGACGACGCCCCGGCCGCCGTCGCCCGTCAATTGAGCGTCTACCACGAGCACAGCGCGCCCGTCCTGGCCCACTACCGCGCCGCGGGTCTCTTGATCAACGTCGACGCCGCCCGCGCAACAGAAGAGATCGTGACCGAGCTGACCAGTCGATTTGAGCGGAGTTGAGCAACGGGTGGGTCCAACCGGGCCGGCCACCGACGGCCGGGCTCCCGGCATCTGCGGCATGACTCATCGACTGCCCAGGCGAACGGTGCAGACGACGCCGTCGCGTGCCCAGGCGCACCGTCGCTGCGCCCACCAGGGTCGCGGCGGCCAGCGGCAGCCACAGCGCCGCCGCGCCCAGGCTGAGCAGACCGGTGATGATGACGGGGTCGACGGCCCGGGCCAGGCCGAAGCTGAGCTGCCAGCGGGCGAGCGCGCGCCCCATCAGGTGCGGCGGTGCCGACTCGATCACCAGCGGCACGCTGCTGCTGGTGTAGAGAATTTCACCCAGCGTGTAAGGCACGATGACCAGCGCGACGAGCACCGTGCCGGGGCCGCCGCCCGTCGCCCCGCCGAGCCAGAAGGCGAGGTAGGAGGCGGCGAGCAACAGGCCGGACCAGAAGAGCACGGTACGGTGCGGCCACTTCGCGAGGCGCACCACCACGACCAGTTGCAGCGCAATCACCATGACGGTGTTGGCGACGAAGATGCCCGAGGGCCACGCCAGGGACGCGTGCAGGCCCTGCACCAGCAGCAGCGGCAGGGCGATCTCGAGGATGTCGGCGTAGAAGGCGTACGGAATGCCGGCCAGGGCCAGGACGGTGACGGTGCGTAGGCCAGCACCGCCCGTTTCCTTCGTTGCCGTAGTCGGGGCGGGGGCCGGAACATCGTGACGGGGCAGCGGCACCCGGGCGATCACCGCCGCGCCGAACGCGCACCCGAGCGCCGTCGCCAGCGCGAGCCAGCGGAGCACCTCCGGCCCGGTCGCGACCAGAACCGTGCCGAGCAGGGCGCCGGCGCCCAGGCCGGCGTTGCGCAGTGAGCGTCCCGCGGCCAGCGCCGCCGCACGCTGGGCCGGGCCGGCGAGCGCCGCGATCAGCGCGGAACTGGTGGGTGGAGCGATCTGCGTGCCGACGCCGATGAGCACCGCACCCATGGCGAATCCTGCGATGCCGGGCACCAGGGCAAGCAGCAGCGACCCCACCGCCCGCACCAGTAGCGCGGCGACGGCGGGGGCCCGCCGCGCTCCGCGGTCGATCCACCATCCGGCGAGCGGGACGGCGCCGAGGCCGGCCAGCATGCCCACGGTCAGCGTCATACCGGCCTGCCGCGCGCCGAGCCCGATCAGCACGGCGTAGATCACGATGAACGGGCGCAGCATCCCGGAGGTCGCTGCCTCGACTGTGGCGCTGAGCGCGTAGCGGCCGCCGCCCGGGATGCGGACCAGCTCACGAAGCGTCGTACGGGTGGTCGTCACGGCTCCGATCGTCCGGCCGTACGGCGGCGAAGCGACCCGGGTTGCCCAGCCTCGTCAATCCATGCCCCGTCGATTGACAAACGTCGTCAATCGGTCTGCCCGGGCGCGGACCCCTGCCATGATCGGTACTGTGGTTACCTCGGTCGACATCGCCGGCGTACCAGCCGATCGGATCCGGATAACGCCGTCGCCGCTCGCGGAGCTCGGCGCGGTGCTGCACGTGCTCGCGGAGCCGCAGCATCATCCGGACACCGCCGCGGCGGTGGCGATGATGGCGGCGGCCCTTCCCGCGGAGCTGGCGCCGGACCTCGAGGAATTCGGTCTGCTCTGGCACTCCGGCCGGGCCGACTTCCTGTTCCCGTCCGATCCACGGCCGAGCCTGCGCGAGGAACTGGACGACGTCGACCGCCTGGACGACGAGCGGTGGGTCGCCGCGGCGCTCGCCGCGCATCGAGCCGTCTCACCGGCGCCGCGGGTGTGGTCGCCGCTGCGTGACCCGATCGTGCGGCAGCGGGCGCTGGCCGCGGCCCGCGCCCGAGGGCCGCGGCAGGCGGCGTGGGCCGAGCGGGTGCTCGCCGATCCGGCCGCCGAGCGCGAGCGGGTACGACGCTTTCTGCTCGCCTGCGAGTCCGCCTTCTTCGGCGCGGTCTGGAACCGCGTCCGCCCAGCGCTCGCCGAGGAAGCCGACCGTCGACGCTTCGACCTGGCCCGCGAGGGTATCGGCGCCCTCGGCCGGATCTCGCACGCGATCGGGGTCGACACCGAGCGCGGCATTCTGACGATCGACAAGCTGCAGGACCAGACGGCAGACGGTCGCGGCGGCGGGATGACGCTTATCCCGAGCGCGTACGGCGCACCGCATATGACCGTCGTGTACGCGCCCGGCTGGTTGCCCGTGCTGCAGTACCCGGCACCGGGCTGGGACCCGCGCCCGGTGTTGCGGGTGGACGAGCTGGATGCTCGGCTGACCGCGCTGGCGCACCCGCTGCGGCTACGTTTCTGTCGCACGCTCGCCCGAGGCCCGCACACGACCGGCGAGCTGGCCGACTTGTGGCGGGTGACGGCGCCGGAGGTGTCCAGGCACCTCGCGGTGCTGAAGGCGGCCGGGCTGCTGATCCCGGCGCGCCGCGGCCGCTACGTGACCTACCGGCTGGACATGGAGGCCTGCACCGGCCTGGGGCAGCAACTGGTGGACGTCCTCGGGCGCTGAGCAGCAGGACGCGTACGTGGCCAGGACGACGAGGTCGGGCGTTGTGGGCCAGTTGGCAGGCGGCTGCCGCACGCCGGCTAGATGTGCGCGACGATCTGCCGGAGTTGATGGCCAAGGATCGCCTCGACCGCGCTGATTTCGTCGCGGGTGAACGTGTACTCCGTGCGAGCCGGGTTGGCGACGGCGATCTCGAAGCGGGCGAAGCCGCTGGGCCAGTCGAACGTCAGGGTGTCCAGCGCGACCGCCGTCTCGCAGCATGGAACCGTCACGATCAGGCTGTCGAACTCGCCCTCGGTCTCCTCGACGAGGTCCCCGTACCAGTCCAGCGGGATGTTCTGGTCGCAGCGTGGGCACGTGATCTGCCGGATGTTCTCGCCGGCGTCGACGACGGTGATCCGGTCGTAGAACTCGACCGTCACGTCCTGCTGGACGCCGTCCGGGTCGGGAAACACCCGCCGGACGTACGTTTCAACCTCGGTCGCGGCCTCCTTCGTTGGCTGCCAGTTGACGTCGGTAGGGATGAGGGAGACGTAGAAGTCGCTCACGGGCGTGATTCTCGACCACGCCCTGTTCCACGACGCGGCGACCCTCACCCGGCAGGACAGCCGGCTGCCGGCGAACGTCGGGTCTCAGGACGTCCGTGCCGGATCAGTCTCAAGACGTGGGCGGCACTTCCGGCCATCCGGGTGGTGACGGCGGCTCGGACCGACGTCTGCGAGCGCGGGCTGTGATGGTCAACCGCCGGTTCACCGCGTACCCGCTGCCGGCGCTCCCTCGTGTCCGGTGTTGACCCTGACACCGTGTCAGGCCGCAGGATGAGGCGGTGTTCAGCATCGGAGACTTCGCCGCACTCGGCCGCGTGTCGGTGCGCATGCTGCGCCACTACGACGCGATCGGCCTCCTGCGGCCCGCCGCGACGGATCCGGTCAGCGGGTACCGCTACTACCGCGCCGACCAGCTGCGCCGGCTCAACCGGATCATCGCGCTGAAGGACCTGGGACTCACGCTCGCGCAGGTTGCCGACATCCTCGACGACAAGGTCACCGTCGAGGAGCTGCACGGCATGCTCCGGCTGCGGCGCGCACAACTGGAGGAGCAGCTCAGCGCCGATGCCGCCCGACTGGCCGGCATCGAGGCGCGGCTGCGCATGATCGAACAGGAGGGGCACATGAGCACCGAAGACGTCGTGTTGAAGCGCATCCCGCAGGCGCGCGTCGCCGAGCTTTCGGCGGTGGCCGCCAGCTACGAAGGGCCGGACATCGGGCCGGTGATCGGGCCGCTGTACCAGGAGGTGTGGCGGCGGCTGAATCAGACCGGCGCGACGGTGACCGGTCCGCCGATCGCCTACTACGTGCCGGAACCCGGCGGGGACGGCGACGGCCAGGAGGTTCGGGTGCACGCGGCCGTCGAGGTGGCCGCTGACACGCCTACCGGCGATGGCACGCTCGACATCCTCAACCTGCCCGGGCTCCGGTCCGCCGCCACGATCGTGCACCGGGGCCCGATGGACGAGGCGTTCCGCAGCATGCAGATCCTGGCCCGGTGGATCGACGACAACGGCTACACGCCGGTCGGGTACGCCCGCGAGGTCTGCCTCGAGTTCGACCCGGAGAACCCGGTGAACTGGGTGCACGAGTTCCAGATCGAGGTCGCCCGCCCCTGACGGTTGCGATCGGCGGCCGGGTGGCAGCGGGAGCGGTACTTCGGGGGGCGGTCGTCCTGCTGCCGTACGCGGCGCGACCAGCGCCTACGGTGACGGGGTGCCACGCATCGAGCTGACCACGGACGTCCGGGCAGTCCCGGAGGCTGTCTTCGATGCCTGCCTCGACGTCGGTATGCACACCGAGTCCATGGGAACCAGCGCCGAACGGGCGGTCGGCGGCGTGACGGCCGGCCGGTTGAAGGCCGGCGACGCCGTCACGTGGGAAGCCAGACACTTCGGCCTCCCCTGGAGGATGACCGTTCGGATCACCGACTACCGGCGGCCGCACGGCTTCACGGATGAGCAGATCAGCGGTCCGTTCGGCCGATGGCACCACGAGCACAGCTTCACGCCACACCTGGCCGACTCCTCGGCGACCGTCATGCGCGATGTCATCGATTTCACCGCGCCGATGGGACCCGTCGGCCGCCTGGTGGCGAGCCTCATCCTGCGGCCGTACCTGCAACGCCTCATCGCACGTCGCAACGCCTATCTCGCTGCCACCCTGGCAAAACGGCAGATGGGGCACAAGACAGCGTGAGATGTCGATGACGCGGCAAAGCCCTGTCGTCCTCCAACACCTCCCCGGCGTTCTGCGGTTGCTGGCCTATCTCGACCTACCGGCCAGCAGCGCAGACAACAGCTGAAGGCCGGCTGCTCATGCCTGGGTGATCATTGTTGCCGGCTCAGGTCCGCGGCCACGCACCTCACCATCGCCTGTCGGCCTGGCGGAGCATCGCGTCCTGTTCGGGGTCGGGCATGAGCTGCCGGACCTCCTGCGCGCAGCGGCACGAGGCGGCGATCTTGGCAGCCCACGCCAGCGCCTCCTCGCGTGAGTCCACCTCCACGATCGAGAACCCGCCGATGACCTCCTTGGTCTCGGGGTAAGGGCCGTCGGTGACCATCCCGTCCGTGGCAACGACGCTCGCCTGCTGGCTCTGCAGTCCGGCGCCGAACACCCACACGCCGGCGTTCACGGCCTCCTGGACCACCGCGTGCGAGGCCTTGGCCACGTCGGGAATCTCCTCGTCGGGGATGTGGTCCATCGCGCCGGCATTGAACGAGATCAAGTACCGCGTCATCCCATGACTCCCTTGTCCCGGCGGCCTCCTCCGGCCGCCTCTCACCTGTTCTACGAACGACTCGCTCCGGATCCGACGCTATGCCAGAAGACTTTTTGACGGGACCTCCGCCGTGCGACGGCTGCCGGCCTCATGTCGTCCCTGGTCGCGGAGAATCATCAGGTCAGGACGCCGAGCGGTGTGCCATGGTCCGGGAGCTCGGTGACGCCTCACTCGCCCGTCGTAGTTCGCGACGGACGGACGGCGGGCTTGCCGCCGGCCGCATCGACGGCGCGGAAGCCGGGGCCGGCGCGACGAACGTCAGCACCCCACCGGTGGCGAGGGCGCCCACCGTCGCGATTCGCCGAAGCTGCGCCGGCGAGCCGCTGGCATCCGCGCACTGATCACGACTGCGGCGTGCCCTGGTCGTCCGCGACCTGGATGATCGTCCTGCCCGGCGTGCGGCGGCGGCGGGCGAACGCGGAGGTCGCCTCGGAGAGCGGGCGCACGGCGCCGACGATGGGGTTGAGCCGCCCGGTCCGCACGCGTTGGGCGAGGTCGGCCAGCCGGACGCGATCAGGCTCGACGACGAAGAAGACGGCTCGCCCGCCCTTCGGCTGCACGGTGGGCGGCGCGGCGATGGTGACGACGGTGCCGCCCGGCCGAACCAGTTCGGTCGATCGGGCGAGGATGTCGCCGCCGATGACGTCCAGCACCAGGTCCACCTCGCCGGCGTGCGGCAGCTCGTCGGCGTCCAGGTCGAGGAAGGTGTGCGCACCGAGGCCGAGCGCGACATCGCGGTCCCCGGCCCGGCCGGTCCCGATCACGCGGGCGCCCACCTCCCGCGCGAGCTGGACGGCGAGCGAGCCGACACCGCCCGCCGCGCCGTGGATGAGGACGGTCTGGCCGGTCGTGAGGTGGCCGTGGTCGAACAGCCCCTGCCATGCGGTCAGCCCGGAGATGGGCAACGCGGCGGCCACGGTGTGGTCGATGTCGGCCGCGAGGGGAGCGAGGTTGCGGGCCTCCACCGCGGTGTATTCGGCCAGGGAGCCGTTGCGGGCCCAGTCGGTCAGCCCGAACACCCGCTGGCCGACGGTGAGGCCGGTCGTTCCGTAGCCGAGCTCGACCACCACTCCGGACACCTCGTGCCCGGGGATGCTGGGTGTCCGGTCGCGACCGGCGCGATCGGTCCACGTTGCCGGCCAGTCGAGCTCGCCGGGGGTGAAGCCCGCGGCGTGTACGCGCACGATGACGTCGTTCTCTGCGGCGTGCGGGTAGGGCATGTCGGTCAGGGTGAGCCCGCCGACACCCGCCTCACGGTCGCGTACGGTGATCGCTCGCATGCTCGAATCCTCTCCAGGATGTTCGTCGGTGCGGGGTGGTCGTGTGCCCGATCAGCTCGGCCAGGGCGAACCGAGCATGCGCTCGACCGTCGTCACCCGGCGGAAGCCTGGGATGAAGTGTTCGAGCACGTCGGAGTTCACGGTGCCGTTCGTGGTCTCGGGCCGGTCCTTCAGACCGTCGACGTAGGTCCGCAGAAACTCGTTCTTGAAGTCGCCTCGCGGATGGACGGCGAGGATCTCGTCCAGCTGATCGCGTACCAGTCCGTCCAGGCCGAGGCCGAGCACGTCGGTCAGGACACCGAGGTACGTGGTCGCGATCTCCGGGGCCATCCGGTCCGGGATGCCCGGGGTGGTGTGCAGCGCGATCGCCGTCCAGACGGTCTCCGCGGCGGCGGTCGGGAAACCCCGGTCCAGGAGGAACTTGCGCGCGTGGTCGGCCCCGTCGACTTCGAAGCGCTGCTCGACGTCGGAGAAGGGGGTCAGGAGGCCGGTGTCGTGGAACATGGCCGCCAGGTAGAGCAGCTCCGGGTCCGGTTTCATGCCGAGCCGGTCCGCGTGGATCAGGCCGAAGAAGAAGACCCGTCGGGAATGGTGGTAGATGAGCGGGCTGGTCGTCTCCTGGATGCGCCTGGTCGCCTCGGCGACCGCCGCTGTCTCCGGAATCTCCAACCCCGCGATGACCTCTGGCATGATCTCTGACCTTCCGGAAATGTTCGCGCTTGCTGTCTCCGGCCTCCATGCTGCCCACCGATCGTCGTACGGCGCCGCCTTCGTCCGGCCAGGAATCCCTCATATCCGGACAGCGTGTGAGCGGCTCAAGATCACGGAGAGATCGGCTACCTGGACGTCACACCGTGAGCGATCTTGACCACGAAGAGCCCGCCGTCTCCGGTGCCGGCGTGCTACCAATGAGCGGTGTCCGAGCCTCCCGCTGCGCCGACCCGACGGCGGTCGGTGCCGCCGGCGTCCGGCCGACCCGACGCGGCTCCGGCCGGGAAGGGACCGCAGTGGTGACCGGCGGCACCCATCGCGTCGCGATGCTCGTCTACGACGGGGTGACGTTGCTGGACGTCGCCGGTCCCGCGGAGGTGTTCAAGGAGGCGAACCGGTTCGGCGCCGACTACCGCATCGTGTTGCTGTCGCCGACCGGTGCGGACGTCACGACGAACCTCGGCGTCCGGATCGCGGTCGACGGCGCCGTCTCGTCGGAGCCGGCTTTCGACACGCTGCTGGTGGCCGGGTCCGACCGCTTTCCGCGCGACCGTGTCCCCGCCGACCTGGCCGACGCCGTACGCACACCGGCGGCCGCGGCCGGTCGGGTCGCGTCGATCTGCACCGGGGCGTTCGTCCTCGCCGCCGCCGGCCTCCTCGACGGCAAGCGCGCGACCACGCACTGGAAGGTCGCGCACGAGCTGGCCGCGCGGCATCCGACGTCCCGCGTCGAGCCCGACGCGATCTACGTTCGCGACGGCACGACGTACACGTCGGCAGGGGTCACGGCCGGGATCGACCTGGCGCTCGCGCTCGTCGAGGAGGATCACGGGCCCGACGTGGCGCGCGAGGTCGCCCGCGCCCTGGTGGTGTACATGCAGCGCGCGGGCGGCCAGTCCCAGTTCTCGGCGCCGCTGCAGGGACCGCCGCCCCGGTCGCCGGCTCTGCGCACGATCACCGACCTGGTGACGGCGAACCCGCGCGGGGACCACTCGCTCGGTGAGCTCGCGAAACACCTCAACGTGAGCACCCGGCACCTCACCCGGCTCTTCCATGACGAGCTGTCCACCACACCGGCCCGCTACGTGGAGAACATCCGATTCGACATGGCCCGGGCACTGCTCGACCAGGGGCACAGCGCGACGCAGGCCGCGACCCTGGCCGGGTTCCCCAGCTACGAGAGCATGCGACGGGTCTTCGCCCGGAAACTGTCGATCAGCCCCGCCGCGTACCAGCGTCGGTTCAGCACGACGCGCCGCACCGGTACGGGTTAGTGCCCGGGCCGCGGCACCGAGTTCGGTGGCGCGTGGGCCAGGTCTCCGACGACCGCCTGTCGATCATCGCCGCCGGCGGCCTCTCGCCGTGCGAGGCGGCGGAGTACGACGGCGGCGCTCGGCCGGAGCCGGGCGCCGCACGGTGAATTCGCCCGCCTCCTGCCCGGCCCAGGGCCCGGTAGATTTGGGCGGGCTGCTCGGTCCTGGTCGAGGTCGCGCAGTATGTGCTGCGGCTGGACCGGGTGTCCTCCATCCACGACGTGCTGCTCAACACCACCGGCGCCGGGCTGGCCGCGCTGGTGGCGGGCCACGGCCAGCGCGTCGTCAGCCCCTCGACCGGCTCCGGCGGCGGGGCGCTGAGCGGCCCGTGGCACGCCGGTCAGTGACGGGGCGGTGGCCGGGACGGCGTCAGTTCGCCGCACCGGGGCCGGGAAGCAGGTCGACGTCGCCGGCGTGCATCGGCTCGCCGCAGTGTGCACAGCGCAGGTCGACGCTGCTGACCTCGCCACACGCGTGGTGGCGGTACAGGACCGGCGGGCCGGCCGGACCGGCGAGCCACTTGTCGCCCCAGCGGACCATGACCATGAGTAGGTCGACCAGCTCGGTGCCCTTCTCGGTGAGGACGTACTCGAACCGGGGTCGCTGGTCGTAGGGCCGGCGCTCGAGCACCCCCTGGTCGACGAGGTGGTTCAGCCGCTCGGTCAGGACCTTGCGCGAGATGCCGAGGTCCGCCTGGATCTGCTCGAACCGGGTGAGCCCGGCGTACACGTCACGCAGGACCAGCGGCGACCAGGGCTCGCCGATCACGTCGAGCGTGCGGGCGATCGAGCAGGCCATCTCGCCGAAGTTCGTGCGCTGCATGGGGCCAGTGTAGCAATTTGAGTTCCCTTAAGGAACTTGAGCTGTTACGGTCGCGGAGTCTCTTGAAGGAACTGAGGAGGGGGTACGGCATGAGCAAGGTGTTCATCGCGTTGTCGGTCTCGGTCGACGGATACATCACCGGACGCGACCCCGGCGCCGGGCGAGGGCTGGGCGACGGGACGATGCTGTTCGACTGGTTCTTCGACGGTGACACCCCCAGCCAGGTGTTCGACGGGTTCCACCTGAGCGAGCCCAGTGCCCGGGTGCTCGACGCCGTGGCCGGGCGCGTCGGCGCGAGCCTGGCCGGCCGCAACACGTACGACTACTCCGGGTGGGTGCACGGCGGGACGCCGCACCCGACGGCGCCGCTGATCGTGCTCAGCAACCGGCCGGTGCCGGGTATGAGCGACGACCGTCAGACGCTGGTCACCACCGGGATCGAGGACGCGGTCGCGGTCGCGCGGGAGGCCGCCGGCGACAAGGATGTCGCCCTCATGGGCGGCGGCGTCGCGACGGCGGCCCTCGCCGCGGGACTGGTCGACGAGGTGATCCTGCACCAGGTGCCGGTCCTGCTCGGCGGCGGCCGGCCCTACTTCCAGTCGCTTCCCGCGCACGTGCGGCTCCGCCTCGTCGAGGCCGTCCCGGCCCCCGGCGTGACCCACCTCCACTACGAGGTGGTCCGGTGACCTCGGTCGGCACGCACGGCGACCCGATCGTCTTCTTCACCGGTCCCGGCACGCGCACAGCACGCAACCCGCCCCGCGACCCTCGGATGGCGCGGTCCATCACGCCCGCGGACAAACCGTTCGAACCCGTCGCGACCGCCGGGGTGGGCTGAGCGCGGGTCGGAACGGACAGTCGGGTCTCGCCGCCTCAGCCGGTCTGACCGACGTGGTCCCGGCCGTTCACCTGGGTTCGGGTGGGCGGGCATAACGGCAGGTCCGGTGGGCACTCACCTGCCGGAGACGGGAGAGGCCGAAGCGTGCAGTAGTCCACGGCCGCACTGCAAGGCGCATCTCGACGAAAGACAGCTGGTTTCGCGGTTCATCCGGATGGCGCTCCCGCAATTGGCGGCCGATCTGCTGTGACCGGGCGGGCGGAGCAGAAGCTTCGCCGGCCCGTCGCGAGGGAGGAAGTAGGGCCATGACGGCAACCAACCAGAGCCGGCCCCCCGGCGGCACGGGGGAGCAGGCCCGGCAGCAGGCGTCCCGGGTCGGGCAACACGCGATGCAGACGGGTGGACAGGTCGCGCACGCCGCGACCGAGCAGGGCGGGCAGGTGGCCGCGGAGGCGGCGCAGCAGGCACGGAACCTGACCGGCCAGGCCACCACGCAACTGCGGGACCAGGCGCGGACGCAGCAGCACAGGGCCGCCGAAGGGCTGCGCGACCTGGGCCGTGGGCTCGGCTCCATGGCCGAGCAGAGCGGGGAGTCGGGGATGGCCGGCGAGGCGGTCCGCCGGGCGGCCGACGCGGCGCAGCGCGCCGCCGGGTGGCTCGACCAGCGGGAGCCGGGCGACGTTCTGGACGAGGTGCGAGGGTACGCCCGGCAGCATCCCGGGACGTTCCTCGCCGGTGCCGTGGTGGCGGGCCTGCTCGTCGGCCGGCTCACCCGGAACCTGACCGCCTCCGACTGGTCGGGCTCCGGCGCCGCGCCGGCCCAGCCCGCGCAGCCGGTGGCGCCGTCGTCCGAGCGGCCGGTCGAGGCGCCGTACACCGGAGAGCAGCCCTACACCGGGGTGGCCCGGGTGCAGAACGTGTCGCCGGCCGGCCGGCCGGAGCCGGACATCCCGGGCGGGGTGGCGCCGTGAGCGCCCCGGAGAAGGAGCGGACGCAGTCCTCAGTCGGTGAGCTGCTGGGCGACGTGACCCGGGATCTCTCCACGCTGGTCCGCAAGGAGGTCGAGCTGGCCAAGGCCGAGCTGCGCGAGGAGGCGAGCCAGGCCGGAAAGGCCGGTGGCATGTTCGGCGGGGCGGCGCTGGCCGGTTTCCTGGCCGTGCTGTTCGTGTCGTACGCGGTGTGGTGGGGCCTGTCGAACGTGATGGACGAGGGATGGGCCGCACTGATCGTGGCGGTCATCTGGGCGGTCGTCGCCGCCATCCTGCTCGCCAACGCCCGGACCAAGATGCGGCAGCTCCGTGAGGTCCTGCCGCGGACGAAACAGACCGCGCGGGAGATGCCGCACGCCATGCGAGGCCGGTGACCGCGCCAGGAGGGAGCGGATCATGTCCACCGATCCGGATCGGATCCGATCAGAGATCGAGAGCACCCGGAGCGAGTTGAGCAGCGACGTGGATGCTCTGACCGACAAGATGAACCCGCGTCGGATCGCCGGTGAGCGTGTCGGGCAGGCTCGCGGCGCGCTGACCCGAGTCAAGGAGAAGGTGATGGGCGCGCAGATGGACGGGCACGGCGCCGGCCAGCGGATGTCGCAGACTGCCGGTTCGGTCCGGGACGAGGCGCGGTCGCTCGGGCAGCAGTCCCGGGCACAGACGCAGGGCAACCCGCTCGCGGCCGGCCTGATCGCCTTCGGCGCCGGGCTGCTGGTCTCCTCCCTGATCCCGCCCAGCCGCCCCGAGCGGCAATGGGCCGGCCAGGCCCGGGGCATGGTCGGGGAGCACTCCGCCGGGCTGCGCCAGCAGGCCAGCCAGGTCGGTAACCAGCTCCGGGACCAGATGCGCGAGCCCGCGCAGCAGGCGGCCCAGTCGGTGCGGTCCACCGCCGCGCAGGGCGCATCGGCGGTCCGTGACCAGGGCCGATCGACCGCACACCAGATGCAGGACGAGACGCGGGAGGCCGCCGGGGAGATGCGGCACCGCTAGGTCTCGCGGCGGCACAGCCAAGAAGGAAGGGCCCTCCGCACCCCTCGTGGGGTGCGGAGGGCCCTTCCTGCGCTCGGTCGACCCCGGGCGGAATTTTCTTACCGCCCGGGGCCTCACCGGGAAACACTGTCGCGAACCGCGTCCCGGCTTCCTCCCGCTATGCCCACTCTGACCGCATCGATGCCGCGTCCGCCACTAGAGTCGACGAGTGCGCCGCCCGGCGTGGGAGGGAGAACCGCGTGCCGACCTACCGCCAGCCGGGCACCGTCATCACCGACCACACCTTCCGGGTCCCACTCGACCACGCGGATCCGGCCGGCGAGCGGATCGAGGTGTACGCCCGCGAGGTCGTCGCCGCCGGCCGGGAACGGGAGTCACTGCCGTGGCTGCTGTTCCTGCAGGGCGGGCCGGGTGGCCGGTCACCGCGCCCGGTGGGCCGCGACAGCTGGCTGGACCGGGCGTTGGACGACTACCGGGTGCTGCTGCTGGACCAGCGTGGCACCGGCCGCTCCACGCCCGCCGACCGGCACACGCTGCCGCTGCGGGGTGACGTGGCCGCGCAGGCCCGGTATCTGGCGCACTTCCGGGCCGACTCGATCGTCCGGGACTGCGAACTGATCCGCCGGGAACTCCTCGGCGAGGCCGGGCGGTGGAGCCTCCTGGGCCAGAGCTACGGCGGCTTCTGCACCCTCACCTACCTGTCGTACGCGCCGGAGGGCGTCCGCGAGGCCTTCGTGACCGGAGGTCTCCCGGGCCTGCGCAGCGCGCCCGAGGCCGTCTACCGGGCCGCCTACCCCCGGGTGCGGCGCAAGGTCGAGGCGCACTACGCCCGCTACCCGGAGGACGTCGAAACCGTCCGCGCCCTCGTGCGGCACCTGCGGGAGCAGGAGGTACGGCTGCCCGGTGGCGGGCTGCTGACCGCCGAGGCGTTCCAGGCGCTCGGCATCATGCTGGGCACCGGCAGCGGCTCACACACGCTGCACTACCTGCTCGAGGACGCTGTCCCGCTCGATCGCCGGCTCTCCGACCCGTTCCTCGCCCAGGTCGAGGGCCACCTGTCGTTCGCCGGCCGGCCGCTCTACGCCGTCCTGCACGAGTCGATCTACGGACAGCGGTCGGTGTCGCCGTGCGGCACCGGATGGGCGGCCCAGTCGGTACGCCCGGAGTTCCCGCGGTTCGACGTCGACCGGGCCCTGGCCGACGGCGTGCCGGTGCTGCTGACCGGCGAGATGATCTATCCCTGGATGTTCGCCACCGACCCGGCGCTGGCCCCGCTGGACGAGGTGGCGGACCTGCTCGCCCAGCGGGAGGACTGGCCCGACCTGTACGACCCCGGGCAACTGGCGCGCAACGAGGTCCCCGTGGCCGCGGCCGTCTACCACGACGACATGTACGTCGACGCCGACGACTCGCTCGCCACCGCCCGCGCGGTGCGCGGCCTGCGCACCTGGGTCACCAACGAGTACGAGCACGACGGTCTGCGGGTCAGCGGCGGCCGGGTCCTCGACCGGCTGATCCGGCTGGCCCGCGGCGAACTGTGACACGGCGGGAGCCGCCGCTGGGACCGGCCAGGGCCGCCGGTGTGCTCAGCGCAGCCCGGCGAACAGGTCGTCCTCGCGTGCCGGCGCGCCGGTGGTGTCGTGAACCCGGACGAACGTCTCCACGCCCATCAGCTCGGTGAACCGGTCCTGCCCCAGTTGCAGGAAGAAGATGTTCTCGGCCTGGCTGGCGTGCGCGGCCAACGACGCGAACTTCTGCGCGCCGTAGGCGCTCGTGTCCACCCACGTGGTGATCTCGTCGTCGGGCAGGCCGAGCTGCGGCATCTCCTCCGCCGGCCCGTCCGGCTCGGGGAACTCGACGCCGATCTCCTTCATGACGCGGCCGAACTCCTGGAAGGCGCTGCGCGGCACGGTCGTCCAGTAGACCTTCGCGGGGATGCCCGTCCGCTCGACGGCGGCCATCGTGATGCGGTGCGCCTGGATGTGGTCCGGGTGGCCGTAGAAGCCGTTCTCGTCGTAGGTGACCACGACGTCGGGCCGGTAGCGCCGGATCAACTCGGCCAGCCGGTCGGCCGCCTCCGCCACCGGCGTGTTCCAGAACGCGTCGGGCAGGTCGTTGGTCGCCCAGCCCATCATCCCGGAGTCGGCGTAGCCGAGCGTCTCCAGGTGCGTGACCTTCAACGCCTCGCAGCTGGCCTCCAGCTCGGCCCGGCGCATCGCCGCCACGGCCGCCGGGTCGTGCCCCGGGTCGCCCGGCTTGCTGCCACCGGGGCCGTCGCCGCACCCCCCGTCGGTGCAGGTCACGAGGACCGTCGTGACCCCCTCGGCCGCGTAGCGGGCGAGGATGCCGCCGGTGCTCGTCGCCTCGTCGTCGGGGTGCGCGTGCACCGCCATCAAGGTCAGGGATCTGTCTGCCACCCCATCACCATACGAGGGCGGTCCGACGCATAGCATTGCCGCGGTCCGGGACGGCTCTGCTGAAACGAGGCGACATGCGGTGGCTCCGGCGGTTGCTGGGTGGCGGGCGGGTCCAGCTCGATCCGGAGCGGCAGCAGACGCTGCTGGCCGAGGTCCGGCACCGGTACGGTGCACACGCGCAGATCCGGTTCGCCGACCAGGTGGACGCCGTCACCCGGATGCTGGACGGTGACGACGGCCTCGTGGTGGCGGCCCGGATCGTGGGCGAGGTCGCCGACGAGGCCCACGACGACCTGCGGGCCCAGGCTCACGACGTCCACCGTCGGACGGGCCGGCGGCTCCTGGTGCACCGCCGGAACTACCGGCCGCTGTGGAAGGAGGCCGGCCGCGGGTTGCGGTGGCCGCTGTACGCGCTCCCGTGCGGCTTCCACCCGTACGCGCAGGTGGCCGCCGCCGTCGCGGTGGTCGGCGGCGGGGCGACCCGGCTCGACCGGGTGACCGACCCGACCCCGGTCGTGACCCGCGTGTTCGAGCTGCTCGACCTCACCACCGCCGGCTGGGAGTACGGCCGGGTGCGGATCGACGCCGACTCCGCGGCCCTGGCCGCTCGACTCATCTCGACCGCCGGGCAGGTCCTCGCGGCCATGGACGACCCGCCCCGGCTGCCGCCCGCCGTTCGCGAGCTGATGCGCCGCAACAACACCCTGGACGTGTACGACCCGAACGGCCCCCGGGTCGTCGGCCGGATCAACCCGGGGGCGACGATGCGGGAGACGCTCCTGGCCTGAGGGCACCGGGGGCGTCGGCCCCGCGCGACGGGGCCGCCGACGATCCGGCGTGCGCCGTCGCCGGCTCACGCTCGGGCACGACCGGAGGGTCCTGGCGGCGGGGCAGCAGCAGCGGGCTGGCGAGGATCAGCAGGCCCGCGATCGCGATCGCCGCGCGGGGGCTGGTGGCGTTGGCGAGCAGTCCGCCGAGCGCGCTGAGGATGGCGATCGAGGCGCTGCTGCTGATCGACCAGGCCGACAGGGTGCGGGCGGTGCGGTCGCCGGGTGTGTGTTCGAGCCGGTAGGTGGCGAGCACCGGGTTGTACAGGCTCATGCTGATGATGATCGCCAGCTCGACGGCGATCACCGTCGCGAGGCCGGCGATGCCGGGCTGGACGAACGCGAGGCCGATCAGCCAGACGGCGCGCAGCGTGCCGACCGTCCGGATCACCCGGTGCTGGCCGTACCGCGCCACGACCTGGCGAGCGAGCCGTGAGCCGATGAGGCCGCCGACGCACGGGGCGGCGAAGGCGAGGCCGTACTGCCAGGGCGGGAACCCGAGCTGGCCGAGCAGGAGCACGGCGAGCAGCGGCTCGGTGGCCATGATCAGCCCGCCGACGAGCAGTTGGTTGAGGTAGAGCGCGCGCAGGCCGGGGTGGGTCAGGAGGTGGCGCCAGCCGTCGAGCAGCTCGCCGGCCCGGACCGGCTGCCGGTCGGCTCGCCGCCGGTGGTCCTCCCGGCCGCGAATCGCCGTGATGCCCAGCGCGGACAACAGGTAGCTGAGCGCGTCGGCCACCACGGTGGTCACCGGCCCGAAGAGGCCGACGGCCGCGCCGCCGAGCGGTGGCCCGACGGCGATGGCGCTCCACGTGGTCGACTCGAACCTCGCGTTGGCCACGAGCAGGTCGTCCGGCCGGACGAGGGCCTTGAGACAGGCGCCGCCGGCCGCCTGGAAGGTGATCTTGGCGGCGGCGACCACGGCCGAGACGATCAGCAACTGGACGAAACTGAGCCGGCCGGCGGCGTAGGCGACCGGGATCGTCATGAGGACCGCGAAGCGGGCCAGGTCCATCCCGATCATCACGGGTCGCTTGCGGCGGAACTCCACCCAGGGTCCGAGCGGCACGGCGATCAGGGCGCCGACGGCCGGCCCCACCGCGGACAGCGCGGACACCTGAGCGGGGCTGGCGTCCAGCGCCAGCAGGGCGATCAGCGGCATCGCACCGAAACCCAGCGCCGAGCCGTAGGCGCTCACCGCGTAGGCCGCCCAGAGCCAGCCGAACTGCCGGCCGAGGGATCGTCTGACCACCAGGCTCGCACCTCCCGCCTCGGCCCCGTGCCGTTGACGGCCGTGATCACAGCAGGGTCGGGGAGGCGGGATCAAACAACCGGGCCGGCGGCGAGCCACAACGGTTCGTTGTGCGACTAGGGTCGGCGGGTGGATCTCGACGCCGTGCGCACCTTCGTCGCCGCCGCCGACGCCGGCCAGTTCCAGGTGGCGGCCACCGCGCTGTCGATCACGCAGCAGGCCGTCTCCAAGCGGGTCGCCGGGTTGGAGCGGGACCTGGCCGTGCGCCTGTTCACCCGTACGCCCCGGGGGGTGCGGCTCACGGTCGACGGCCAGGCGTTCCTGCCGCACGCCCGGGAGCTCCTCCGGGTGGCGGACCGGGCCGACGCGTCGGTGCGTCCCGGCCGGCGCGCCCTCCGCGTCGACGTGCACAGCCGGCGGACCGCGCCGGCCGTGCTCCTCCAGGACTTCCACCGCACCCATCCGCGGATCGAGCTGGATGTCGTGACCCTGGACGCCGACGTCCACGCCGCGATCGCCGCGGTCGAGGCGGGGACGGTCGACGCCACCTTCCACGCCGTCACCGTCGCCGCGCGCCACCTGCCCGGCGCGATCCGGGCCGCCCGCGTGATCGACGAGCACCACGAGCTTCTCGTCGGGCCCCGCCACGCGCTCGCCGACGCCCGCGCCGTCACGCCCGCCCAGCTCGCCGAGCACCGCATCTGGATGCCGGGAATGGCCGCCGGTACCGAATGGGCCGACTATTACGACGAGCTCGCCGCCGCGTTCGGCCTCACCATCGACCGGGCCGGGCCGGCCTTCGGAAACGAGGCGCTGCTGGCCGAGCTCGCCGACTCCCCGGAACTGGCGACGCTGGCCGGGGAGCGCACGCGATACCTGTGGCCGGACAGCTATGACCTGCGGCGTATACCGGTGCGGGGCCCCGCACCGGTGTACCCGATGTCACTGATCTGGCGCGACGACAACCGGCATCCCGCGCTCACCACACTTCGCGATCACCTGGCCTCCAGGCGGGCGGAGACACCCGACAGCGAGGTCTGGACGCCGACCTGGGTACGGACGGCCTCGTAGGTCAGCATGCCGCGGGCGGGATGCTCTGCTCGTACTGGAAGACGTTGTGGGGGTCGTACTTCGCCTTGAGCAGCTTGCGACGAGAAAGATCGTGCATGTCCGTGTCCTCCCGATCGATGACCGCCAGTCCGACCAGGAGGACCTTCGCCTCCGGCTGGCGCGCTCACTGACGGGCCGTGCCGGACAGGTACTCCCGACGTCGCTGCGGTTCGAACTTCTCGATCGCGTACCGCAGCATGACCCGGGGCATGGCCCGGTACCGTCCGGCCAGGAACTCCTCCTCCGCCGCCCGGTCCCGGTTGCCCACCTCGCGCAGCATCCAGCCCACCGCCTTCTGCACCAGCTCATGCGGGTCGGCCAGGAGCCGATCACCGAGGCGGAAGGTCCAGTGGAAGTCGCCGGCCCGGATGAAGGCGAAGGTCGCCATGACGGCGATGCGCCGGTCCCACACCAGGCTCGACCCGGCCAGCCGGTCCAGGACGCCGCGGTCCTTGTCGACCAACCAGGGCCCGACGATGTACGGAGCGGACGAGTCCACCAGGTCCCAGTTGTTGATGCGGGCCGTGTTGGCCAGGACGAGGCGGAAGATCCGGCCCCGTTCCTCCTCGTCGGCCCTGGCGAACTTGCGCACCAGGATGAACAGCGACGTCAGCCTCTCCTCGTGAACGCCGCTGGCCAGCAGTTCCGCCGTCTCGGCCAGGGAGAGGTCGCGCCAGTACCGGGCGGCCACCCTGCGCTGCTCCGGCACCGGCACGCCGATGGTCCGGTCGCCCTCGCCGTACCCGCCCGGGGTGATCTGGAGGAACCGGCTCAGTGCCGCCACCCGTCGTGGGTCGGCGAGGCTGGCGAGATCGTGACGGACGTCGGCGGTCGTGGCCATGACTGAGCAACCTACCGCGACCGGCGGCGGCGCTGCCGAAATCCCGGGGACACCGACGGCGCGGGCGGTTAACCTCCACGGACACCGCGTACGGGGAGGGTTCGAATTGGCCGGCGGCCAGATGCACAAGGACGAGGTACGCACGGACGCCGCCCTGGTCCGACGGCTGATCGCCGGACAGTTCCCGCAGTGGGCGGACCGACCGGTCACGCCGGTGCCCTCCGGCGGCACGGACAACGCGATCTACCGGCTCGGCGACGCGCTCACGGTCCGGCTGCCGCGCATCGAAAGCGCGGTCAAGCAGGTCGCGTTCGAACACGAGTGGCTACCGGTCCTCGCGAAGCACCTGCCGGTGGCCGTGCCGCAGCCGTGCGCCGTCGGCCGGCCGGCCGACGGGTACCCGTGGCCGTGGGCGGTCCACCGCTGGGTCGACGGCGACCACCCGACCGAGGGCAACACCGACCCGCGGGGCTTCGCCGCCGACCTCGGCGATCTGGTGGCGGGCCTGCGGCGGGCGGACACCGCCGGCGCCCGTGCCGGATACCGCAGCGGTCCGCTGCGCGGCCGTGACGCGTACCTGCGGGAGTGGACCGAGGCCGCCCGCGGCATGGTCGATGTCGACGCGGTCCTGGCGATCTGGGAGGAGGCGCTGGCTGCGCCGGTCTGGCACGGTCCGCCGGTCTGGACCCACGGCGACCTGCTCCCCGGCAACGTGCTCGTCCGCGACGGCCGCCTCCGCGGCCTGATCGATTTCGGCGCGGCGGGCGTCGGCGACCCGGCCTGCGACGCGATGGCGGCGTGGACCCTCCTCGACCCCGACGCGCGCGACGTCTTCCGCGAGACGGCGGGGTTCGACGACGCGACCTGGGCGCGCGGCAAGGGCTGGGCGTTGACCTTCATCAGCGCGCTGACCTACTACCGGGAGACCAACCCCGCCATGTACGCGCTCGCCCAGCGGGCGGTGGGCGCGGTCCTCTCCGACCACCCCTGACCGCGGAGCGCCGGCCTCACCACACCCCGGGGGCCGGCTGGCCACCCGAGCCCGGCGGGACCCCGTCGGCCGCCGTGCGGCTGCGCCCCAGGGCGTCGATCCGGCCCCACCGTCCGGGGATGTCGAGCAGTTCCAGCCGGCCCAGCCCCGGTGGGAGCACCGGGTCGATGATGAGGTGCTCGTCGTGGGGTTGCAGGCCGAGGATCACCCGCAGCAGGAGCAGCGGGGTTCCCGCCGACCAGGCCTGCGGGCTGCACGCGGTCGGGTACTCCACGGGGTAGGTGGTGCGGGCCCGGGGGTATCCGGCGAAGGCCTCGGGCAGCCGGCCCTGGAAGTAGTCGGCGGCGTCGAACATGGCCTGGCAGATGGTGGCCGCCTCGCGGCGGTAGCCGTAGCGCCAGAGACCCCAGGCGATGATCGAGTTGTCGAACGGCCACACGGTGCCCACGTGGTAGCCGAGCGGGTTGTAGCGGGCGCAGTCGGTGGCCAGGGTGCGCACGCCCCAGCCGGAGAAGAGCCGGTCGCCGAGCAGCAGCTCGGCGACCCGACCGGCCCGGGACTCCTCGACGATGCCGCTCCACAGCAGGTGCCCGATGTTCGAGGACAGCGCGTCGACCTGGTTTCCCTCCGCGTCCAGCGCGAGGGCGTAGTACTCGCCGTCGGCGATCCAGAACTCCTCGTTGAACCGGGCCTTCAGCTCCGCGGCCTCCCGTTCGAGGCGGTCGGCGTAGGCGGGATCGTTCCAGAACAGGCGCGCCAGACGCGCGCCCCGGATCTTGGCGTCGTAGGCGTAGCCCTGTTGTTCGCAGGTCGCGCGGGGAAACGGGGGCAGGCGCCCGTCGCGGTGGCAGATCGAGTCCGGAGAGTCCTTCCAGCACTGGTTGACCAGGCCGTTGTCGCGGTTGCGGGTCTCGTACCAGACGTAGCCGGTGCCGAGCAGGTCGCCGTAGGTGTCGATCCAGTCGAGAGCGGCGCGGGCCTCGAACTCGTAGGCCCGCACCACCGCGCCGTCGCCGGTCCAGCGTTCGTACTCGTCGAGCAGGACGACGAACAGGGGAGTGGTGTCGGCGGCGCCGTAGTACGGCGAGTGGGGTTGTTCCTCGAATCCGGCGGACTCGCCGTAGCGCAGCTCGTGCAGGATCTTGCCGGGCTCCTCGTCCCGGAAGTCGTCGAGGCGGCTGCCCTGCCCGTAGGCCAGCGTGCCCAGGGTGGCGGGCACGAGCTGCGGGGTGAACGGCAGGGCCTGCAGGCAGGTGAAAATGCTGTCCCGGCCGAACACGGTCATGAACCACGGCAGCCCGGCGGCGACCAGTTCCTCCGCCATCGTGATGGAGGTGTAGCGCAGCGCGGCCAGGTCCACGAGGCTGCGGCGGTAGGCGGTGGTGATGGACGAGCTGTCGCACTTCAGCCGCGGCGCGGTCGCCGTCCACTGCCGCAGCTGCTCGTCCAGCTCGGCCGGGGACCGGGCCTGGCGCAGCTCAAGGCTGTCGCGGAAGTCGCGCTCGTGGGCGCCCAGGACCAGCGTGCGTACGTGCAACCGGGTCTGCCACTCCGACTGCGCCGGTACGCGCACCTCGAACGTCATGCCCTCCGGGTCGACGCGGGCGGGTGCGGAGCTGGAGATGACGGTCTCCCGGTGGAAGCTGTCCCGGCGGTAGCGCAGCCGCAGCTGCCCCTCCTCCACGATCGCCTGTACCGGCGCCTTCTTGCCCTGCGGGTTCTTGACCTCGAAGATGTCGGCGAAGTCGGAGGCCATGTCGACGCGTACCGTCAGGGTCGTCTCCGTGTCGGTGTGGTTGAGCACCGCGAGGTTCTCGGTGAAGCTGCCGCCGATGCTGCGGTCGCGGATCACCGACACCGTCGCGTCGACGTAGTGGGTCGGTTCGCCCGGCACGAGGAAGAAGCGGCTCTCGAAGTACCGGATGTCGTCCACCGACAACGCGTGCAGCCGTTCCCCGTTCACGCTCAACCGCCAGGTGGACAGGAATCGGGTGTCGTAGGAGAACAGCCCGGTCGGCACGCTGGGCGACGGATCCACGTCGCCACGGTCGTCGCAGACCAGGAAGGTGTTCCCGTCCAGGATGCTGATCGACTTCCGCATCGGCATGCCGTCAACCCATCCCGGCTCGCAGGCGCTCGCGCCACGCCTGCCCGTGGGGAGCCCGCCGCTGCGCGCCCTCCCGGGGATCGCCGGTGCCGCCCGGGGGCGGGAAGTACCGCCGGAAGGCCAGGACCAGCCGGGAGTCGCCGACCAGGGTGGCGTCGTTGCGCAGCAGCACGGCCGTGGCGGGGGACTCGCCCCGCACGAGCTGGGCGAACACCGCGGGCGTCGTCGTCAGCACCGCGTCGGCCGTCCCGGCGTTCCGGTTCACCACCACCTGATCCGTCGCGCGGAGGTCGACGTACCAGTGGTCGGTCGAGCCGTGGGTCACCAGGTCCACGCGCAGCGTCCCGCGAACGCGCGGTGGCAGCATGGCCCGCCTCCGCGCCGGTAGTGCCACGAAGAACGCCTCGATGCCATCGCTCATGCCCCTGCCCCCGCCCGATTGCAGCCTACGGCCCCACCACCTGCGAGAACTGCCGTTTGCGCACGTAGCCGTGGGGATGCCGGAGCGGGAAAGTCAGCGGCGAGCCACGATGAGAGCGCCAGCGGCGGCCTCCGGGAAGGTCACGGCGCGCCGCTTCACACCGTCTCGTCGGCGCAGCAACCGTCCGCGCAGCTCCCGCGCCCGCCGGGGGCGTCGGACACGGGCAGGGACGCGCAGTCGTCACAGTGCTCGCCGCGCCAGGCCGCCACACCCTCCTTGACCGCCACCCCGGCGATGACGAGCGCGGCGATCGGGTCGGCCCACGACCAGCCCCACAGGGCGTTGAGAACCAGGCCGGCGAGCAGCACCGCGGACAGGTAGGTGCACAGCATGGTCTGCGTGGAGTCGGCCAGGACCGTCGCCGAGCCGAGTTCCCGGCCGGTGTGCCGCTTGGCCGCGACGAGCAGCGGCATCACGACCAGCGACGCGACGGCCAGGCCGATGCCGACCGGGCTGGCGTCCGCGTCGCCTCCGGCCAGCAGCGAGCGCGCGGCGTCGACGGTCACCCACGCGGCCAGGGCGAAGAAGGACACGCCGATGAGCCGCAGCGCGACGCGTTCCCGCTCCTCGGGGACCCGCGAGCGGAACTGCCAGATGACGACGGCGGCGCTGGACACCTCGACGAAGGAGTCCAGGCCGAACCCGATCAGCGCCGTGGAGGAGGCCGCCGTGCCGGCCGCGAGGGCGACCAGGCCTTCCAGGAGGTTGTAGCCGGCGGTGGCGTAGGCCAGCCACAGGCTGCGCCGGGACAGCGCCGCCCGGCGCTCCGGGGGCAGCAGCGACACGTTCACCGCGTCACCGCCGCCCGCGACTCGGCCGCCGACCCGTAGACCGGGCACAACGCCACGGCCTCGCCCGTGGCGGCCAGGAGTTGCTCGGCGGAACGCAGCAGGTCGAGCAGCTCCGGCCGGGTCAGGAAGTAGAACGACTGGCGGCCGTCGACCCGGTAGTCGACGAGGCCGCAGTCCCGGAGACAGGCCAGGTGCTTCGACACGCTCGACTGCGCCAGGCCCAGCTCGCCGGTCAGGTCCACCACGCGCGCCTCGCCGGTCGCGATCCGGCGCAGGATGGCCAGCCGGGTCGGGTCACCGAGGGAGCGGAACAGCGCCACGGCCGGGGCTGATGCCGCACAGGAATCGATCGCCACAGGGCGATGATATCCCAGCTCCGGAATTGATCGGGCGGGTGTGCCCCCACCCGCCCCGCCGGTTTCGCCACCCGCCCAACGGGTAGTCGCGGCCTCTCATGGGCCGTGCCACCGGTCCGGCGGTGACGGGCAAGCGATGTTCGTGTCTACCGGCAGGCCAGAGGAGGTGCCCCGAGGATGTGTGGGATCAGCGGGGAGGCCCGGTTCGACGGCTCGGTGCCGGACGGCCGCGCGGTGACCCGGATGAGCGAGGCGATGCGGTCCCGGGGTCCCGACGGGGAGGGCCTGTGGAACGACGGATGGATCACCCTCGGCCACCGCCGGCTGACCATCATCGATCTCTCCGACGCCGGAGCGCAGCCGATGGTCCGCGAGGACCTGGGTCTGGCGCTGGTGTTCAACGGTTGCATCTACAACTACCCGCAGCTGCGGGACGAGCTGCGGCAGGCCGGGCACACCTTCCGCTCGACCAGCGACACCGAGGTCATCCTCGTGGCGTACGCCCAGTGGGGTGAGGACTTCGTCCACCACCTCGTCGGGATGTTCGCGGTCGTGCTGGTCGACCGGCAGCGGCGCCGGCTGGTGCTCGCGCGGGACCGGCTCGGCATCAAGCCCCTCTACCTCGCCGAGTCCCCGGGGCGGTTGCGGTTCGCCTCCACCCTGCCGGCGCTGCTGGCGGCCGGCGACGTCGACACGGGCATCGACCCGGTGGCGCTGCACCACTACCTGTCCTGGCACTCGATCGTGCCCGCGCCCCGGACCGTCCTGCGGGGGATACGCAAACTGCCGCCGGCCACCGTGCGGGTGGTGGAGGCCGACGGGCGCAGCCGCGAGCGTGTCTACTGGCGACCCGACTACCAGCGGGACCCGGCGCACGTCGGCACGGCGGCGCGGGACTGGCGGGCCGCGATCGGCGACGCGCTGCGCACGGCGGTGCGGCGGCGGCTCGTGGCCGACGTGCCGGTCGGGGTGCTGCTCTCCGGCGGGCTGGACTCCAGCATGATCGTGGCCCTGCTCGCCGAGGCCGGGCAGCACCACCTGCAGACGTTCAGCATCGGCTTCGACAGCCGGGGCGGCGAGAGCGGCGACGAGTTCCACTACTCGGACCTGGTCGCCCGTACCTTCGGCACCGACCACCACCGCATCCAGCTGAGCAACGACGACCTGGAGCCCGCGGTCCGGCGGACGATCGTGGCGATGAGCGAGCCGATGGGCAGCCACGACGTCGTCGCCTTCCACCTGCTCTCCGAGCAGGTGGCCCGGCACGTCAAGGTGGCGCAGTCCGGCCAGGGCGCCGACGAGGTGTTCGCCGGCTACGGCTACCACCAGCCGCTCACGGAGGTGCCCCGGGAGGACGCCGCCGAGGCGTTCGCCGACGCCTTCTTCGACCGGAGCCACGCGGAGCTGGACCTGGTGGTCGACCCCGCGTACGCCTGCGACCACGACGCCAGCCGCGAGCTGCTCGCCGCGCATTTGGCCGCGCCCAGGGCGCACACCGCGCTCGACGCGGTGCTGCGCCTGGACACGCACCTGATGCTGCCCGACGACCCGGTGAAGCGGGTGGACAACATGAGCATGGCGTGGGGGCTGGAGGTGCGTACCCCGTTCCTGGACCAGGACCTCGTCGCCCTCGCGGCCGCCTGCCCACCGGAGCACAAGGTGGCGCAGGGCGGCAAGGGGATCCTCAAGGAGGTGGCCCGGGAGACGCTGCCCGCGGAGGTGATCGACCGGCCGAAGGGCTACTTTCCGGTGCCCGCCCTGCGCAACGTCGACGGGCCGGTGCGGCACCTCGTCACGGAGGCCCTCGCCGCCCCGGCCGCCCGTGAACGCCGCCTGTTCCGGCCGGAATACGTCGCCGAGCTGCTCGCCGAACCGGACCGGGCGCAGGCGGCCGCCGGCAGTAACAAGCTCTGGCAGCTCGGTCTGCTGGAACTCTGGCTCCAGTCCCACGGCATCCGTTGACCCGGGCGGGCGCCGTCAGCAGTCGAAGTACAGGGCGAACTCGTGCGGGGTGGGGCGCAGGCGCACCGGGTCGACCTCGTTGGCCCGCTTGTAGGACACCCAGGTGGAGATGAGGTCGGGGGTGAACACGCCGCCGTCGAGGAGGTAGTCGTGGTCGGCCTCGAGGGCGTCGAGCACCTCCGGCAGCGAGCCCGGCACCTGCTTGACGTCGCCCCACTCCTCCGGGGGCAGGTCGTACAGGTCCTTGTCGATCGGCGCCGGCGGTTCGGTCTTGTTCTTGATGCCGTCGAGACCGGCCATCATCATCGCCGAGAACGCCAGGTAGGGGTTGCTGGACGGGTCGGGCACCCGGAACTCGACCCGCTTGGCCTTCGGGTTGCTACCCGTGACCGGGATCCGGGTGCAGGCGGAGCGGTTGCGCTGCGAGTAGACGAGGTTGACCGGCGCTTCGAAGCCGGGCACGAGCCGCCGGTAGGAGTTGATCGTGGGGTTGGTGAAGGCCAGCAGCGACGGGGCGTGGTGCAGCAGGCCGCCGATGTACCAGCGGGCGGTGTCGGACAGGCCGGCGTAGCCGGTCTCGTCGTAGAACAGGGGTTCGCCGTTCAGCCACAGGCTCTGGTGGGTGTGCATGCCGGAGCCGTTGTCGCCGAACAGGGGTTTGGGCATGAAGGTGGCGGTCTTGCCGTTGGCCCAGGCCTCGTTCTTCACGATGTACTTGAACAGCTGCAGTTGGTCGGCGGAGTGCAGCAGGGTGGAGAACTTGTAGTTGATCTCCGATTGGCCGGCGGTGCCGACCTCGTGGTGCGAACGCTCCACGGTGAAGCCGGTGTCGACCAGGCGGCGCACGATGCTGTCGCGCAGGTCGGCGTAGTGATCCACCGGCGGGACGGGGAAGTAGCCACCCTTGTACGCGGTCTTGTAGCCGCGGTTGCCGCCTTCCTCCTCCCGGCCGGAGTTCCAGGCGCCCTCGATCGAGTCGATGTAGTAGAACGACTGGTGGGCGGAGGTCTCGTGGCGGATGGAGTCGAAGATGTAGAACTCGGCTTCGGCGCCGAAGTAGGCGGTGTCGGCGATGCCGCTGGCGGCGAGGAACGCCTCGGCCTTCTTGGCCACGTTGCGCGGGTCCCGGGAGTAGGCCTCGCGGGTGAACGGGTCGTGGATGAAGAAGTTCAACGCGAGGGTCTTCTGCGCCCGGAACGGGTCGATGAACGCCGACGCGACGTCGGGCAGCAGCAGCATGTCCGACTCGTGGATCGTCTGGAAGCCGCGGATCGACGAACCGTCGAACGCGAGGCCGTCGGTGAACAGGCTGTCGTCGACGGACTCGACCGGCAGGTTGAAGTGCTGCATCACGCCGGGCAGGTCACAGAAACGTACGTCGACGAACTTCACGTCCTCGTTGGTGAGGTAGCGCAGCAGTTCCTCGGGATTGGCGAACACACGTCCCCCTGGCGCATCGACACGGCGGTTGAGCGCCCGGGATTACCCGTTCTGCGCCGGCGTACACCCGGCGGGTGCTCCCGGCGGTCGGACCGCCGGGAGCACCCGCTCCGCTCAAGGCAGCTCGGGCGGGTCGAGCCACGTCCAGGTGACGCCGTCGGTGGAGAGCCAGGCGCCCTTGCTGTCCGGCCAGCCGGTCTGCACGTACCCGTCCGGCACGGGGCGGGCGTCGGCGCCGGGCCCCAGCGGCGCCGGGCGCAGCGTCGCGCCGGCGTCGGAGCTGGCGAACATCAGCGGGTCCTCCCGGGCGGAGATGCCGGCCTGCACCGCCAGGACACCGTCGGGCCGCACCGCGGCGCGGATGGTGCGGTCGCCGACCCGGGCCGTCGCGGCGGTCCGCGTCCAGGTGCCGCCGCCGTCCGTGCTGCGCCAGACCACCAGGGAGCCGCGCACCCGGCCGAGCGCGTAGACGGTGCGGCCGTCCCGGGTGGCGACCGCCGGGCCACCGACGTCGTCGGAGGCCGCGAGGTCGTCCGGGAACTCGTGCCGGGACCAGGTCCGACCGCCGTCGCGGCTCACCTCGACGGCACCGCCGGTGCCGATGATCCGGTCGTCGTGCGCGATGCGCTCACCGGTGAACCCGCTGACCCACAGCCCGGCCCCGGCGGGCACGGTCTCGACCACCGCCGCATTGCGCAGGGTCGACGGCCGGGTGAGCTGCGCCAGGTCGCCGGTGGCCGGGTCGGCGGCGATGATCGGGTCCTGCGTGGGGCCGGGCTGGCGGCCGAGGACCCGCCAGCCGGCCGGTAGGGCATCCACCGGCCGCACGGTCACCTCGCGCCAGGTGGTCCCGCCGTCGGCGCTGGCGATCCACCGGCCGGACCTGCTGTCCGGGGCCGACCGCGGCACGTAGTGGGCCACCACGGTGCGCGGTCCGGCCGCCCGCAGGTCCACCATGGCGTCGGCCGGCACGGGTAGCGGACCGGTGCGCCAGTGCCGGCCGCCGTCGTCGGTGCCCGCCCACTTCGGGGGACAGCCCCGGCACTCGGTCCAGCGCAGGTAGACGTGGGTCAGGTCGCCGGCGGCAGGCCGGCCGGTGGCGATCTGCGGGCCGGCGCCCGGGGTCGGTGTGCCACCCGGGGTGGGGATGAACTCCGGCGTACGGTCGGTGGCGAACCGGCCCACCGGCGGGCCCGAGTCGCCGGACCGGGCCGCCACGGAGGCCCCGGAGCCGGCGAGCAGCAGCGCGACCGTGGCGACGGTCACCACCTGACGCCGGCGACGGCGCCGGCGCGCCGAGGCGACGACCTGCTCGAAGTGCGGCTTGAACCCGGCCTGGGCGGCGGCGTTGAGGCTGGCGAAGTTCAGCTCAGGCATGGCGGGCCTTCCGGTCGGGGCGGGTCGGGACACCGTGGGAGGCCGCCGGCACCAGCGGGGCCGGGTCGTCCTCGCCGAGATGCTCGGCAAGGGCGCGGCGGGCCCGGACCAGCCGGGTCTTCACCGCCTCCACCGAGCAGCCCATGGTGGACGCCACCTCGGTGACGGGCAGGTCCGCGAGGTGATGCAGCACGACGGTCTCCCGGGCCGTCCGCGGCAGCTTCTGCAACGCCGCCACCAGCGCGACGTGATCCGGGGACAGCGCCGGAGCGCTGGGCCGCGCCGGGTCGAGGCGACCGGAGCGGACCAGCCCGTGCAGCAGCACCCGGCGGCGGTGCCGGGACCGGGCGACGTTCAACGCCACCGTCCGCAGCCAGGCCTCCGGGTTGGTCACCTCGCGGAAGCGCCCCGGCCGGGCCAGCGCCCGGACGAACGCCTCCTGCACCACGTCCTGCGCCTCGGCGTAGTCGCCGGTCATCGCGTACACCTGCGCGACGAGGCGGGCCGCCGAGGTGGCGTACACCTGTCTGATCTGTTGCTGTGGGTCCACATCGTCCCCTCCCGTGTCATCACTTCACCCGGTACGACCGGCGAGCGGGCCGTGCGGTGACATCTCCCGCGGCGCTCATGATCGTCGCGTGGCGACCGCCGGTCCGGTGCTGGTGAGGATGACGAGCTGCTGGGTCGCCCGGGTCATCGCGACGTAGCGGTCCACCGCGCCCTCGATGCCGTCGCCGAACGCCCCCGGGTCGACGAGGACGACCAGGTCGAACTCGAGGCCCTTCGACAGCTCCGGGGTCAGCGACCGGACCCGGGACGTCTCCCGGAACGTGGGGTCGCCGATGACGCAGGCGACCCCCTCGGCGTGCGCGGCGAGCCAGGTGTCGAGGATCGAGCCGAGATCGGAAGCGGATCCGTGTACGACGGGGACGCCGCCGCGGATGGAGGTCGGCACGTTGGCGTCCGGGAGCACGGCCCGGATGACCGGCTCGGCTTCCGCCATGACCTCCTTCGGTGTCCGGTAGTTGATGCTCAGGGTGGCCAGGCGGATCTTGTCGAGACCGATCCGTTCGAGCCGTTCCTGCCACGACTCGGTGAACCCGTGCCGGGCCTGGGCGCGGTCCCCGACGATGGTGAAGCTCCGGGACGGGCAGCGGAGCAGGAGCATCTGCCACTCCGCGTCGGTCAGTTCCTGCGCCTCGTCCACGACGATGTGCGCGAACGGGCCGGCGAGCAGGTCCGGGTCGGCGCCGGGCAGACCGGCCTCGTCGACCAGGGCATCCTGGAGATCGAGTTGACGCAGGCTCGACAGCACACCCTCACCGTCGTCATAGGCGTGGGCCTCGATCAGTTCGTCGACGACCGTGGCCATGCGCGCGCGTTCGGCCGCCACCGTGGCGTCGTGCCGGCGCCGGCGCCCGGACGCCCCGGGGTCGCCGAGACGCTGCCGTGCCGCGTCCAGGAACGGCAGGTCGGATACCGTCCAGGCCCGGGCGTCGGCACGCTGCAACCGCCGGACCTCGTCGGGGCTGAGCCAGGGGGCGCACCTGCGCAGGTAGGCGGGGACCGACCACAGGTCCCCGACGAGGTCGGTCGCTTCGAGCAGCGGCCACGCGCGGTGGAAGGCCGTCCGCAGCTCCCGGTTGCGCAGCAGGGACCGGCGGAGCTGGTCGGCCGGCTCGTCGCCGTCGTGCCTGTCGGTCAGGATCGTGAGCAGCTCCTCCCAGACCTGGTCGCGTGCCTCGTTGTGCGGGGTGCCGGGATCCGGCGCGTCGAACGCGGCGGCCCAGTCGTCGGCGCTCAGCCAGATCTCGGACTCGTCGGTCGCGACCGTCATCCCCCTGACCGGCGGCTCCTCGTAGAACCGGACGGCCGCGTCGATCGCCGTGACGAGCCTCGCGGACGACTTCAGCAGCGCCACGTCCCGGTCGGCCTCGACGGTTGCCGTGGCGCCCTCGGGGACGAGGTCGCGCAGGGTGCAGGTCTGCACCTCCTCCTCGCCGAGGCTGGGAAGGACGTCGCCGACGTACGCGAGGTAGGGCTGGTGCGGACCGACGAACAGCACGCCGCCCCGGCGGTGACCGAGGTGCGGGTCGGCGTAGAGGAGGTACGCGGTGCGGTGCAGGGCCACGACGGTCTTCCCGGTGCCCGGACCGCCGTCCACGACGAGAGCGCCGCGGGATCCCGCCCGGATGATGGCGTCCTGGTCGGCCTGGATGGTGCCGAGCACGTCCCGCATCCGGTTCGACCGGCTGCCGCCCAGGCTGGCGATGAAGGCCGACTGGTCGTCGAGCGCGGCGTGCCCTTCCCAGCCGTCGGAGGTGAACACCTCGTCCCAGTAGTCGGTGATCCGGCCCTGCGTCCAGCGGTACCGGCGGCGGCTCGCCAGACCCATGGGGTTGGCGTGGGTCGCGCCGAAGAACGGCTCGGCCGCGGGGGAGCGCCAGTCGAGCAGCAGCCGGCGGCCCGCGCTGTCCGTGAGGCCACGCCGGCCGACGTACACGGGCTCGCTGCCGTCGGCGCCGACCATGCGCCCGAGGCACAGGTCCACGCCGTACCGGTGCAGGCTGCGCAGCCGGGCGGTCAGGCGGCGGACCTCCTCGTCCCGGTCCGACGCCTGCCGGCCCTTGCCGCCGGGCGCGCGGCGCGCGGCGTCCAGGCGGTCGGACAGGTCGGCGGACAGCCGCTCGAGGCTCTCCGCCATGGCCGCGAAGTGCTCCTCGTCGCGGGCGATCAGGGTCGGGTCGGCCTTGAGCGAGAGGCGGTCGGGAAGGTCGAACACGCTGCTGGTCTGGGGATTCAACGCACCGTTTCCGATCTGGGGCCGCGGCGGCGCCACGGGGTCACCGGCGCCGTTCCGCCACCCCGTTTCCGCAGGTAGCTGGCTTCGGCCGGTGATTCTGCGGCACCACCGGGGTCTTGCCGCAAGCCCCCCGGTGCGATATATGTTGAAAGTGGCAGGGAGCAGATGCTCCCTTTTTTCGTGTCCACGGACGACCGCCGGCCGGACGCCCCGGGCCCGGTCGGTGCGACCCGGGGCGCCGGCGCGGGGTCAGGGCAGCGCCTTCAGGAACGGGCCGTGCTGGAGCCGGAACTCTCCGCCGTAGTACCGGTCCCAGTTGATCGACCACGTCATCAGGCCGCGGAAGCCCGGGTTGGTGCCGCTGCGCGGCGTGTAGCCGCCGCAGCTCTGCCCCTTGACCAGGCAGGTGACCGCCTGCTGCACGCCCGCCGGAGCGACGTAGCCGTTGCCGGCGCTGGTCGACGACGGTGCGCCGAAGGCCACCTGGTCCTCCCGTAGCGCCGGGAACACGGCGGTGGCGTTCCCGGCGACCGGGAAGCCGGCGAGCAGCATGTCGGTCATCGTGATGTGGAAGTCCGCTCCGCCCATGGTGTGGTACTGGTTGTCCAGCCCGACGATCGGGCCGGAGTTGTAGTCCTGCACGTGCAGCACCGTGAGGATGTCGCGCAGGGCGTGGATCACGGGCAGGTACGAGCCGGCGCGGGGATCCTGCCCGCCCCACGGGCCCGGTCCGTAGAACTGGTAGCCGAGCTGGACGAAGAACGTCTCCGGAGCCATCGTGAGGACGAACCCGGCGCCGTAGCGCTGCTTCAGGGCCCGGATCGCCGCGATCAGGTTGACGACCACCGGGGTGGTGGGGTTGCGGAAGTCGGTGTCGCCCGGGTTCAGGTAGAGGGAGTGGCCCTCGAAGTCGATGTCCAGGCCGTCGAGGCCGTACCGGTCGATGATCGCGGACACCGACCGGACGAAGGTGTCCCGGGCGGCGGGCGTGGTGAGCTGGACCTGCCCGTTCTGGCCGCCGATGGACAGCAGCACCTTCTTGCCCTGCTGCTGCTTGGCCCGGACGGCGGCGGTGAACTCCGCCTCGGTCTCGATGTTGGGGCACTCGGCGACGGGGCAGAGCTGGAAGCGGATGTCCCCGGAGGTCACCGAGGTGGGCTCGCCGAAGGCCAGGTTCACGATGTCCCAGTCGGGGGGGACGTCGGCCATCCGCAGGTAGCCGGAGCCGTTGGCGAAGCTGGCGTGCAGGTAGCCGATCAACGCGTGCTTCGGCAGCCCGCCGGCCGGCGGGTCCGTCGGCGGTGGCGTGGTGGTCGGTGGCGTGGTGGTCGGCGGGGTCGTGGTGGGCGGCGGGCTGGTCGTCGGCGGCGCGGTGGTCGTCGGCGGGCTGGTCGGGGTGCCGCCGCCGCACGGGGCGCCGTTGAGGGTGCAGTCGGTGGGCGAGCCGGATCCGGTGGCGAGGAAGCCGAACGACACCGAGGCGCCGGGCGCGATGGTGCCGTTCCAGGACCGGTTCGTGAACGTGTGCCGCTGGCCGACGCTGCTGACCGTGGCGTCCCAGTACGAGCCGAGGGTGGTGCCCGCCGGCAGGGTGAAGGCCACCTGCCAGCCGGTGATGGTGCTGGCGCCGCCGTTGGTGATCGTGTACCTGCCCTCCCAACCGGTGCCCCAGTCGGAGGTCTTGGTGAAGGCGGCGGTGGGCCCGGCGGCCAGCGCCGGGGCGGCGAGCACCACGGTCGCGGCAGCGGTGGCGAGTGCCGCGAGAGCGGCCAGGAACGGGGTACGGGCGGTGCGGTGCATCCGGTCCTCCCGATACGGGGTGGGCCGTCGGAGACATCGACGGATGCACAATTATTAGGTTTGTTAACTGTAACTGTCCAGGACGCCGTGTCGCGGCGGTCACTTCCGGCGGTGGATCCCGGCGCACCGTGGTTGGATGGCGGGATGGGTTTCACGGTGACGGACGTGCCCGAGCGGGACCGGTTCGAGGCGCGGGACGAGACGGGCACGATGGCCGGGCTGGTCACCTATCAGCTGACCGGCAACATCATCGCCTACACCCACACCGAGGTCGTCCCGGAGTTCGAGGGGCACGGCGTCGGCTCGCTCCTGGCCCGGGCGGTCATGGACGACGCGCGGGCCAACGGACGGACCGTGGTGCCCATCTGCCCCTTCCTGGCCGGCTGGCTGGAGAAGCACCCCGAGTACGACGACATCGTGGCCCGCTCGACCCGCAAGGTGAAGTAGCGGCTCCCTCAGTCCGCTGAGCGGGTGAGGAGCGGCGACGCGCCGAGCGGCGCCGCGGGGATCTTCGCTTCCGTGCCGTCACCGCCGCGGACCGGAAGGATGCCCGCCGGGGTGTCTCCCGCGGCGTGCCGGCGCCCGGCGCGGACCACCGCTGCCGCCGCCACCATCGCCGTCACTGTGATCATCGCTGCCTGCAGCAGTGACCGCCGCCTGCTCCGTCGACGCTTCATGTCCTTGCCTCCTGACGCTCGCGTTCTGTCTCGTTGTCATGATGAGGGCGCCAGACCGGCCGATCGGGACGTTTCGGGAACTTCGCCACCGCCCGGGTGAGTCCGTCCGGTTGCCGTTCCGGCCCCCGCGGTCACACCGGATCGGCCCGACCACGGCGGGCGCCCGCCGGGCGGTTCTCGCCCCGGATCGGCAGCCAGTAGAAGGGAATGAACGCGGCGATCACCGTGACGCCGAGGGCGGGAACGAGGGCGCCCAGCAGGGTGCCGGCGGCGATCCAGGTGAGGGCGAGCCGGAAGCGCCCGCCGATGGCCCTGGCGCCGGCGGCGTCGAGGGTGGCCACGAGCAGCCGGGGACGGCGGCGCGCGTACGCCCAGATGGCGTTGAACAGGACCGCCGCCAGTTCGAACGTGAGGCCGTGGAGGACGACGGCGACGCGCTCACCGTGCCCCTCGCGGAACGCCTGGGCCAGCACCGAGGCGGCGAAGGGCAGGAATGCGATGTCCATGAGCAGCACGGTGTTGAGGAACAGCACCGTCCGGTCGGCGGTGCGGATCTGGTCGAACATGACGTGGTGATTGGCCCACACCTGCCCGATCAACATGAACGTGACGGCGTAGGCCAGGTAGGACGGCCAGAGCGTGACGAGGCCGTGCAGCAGGTGCCGGCTGTCCTGCGGCGGGCGGATCTCCAGGACGAGCAGCGTGACGGCGATGGCGAGGACCGCGTCGGTGAACGCGACGACCCGGGACGGATTCCGCTCGATGCCGAACGGTGACGAGGTTCCCGGCGTGCGGGCGGGTTCTGGCACGGTCCCAGCATCCGGCACCGACCCCGGCGGGACACGCACGCCGGGCGGCAATTCGCGGTGTCGTACCCGGAAGGGGTCGACGGGCCGCGACAAGCGGTCCGTCGACCCCCGCTACCTGGTGCTACTTGACGCCGCCGGACCGGAACGCCACCCAGGCGTCACTCATCCGGTCCGCCTGTCCGGCGGTGAACATGTTCATGCAGGAGTCCTGCGTGTAGTCCATGAAGTTGTGGATCGGGTCCAGCCCGGGTGCGGTGCAGGTGTCCGCGCCGATCGGGCAGTTGAACTGCGGCGCCGCCTCCCGCGGGGTGTCCGCCACGAAGTCGCCCGAGGCCGAGCACCCGTGCGCGAAGGTGTGCTCCAGCATCAGCCAGTGCCCGACCTCGTGCGTCAGCGTGTCACCCAGGGCGTACTTGCCCGCCGTCCCGCCGGGCATCGACTCGTCGAGCATCACCACGCCGTCGATGTAGTCCCGGCCGTTGTTGTAGCCCTTGGGGAAGTACGCCCAGCCGAGCAGGCCGCCGCCGATGTTGGCCGCGTACACGTTCAACGTGCGGGCGTCGCCCGTGTACAGCGCCTTCTTCATGTCGCGCTCGTTCTTGCCGGGCACGACCGTGTACCAGTCGCTGTTCACCGTCCACGTCGTCCCGACGAGCGAGAACCGGAACGGGGTGTCGGAGGCGTCCGCCGCGGTGCGGCCGGCGTACGAGTCGTTGAGCACGGTCATCTGCGCCGCGATCAGGGTCTTCCACCTGGTGGTCTCCGCCGCGCTGAGGGCGTGGTCGGAGACCATGTGGAAGACCGTGGGCACGGTGACGCTGCCGTTGGGCAGGCGCGGCGAATCCTTGATCACGCCGTAGGCGTTCGCCTCGTTCTTGGAATACAGCTCGGGCTCCTGGGCGGTGGCGCCCTCGCTCACCCGCGCCGCGCCGTGCCCGTCGCCCGGGGCGCACGCCGTCACGCCCGCGGAGGCGGTCGCGGACACTGCCGTGCCCGCCGCCGCGGATGCTCCGCCGGCCCCCAGGAATGTCGCCGCGGTGGCGGTCAGGACCGCCAGCTGGAAGGTTGGTCTTCTGTGCATCGTTGCACCTTTCGCCGGGATGGTGTCACCGACCTGGATGGACGGACGCGGCCGCCAGCAGGTTGTCGTCGTTCCGGTATGAGAACACGCCGCTGACCTGAGCAAAAGGCCCCATCGGGCCGCCTGCGCACCCGGCGGGTGACACGCCGCCGCCGGCATGGGAACCTACCGGTCGGTAACGTTCCCGGCGGAAGGCAGTGAGATGGCGGACCTGACAGCGCTGACGGATCCGGGCGGGCAGCAGCCGGCGGCCCTCGACCCGGCCGCCGTGCGCCGCGCCTGGCGGGTGACCGAGCCCCTGCACGCGATGATCTACTTCGTGCCCGAGGCGCACGAGCGGTACGCCGCCCTCGGCCTGCCCGCGCCGGCCGGCTACTTCGCCTCCCGCGCGGCCGCCCTGGGGCCGGTCGGGCCCGGCCCGGTGGTGGCCAGCTTCTTCAACTTCAACCCGGACCTCGTGGCCCGAGTGCTGCCGGCCGCCTGGGAGCGGGCGGCGCCGGCCGCCGTGCTGGCCGCCCGGCGGGACGCCGCCGACGCGGCCCTCACCCGGGCGCTGGACGACGCCGTGCGGTCCCCGGAGCTGGTCGAGGCCGCCGAACTGGCCCGGCGCGCCGCCGAGTCCGCCACCGCGTACCCCGAGGGGCGGCCGCTGTTCGCCGCCCACGCCGCGCTGCCCTGGCCGGACCAGCCGCACCTGATCCTCTGGCAGGCCCAGACGCTCCTGCGGGAGTTCCGTGGCGACGGGCACGTGGCCGCCCTGGTGCTCGCCGGCCTGACCGGGCTGGAGGCGCTGGTGCTGCACGCCGCCTCCGGCGAGGTGTCGGTCCGCTTCCTGCGCCGCACGCGGGGCTGGACCGGCGAGCAGTGGGCGGACGCCATCGACCGGCTGCGCGGGCGCGGGCTGGTCGAGGGCGACGAGCCCGCGCTGACCGACAGCGGACGGGCGCAGCGCGCGTGGATCGAGGCGGCCACCGACCGGCTCGCCACGCCCGCGTACGCGGTGCTCGGCGCCGACGGGTGCGCCCGCCTCGCCGAGCTGACCCGGCCGCTGAGCCGGGCCGTGGTCGCCGCCGGACTGCTCGATGTCGACAACGCCGTGCCGCGCCGAGACTGAGCCCGGCGCGGCCACGCCCCGGCGGCGTCAGGTCAGATCGAGCTGCACCGTGGCGATCTCCCAGGCCCGCAGCGGCAACCGGACCAGCCCGTCCCCGCCGACGGCGAGCGGCTCGCCGGTCCGGCCGAGCAGGTCCGCCCGCCACGCCCCGCGGACCGGCGCGCCGCCGAGCACGGCGGTGGTGTCGACCGGGGTCTGCGCCGCCAGGCGCACCTCGGTGCGGCCCGCCCGGTCCCGGACGCTGGTCACCGCGACGCCCGGACCGTCGACGGAGAGCCCGACCGTCGGCGCGGGCAGCGCGGTGGCCGGGTCGGCGGTGCCCGGGAACGCCAGCACCTCGTGCCGGTACGCCTCGGCCGCCGCCAGCACCCCCGCCTCGTGCCAGGCGCCCCGGTACGGCAGCACCGCCAGCTCGACCGTGCGGGTGCCCCGGCACTGCGCCTGAGGTGTGGGCAGCTGCGGCCCGGCGGGCTCGTCGCGCAGCGCGTGCCGGTTGCGCGACAGCATCCCGATCGACCGCAGCACGGTGACCGCCAGCTCGCGGCCCGCGTCGGTCAGCTCGTACTCGGTGGGTTGGGTCAGCAGCACGGCGAGCGCGCCGTCCGGCCCGCCGGCCGCGACGAACCCGTTGGCCGGGAAGGTGGGTAGTGGCACCTCGCCGCCACCGCCCTCGGCCGTCAGGCCGCGCGCCACGACGGCGAACTGGCCCTCGGCGTACGAGGTGTCGGCCGGTGACGGCAGTGGCAGGTGCAGCCGCACCCGGTGGTCGTCGCAACGGTTGTCGAACTCGACGCGCAGCCGGACGAAGCCCTCGCCGCGCCGCAGCTCGACCCGGGTGGTCACGGTGACGGGTTCCCGGTCCACGGCGCGGGAGCCGGCGTCGACGTCCGCGGCCACCGGCCAGCGGTACTCGCGTACCACCTCCAGGACGGCCACCAGCGGACCGTCGTGGCGCACGACGGTCCGCACGGCCCGCGGCTTGTCGACCAGTTCGTCGGCGGCCGGCGGGGCGTAGTTGTAGCTGTCGCCCACGTCGCCGCCGTCGACGATCCGGCCGACCCCGTCCACGGTCACCCCGTCCGGGGTGGACAGCGCCAGGGTGCCGTCCTCGGCGACGTCGACCCGGAGCAGGCCGTTGTCGAGGCTGCGGCCGGCCACCGTGACCGGGTCGGACGCGGGCGTCGCGGTCGCCGGCAGCGGCGCCGGCCGGACCGCGGCGCGCCCCAGCGGGGGCACGTCGACCAGGGCGGCCACGGTGGCCCGGGGAGCGGCGAGGATCCGTACCCGCCACCGGTCGGGCTGCGCGGCGGCGGCGAGCGCCAGGCGGACGTCCTCCACGTCGAAGGCCGGGTCGCCGTGGCGGGCCACCTGGAAGGTGAGGGTGGCGTCGTCGGGTGAGACGGACCAGGCCGTGACCTCCTGGCCGTACAGCTCCCGACCGTGCACCCGGGTGAGCACGGCCGGCAGGTCGGCCGCCGGCACGACGTCGTCGGCGAGCAGCGTGCGGTTGCGGTCGAGCACCTGGGTGGCCACGCGGCGGCCGGCGGCGTCGGCGAGCGCCACGGCGCCGTCGGCCGGCGTCTCCACGTCCAGGCACACCAGCGCGGTACGCGCCGCCGGAGTGGGATTGAACAGCAGGTAGCCGTCCCGGGGCACGGCGGTCGACAGCCGCGTGCCGACCAGGTCGCAGACCGCCCGGCCGAGCTGGTCGGCCTCGGCGAGCCGGGCGGCGACCTGCTCGGCGGTCTCGTCGCAGCCGCAGCCGGTCACCGAGTCGTGGCAGCTCGCGTCGATCAGCCGGGTCCAGGCCATGTCGAGGAAGCGCTGCACGGACCCGTCGTGGGTGAGCGCGGCGAGCGGTTCGGCGTACCGTTCGACGCGCCGCTCGGCGCGGTTCATCGCCTGCTTCAGGTGCGCCCGGACGGAGATCACGCCGGGCAGGATGTTGGCCCGGGCGTGCGAGCGCAGCTCGCCGCGCACCACGGGCAGGCCGTCGACCGTGGCCGGCTGGGTGGCGAAGTACTCGGCGAGGGTGCCCAGCCGCAGCCGGGTGCCCGCGACGTCGGCGGTGGCCAGCAGGTCGGGGGCGTCCGGCGCCGGCGCCGCGTGGTCGGTGCCGTACATGGCCAGCACCGGGGTGTCGTCGCCGGCCGGGCGCCACCCGGCGAGCCGGTCGGCCAGGTCGCCGGCCCGGCGGGTGACCTGCGCGGCGTCCTCCATGAGACCGGCCGCGCTGCCGTAGCCGCCGGGCAGGTACTGGGTGCGGACCGTGGTGCCGTCGGGCGCCTGCCAGGCGAAGGCGTGAGTGTGCACCCGCTCGGGCACACCCCGGAACACGCAGGCGTGCGCCAGCCCGGCGCCGGCCAGGATCTGCGGCATCTGGGCGATGTGGCCGAACATGTCGGGCAGGTAGCCGACCGGCATGGCGCCGCCCAGGTCGGCGCTGCGCGCCAGCCCGCGTTCCAGGTTGCGGACGATGTTCTCCCCGGAGCAGAGGAACTCGTCGAGCAGGATCTGCCAGGGGCCCACCGACAGCCGGCCGGCCCGGACCAGGTCGATCACCTGCTCCCGCCGCTCGGGGCGCACCTCCAGGTAGTCGTCGACCGCGGCGAGCTGCCCGTCGAGCGTGAACCGCTGCCGCGGGTCGCGCTCCATCCGGTCGAACACGTCGTCCAGCAGCGCCACCAGCCGCAGCCGGAACCGCTGGAACGGCTCGTACCACTCCCGGTCCCAGTGGGTGTGCGGGACCACGATGATCTCGGTCGGTCGCGTCATCAGCTCGCCGCCTCTCCGCCGATCGCCGCCCCGGTCAGCTCCCCGTAGCGGCGTACCACCTGCTGGCTGGTCCGTACGTCGGCCGCGCCCTCGGCGATGCCGGTCAGCGGCGCGGCACCCGCCGTGACCATCGCGTGGAACGCGACCAGTTCCTGCTCGAACGCCTCGGTCACCGACCGGTACGCGGCCCGCCGCTCGCCGCCGCCGTGCTCGTCCACCACGGTCAGCGTGGTCGGCGCGTTCAGCAGGTACGGCGAGGGGAACACCAGCTCCAGCGAGCCGCGGGCGTGGTGCAGGGTGACCGTCTCCCGGTAGGCGGGGTAGTCCGGCAGGTTGAGCCACCGGATGCCGTAGCGTGCCCCGCCCGGCAGCCGCCCGCTGATCTCCACCGACGGCTCCACGGGGCCGTCGGGGCGCAGCGGCCAGGTGGCGACCTGCTCCACGGTGGCCGGCGCCCCGGTGAACAGGCGCAGCAGGGACAGGTCGTGCGAGATGCTGTTGATCAGGATCTGGTAGAGGGCGCGGGCGCCCGGGTCGGCGCCGACGGCGGTGTCGAGCAGCGCCCGGTCGGCGGCGGACAGCCGGGCCACCTCCTCGGCCGGCACGTCGCCGGCGGCCGGCGGCAGGTTGGCGAAGCGCAGCTGCCGGTCGCCGCCGGCGTGCAGCACGGTCACCTCCACGGCATGCACCCGCTCCGCGCCGCCGAGGTCCGCCAGCAGCCGCGCGGCCTCGGCCACCGCCGGGTCGTACTGCTTCATGTAGCCGACCATCAGCGCCGGGCTGCCGGCGCCCAGCTCGGCCAGCCGGGCCGTCTCGCGCAGGGTGTAGGCCAGCGGCTTCTCGCACAGCACGGGCAGGCCGGCGCGCAGCGCCAGCGCGGCCAGGTCGCCGTGCGAGCCGGAGGTGGCCAGCAGCACGGCGTCGCAGCCGCCGTCGGTGACCATGCGGGCCGCGTCGGTGTAGCGGCGGGCGGGCTCGACGCCGTACCGCTCACCCAGCTCGGTCAGCCGGGACGGGGACAGGTCGGCCAGCGCGACGATCTCGAACAGGTCGGCGCGGCGTTGCAGCAGCGGCAGGTGCACGGTGCGGGCGATGACGCCCAGCCCGGCCACCGCGATCCGGATCCGCTTGCCGGGCTCGGTCATCGCAGCGCCTCCTCGAGCCACCGCCGGTTGGCGTGCTGGTCGGCGCGGATCCGGTCGAGGTCCCGGCCGTCCTCGGGGGCGTCCTGCTCGACCACCAGCCAGCCCGTGTAGCCGGTGTCGTCGAGCGCCGCGAACACCCCGGCGAGGTCGACGTCGCCGCGGCCCAGGGCGCAGAACCCGCCGGCCGCGACCACGTCCATGAGGCCCCCGCCGGCCGCCCGGGCCCGGGCGTGGGCGGCGAGGTCGGCGTCCTTCAGGTGCACCTGGCCGATCCGGCCGGCCCAGCGGCGCGCGGCGGCCACCGGGTCGCCCCCGGCCAGCGCCAGGTGCCCGGTGTCCAGGCAGATGGCGATGTCGGTCAGTTCGAGCAGTCGGTCGGCCTCCGCCTCGGTCTCCACGTCGGTGCCGAGGTGGTAGTGGAACACCGGCTCCAGGCCACGGTCGCGGCACCGGTCGGCGGCCTGCTGCACCCGGGCGGCGAAGTCGGGCCAGGCCGCGGCGGGCAGCGCCGACGCCAGGTCGGTCGGGACGCCCGGCCGGGCCATCCGGCCCGGGTTGCCGGGGCAGGCCAGGGTCGGCCGGGGCGCGAACCGGGGGTCGTCGACCGGCGCGGCGGTGAACACGTCGAGCGCGGCGTCGAGCTGGGTCAGGTCCTCGGCGAAGCCGGCCGGGTCGGCGAACCGCAGGTCGACCCAGCCGCCGGCCAGCCCGATGCCGGCCGCGGTCAGCCGGCGCGCCAGGGTCTCGCCGGTGCCGAGGTAGCCGATCGGGCCGGAGTCCACCCCGGTGTAGCCGTCGCGGGCCAGTGCCGCGAGCAGGTCCTCGGGGTCGACGGGTGCGCCGGTGGGCTGGTAGATGCCGTAGTTGACGGGGGCGCCGGCCACCCGCGTGCGTGCGGTCAGCTGCACAGTGCGATCACCTCCATGCGGTGGGACTCCAGGACGTGCAGCCCGTCGCCGGCCGGCAGCAGGCACCGGTCGCCGCGGACCACCCGGTGCCGGCCGTCCGGGTCGGCCAGCAGCGCGCCGTCGGCGTCGAGCGCCAGCAGCTCGTCGCCGAGGCGCAGCAGCAGCGGCCCGCCTGGGTCGGCGGAGACGGCGGTACGGCCGCCGCGCAGCGCGTCCAGCACGGCGTCGCCGGGTGCGCGGTCGGGGTCGGCGAGCACCCAGGTGGTGGGGGAGCCGGGCGGCGCGTCGTCGCCCGGGCGGTGGAAGTCGCTGCCGCCCACCGCCACGACGTCCGGCCGCCAGGCCCGCGCCCAGGCGAGGGGGGCGCCCCAGGTGCGGTCCCACCAGCCGGAGTGCCACACCTCGACCAGCTGGGTGCGGTCGGCCAGGGGTTGGCGCCAGGCGCAGTCGCCGCCCAGGGGGTGGTTGACCGACATGAGCCCGCCGCCGCGCCGGGCGGCGGCGAGCCACTCGTCCGGCGGGCGGCGGAAGTCGATCCAGCCCACCGGCCCGAACACGTTGGCGTGCCCCCGGTCGGTGGTCACCTCCTGGCCGGGCAGCAGGCTGATGCCGTAGCGGGCGGAGGCGTCCGGCAGCCACGGGTGGTGGCTGACGGTGTTGTGGTCGGTGACGGCGAGGAAGTCCAGGCCGCGGGCGGCGGCCAGCGCGGCCAGCTCGTCGATGGTCTGGCTGCCGTCGCTGTGCACGGTGTGCGCGTGCAGGTCACCGGCGAGCCACCGCCGGCCGTCGACGGTGGGCAGGTCGCGGCGGGGCGGGCGGTCGGGGCGCGGTGGCGCCGCCGGTGCGGGCGGCGCCGGCGGCGGCGTGCTGGTGGTGGTGGCGGTGACCTCGTAGTCCAGCCCGTCCGGTGGGATGCGGTGCAACCGCAGCAGCACCTGCCACTCGCCGGGTTCCAGCTCGCCCGGCAGGTAGCCGGGGGTGGCCCAGTCGGCGGCCACGGTGTAGCCGTCGCGGGCGCCGCCGGACCAGCCGCGGAAGCCGTCCGGACCGACGCAGCCCAGGTCGAGCACCCCGGCCTCGCGGGGATAGTCCAGCCGGACGGTGAGCGCGGCGGTGCCGGGTGCGACGGTGACCGGCAGGGCGCGCAGCACGTCGTCGGCCCGGTCCTGCAGGGTCCACCTGCCGCGGTGCACGACCACGGTCAGCTCCGGACGGCCGCGTCGGCCCGGGGGGCGGGCACACCGGCGGCGGCGGTGACCAGGTTGCCGTCCCGGTAGAGCAGTGACCGGCCGGGGCGGGGCACGGCCCAGCCGGTGTCGCCCGGTTCCGGTTCGCCGCCCTCGGGCACCACGACCTGCACGCTGGTCCGGCCCGGGTCGCCGGCCGCGTCGCCCGCCTCGGCGTCGTCGGTGGGCACGTCCAGCGAGACCAGGGAGACGCTGCCGAGGTTCTCCACGACGACGACCTCGCCGGTCAGCGCGCCGGGGACCGCGGTGGGGGAGTAGTCGAGGTATTCGGGGCGGATGCCGTAGACCAGCCGCTCGCCGTCGGCGACCCGGTCGCGGGCGTCGTCGGGCAGCGGTAGCCGGGCGCGGGCCACGGCCAGCTCGTCGCCCCGCACCCGCGCGTCGATCAGATTCATGGGGGTGGAGCCGATGAAGCCGGCGACGAAGGTGTTGGCGGGGCGGCGGAACACCTCGGTGGGGGTGCCGACCTGGCGGATCCGGCCGCCCTCCATCACCGCGATCCGGTCGGCCAGGGCCAGTGCCTCGGCCTGGTCGTGGGTGACGAAGACGGTGGTGACGCCCAGCTCCCGCTGGAGGCGCTTGAGGAAGGTCCGGGCCTCCAGCCGCAGCCGGGCGTCGAGGTTGGACAGCGGCTCGTCGAGCAGGAACACCTGCGGGTGGCAGGCCATCGCCCGGGCCAGGGCGACGCGCTGCTGCTGGCCGCCGGAGAGCTGCCCGGGGCGGCGTTCCAGCAGCCCGGACAGGCCGAGCTCGTCGGCCGTGTCGGCGGCCTTGCTGCCGCGGCTGCGCCGGTCGACCTTCTTGATCCGCAGCGGGTAGGCGATGTTGTCCCGCACGGTCATGTGCGGGAACAGCGCGTAGTCCTGGAAGACCATGGCCACGTCGCGCTTGCCCGGCGGCAGGTTGGTGACGTCCCGCTCGCCGATCCGCACGCTGCCGCCGGAGGCGACCTCCAGGCCGGCGATCGTGCGCAGCAGGGTGGTCTTGCCGCAGCCGGACGGGCCGAGCAGGGCGAAGAACTCCCCGTCGGCGATCTCCAGGTCGAGGGCGTCCAGGGCACGTACCCCACCGGGGTAGACCTTGGTCAGCTCGCGCATGGTGATGGCGGACATCAGCGCTTGATCCCTCCGTGGAAGCGGAACCCGTATCGGCTGCTGACGAAGACGAACATGAGCGCCACCGGCAGCGAGTAGAGCAGCGAGAAGGTGGAGAGCAGCCGCAGGTCGGCCTGCCCGCCCTCGGTGTAGAGGGTGTACATGATCACCGCGGCGGGGGCCTTGTCCGGCCCGCGCAGCAGCAGGAACGGCACCAGGAAGTTGCCCCAGACGTTGGCCACCGCCCACACACCGACGGTGGCCAGGCCGGGACGGACCAGCGGCACCACGATGTGCCGCATGATCTGCAACGGGCTGGCGCCGAAGACCCGGGCCGACTCCTCGTAGGACGTCGGGGTGGAGTCCATGAAGTCCTTGAGGATGAAGATGGCCGCGGGCAGCAGCCCGCCGCTGAGGATCAGGATGACGCCGAGCCGGGAGTCGATCAGGTTGAGCCGGAAGGCCAGCTCGAACAGCGGCACCATGGTGGCGGTGCCGGTGACGATCGAGGACAGCAGCAGCAGGCCGTAGAGCAGGGCGTCGCGGCCGGGCACCCGGACCCGGCTCAGCGCGTACGCGGCGAGGGCCGCGAAGGTCACCACCAGCGCCGCCGTGCCGGCGGCCAGGTAGACCGAGTTGAGCAGCGAGCTCAGCGCGTACGGGTTGTCCAGCAGGGCGCGGAAGTTGTCCAGGGTGAACCGCGGCAGCGAGGCGGTGACGGTCGGGGTGTCGTCGAACGGGGCGGTGGCCAGCCACAGCAGCGGCAGCGCGAAGAAGCCCAGCACGGCGCAGAGGAACGTGTAGCGGCCGATCTGGGCGAGCAGGTGGCGTACCGCGACCGTGGGCCGGGTCGACTCGGTGGTGGGCGCGGTCGCCGTGTCGGTGGTCACGCCGCCTCCTTCCGCCGGCCCAGCATCCGCAGGTAGACCAGCGCGATGACCAGGTTGATCAGCAGCATGATGAACGAGATGGCCGCGCCGAAGCCGAGTTCGCCGCCGGAGAGCGCCACCTTGTAGACGTAGACCGGCAGGATCTCCGAGCGCTGCTCGGGCCCGCCGGCGGTGATCAGGAACGGCGCGAAGTCGTTGAACGTCCAGAGGCTGATCAGCAGCAGGTTGGTCAGCACGTGCCCGCGGATGCGGGGGAAGACCACGTCGCGCAGCTGCTGCCAGGTCGAGGCGCCGGCCAGCCGGGCGGTCTCCAGGTGCGAGCGGGGGACGTTCTCCAGCGCGGCGGCGTAGAGCATCATCGAGAAGGCGGTGCCGCGCCAGGTGTTGAAAACGATGATCGACAGCATCGGGTGGTCCAGCAGCCAGGCCGTCCCGGGGATGCCGAGCAGCGCGTTGAGCGTGCCGGCGTCCCGGTCGAGCAGGGCGATCCAGAGGAAGGCGACCACCGAGCTGGGCAGGATCCAGGAGAGCAGCACGAACCCTTCGACCACCCGGCGCAGCGGGCCGCGGCGGTCGCGCAGCGCGAACGCGATGGCGAAGCCGAGACCGGCCTGGCCGATCACCGCCGAGCCGAGGACGAACTGCAGGGTCAGCAGCAGGGAGGTGCGGAACCGCTCGTCACCGAGGGCCTGGGTGTAGTTGTCCAGGCCGACGACCTCGGGGTGGGCGGCGGCCAGGCCGGTGAGCCGGTAGTTGGTCACGCCCAGGTAGATCGTCCAGGCGGCTGGCACCACGAGGAAGACCAGGATGAGCACCATGGCCGGGACGAGGAACCCGGTGGCCCGGGCCCGGCCGAGCCCGGCGGCGTCGGGGGCCGGGGAGGCGCCCGTGACCGGGCGCACTCCCTCGACCACCTCGTCAGGAGGTGACGTTACCTGGACCACCGACGAACCCTTCGACCTTCTTCTGGTACTCGGCGGCCGCCTCGTCGGCGCTCTTGCCGGCCGTGGCGGCGGCGGTGGCCTCCTGCAGCGCCACCGACACCTGCGGGTACACCGCCAGCGGCGGCCGGTACGCGGTCACCGGCAGCACCTTCTCGGTCACGAAGCTCAGCATCGGGTCGCCCGCGAGGACCTCCTTGTTGACGTCCTGCCGCGCGGTGATGCGGGCCTCGCCGGCGAGTTCGGCCTTGACCGCCTCGGCCGAGTGCATGAACGACAGCAGCTCCCACGCCTGCGAGGGGAACTTCGAGTTGGGGTTGAGCGTCCGCACACCGCCACCGGACATGCTGACGAAGTCCTGGCCCCGGATGCCGGCGCCGGGCTGCTTGGCCGGGATCATCGCGTAGCCGACGGTGGTGTCCCGGTCGGCCATCTTGGCGATGCCGGTTTTCGGGTTGACGACGCTGCGCCAGAAGTAGTCGCCCTCGGCGAGGATGCCGATCTTGCCGGCGGCGAACTCGGCGAACGACTTGTCGCGGCCCTTGGCCTCCTGCTGGAGCTTCGGGTCGCCCAGGCCGCCGCCGTAGACCTTGCCGTAGAAGTCGAGCATGTCCTTGACCGGCTGGGTGGCGCCGGACCACTTGCCGTCCTTGTAGATCTCGCCGCCCGCGCCGACCAGGAGCGGCAGTGCGCCCTGCATGGAGGTGGCCTCGCCCATCGCGGTGCCGGCGTTGATCTGGATCGGCGTCACCCCGGGCAGCGCCTTGAGCTTGGCGCCGGCGTCGAGGATCTCCTGCCAGCTCTTCGGCTGCCAGTCGGCGGGCAGGCCGGCCCGGGCGAAGAGCTTCTTGTTGTAGTAGAGGACCCGGCCGTCGGTGCCGAGCGGGATGGCGTAGCGCTTGTTCTCGAACGAGCCGAGGCCCTGCACGGTCTCCGGGATCTGGGACCAGCCCTCCCAGGATTCGACCTGGTCACCGGCCACCTCGGACAGCGGCTTGAGGTAGCCGGCCTGGACGAACTCGCCGACCCAGATGCCGTCCACGGCGATCACGTCGGCGCCGCCCTTGGAGCGCAGGTCCAGGGCCAGCTTGGTCTTGTACTGCTCGTCGTCGACGCCACTGGGCACGAACGTCACCTTGGCGGTGACGCCCTTGGCCTTCTGCGCCTCGACGAACTTGGGGATGACCCACTTCTCGATCCACTCCGCGCCGGCGGAGTTCTTGCCGCCGACGATGGAATTGGCGGAGATGGTGAGGGTGATGTTCTTGGCGTCCTTACCGGCGGGCTCGTCCGAGCCGCCGCAGGCCGTGGCGGCGAGGGCGACGGCGGTGAAGGCGGCGAGCACGCCGGCGGCGCGTCTCGGCTTGGCTGACATGGGCTGTTTCCCTTCGCAAGGAGGAACTTCGAAGAGACTCGCGGGGTCGCCCCACCGGCCGCACGTCCGCCGCCGGCGGTGCTTGCGGCCACAATGTCATGACAGCCTGACGACGTAAATACCTGTCAGTGAAATGAGCGCGAAACATCCACCGTCACCGCTCGGCGACGGTCACCTCGAGGGAGTAGCGGCTGGCGCGGTAGATGTGGGCGCCGTGCTCGACGTAGCGGCCCTGGTCGTCGTACGCGGTGCGGGTCATGGTGAGCACGGGCGCGCCACGCCGCTCGCCCAGCATCTGTGCCTCGGCGGCCGTGGCGGCCCGCGCCCCGATCCGCTGCTGGGCGCCGCGGATCCGCCGCCCGCCGGCACGCAGGATCGCGTAGAGGCCGTCGGCCTGCAGGGCCGCCATGGTGAGCCGCGGCTGGTCGACCGGCAGCCAGTTCTCCATGAGCGCGAGCGGTTCCCCGTCGGAGAACCGCAGCCGGCGCAGGTGCTGCACCTCGCCGCCGGGTGGCACGCCGAGGGCGGCGGCGACCGCCGGCGGGCAGGCCACGGTGGCCAGCTCCAGCACCGAGGTGGACGGCCGTTGGCCGGCGCGGACCAGGTCGTCGTGCAGGCTGGTCAGCTCGACGGCCCGGCGGACCTCGCCCCGCACCACCTGGGTGCCCACGCCCCGCCGGCGGACGATCAGTCCCTTGTCGACCAGGTGCTGGATGGCCTGCCGCACGGTGGGCCGGGACAGGCCCAGCCGGTCGGCCAGCTGCAACTCGCTGTCCAGGCGGTCACCCGGGGCCAGCTCACCGCGCTGGATCGCCGCGGCGAACTGCTGCGCGACCTGGAAGTAGAGCGGGACCGGGCTGCTGCGGTCGACCGCGATCTCGGGGCCGGTCACGGAATCCTCCTCGCTGCGGCTGCGCGGGATCGGCGTGCTGATGCGCGTCACTGTACCGAAGCGATCACGGAGCGCAGAGCACGGTTGTCATGACAACACATTGACACAACTCGTAGGCACTGTTACCAATCAGGGACGGAATCGAGCTGGCGGACACGCCGACGCCGGCCGGGACGGAGGGCGCCGCATGCTCGATGTGCTCACCATCGGCCGGGTCGGGGTGGACATCTATCCGTTGCAGGTCGCCACGCCGCTGGCCGAGGTCGAGACGTTCGGCAGGTTCCTCGGCGGCAGCCCCACCAACGTGGCGGTCGCGGCCAGCCGGCAGGGCCTGCGCGCCGGGTTGATCACCCGCACCGGCGCCGACGCCTTCGCCGGCTACGTGCACCGGGCGCTGCGCGAGTTCGGTGTGGACGACAGCCAGGTCCGCCCGGTCGACGGGCTGCCCACCCCGATCACCTTCTGCGAGATCTTCCCGCCGGACCACTTCCCGCTGTGGTTCTACCGCACGCCCACGGCCCCCGACCTCCAGATCCGGCCCGAGGAGCTGGACCTCGACGCCGTCACCTCGGCCCGCGTCTTCTGGCTCACCGGCACCGGCCTGTGCCAGCAGCCCAGCCGGGACGCGCACACCGCCGCGCTCGCCGCCCGCGCCGGTCGCCCGCACACCGTGCTGGACCTCGACTACCGGCCGATGTTCTGGCCCGACCCGGCGGCCGCGACCGCGGCCGTCGCCGAGGCGCTGCCCCGGGTCACCGTCGCCGTCGGCAACCTCGACGAGGTGGAGATCGCGGTCGGCACCCGCGACCCGGACCGGGCCGCCGCGCTGCTGCTCGAACGCGGGCCCCGGCTCGCCGTGGTCAAGCTCGGCCCGGAGGGCGTGCTGGCCCGCACCGCCGAGCAGAGCGTACGGGTGCCGCCGGTGCCGGTGGACGTGGTCAACGGGCTGGGCGCCGGCGACGCCTTCGGCGGCGCGCTCTGCCTGGGGCTGCTGCGCGGCTGGCCGCTGGAGCGGACCATGCGCTTCGCCAACGCCGCCGGCGCGATCGTCGCCTCCCGACTGGCCTGCTCCGCCGCCATGCCCGACTACGCCGAGACGGCGGCGCTGGCCGGGGACGCCACACCGCGTCCGGCGCCGTCGACCGCCGCCCTGACAGGAGAAGACCGGTGAGCACCGAGTACGACGCGCTGACCCGCACCCGCGCGCACCGGCCGCAGGCGATCGCCGAAGCCGCCGCCCGCCGTACCCGCCGGCCCTGGCCCGAACCCGGCCGGCCGCTGTTCATCATCGCCGCCGACCACCCGGCCCGCGGCGCCCTCGGCGTACGCGATCGGCCGATGGCCATGGCCGGGCGGGTGGACCTGCTCGACCGGTTGCGCGTGGCGCTGTCCCGGCCCGGCGTCGACGGCGTGCTCGGCACCCCGGACATCCTGGAGGACCTGCTGCTGCTCGGGGCGCTGGAGAACCGCCTGGCCATCGGCTCGATGAACCGCGGCGGCCTCTCCGGCGCCACCTTCGAACTCGACGACCGGTTCACCGCCTACGACGCCGACAGCATCGCCGCGATGCGCTACGACGGCGGCAAGATGCTCTGCCGGATCGACCCGGACGACCCGGCCACCGCCTCCACCCTCCAGGCCTGCGCCCAGGCGGTCACCGCCCTCGCCGCGCACCGCACCGTGGCGCTCGTCGAACCGCTGTGGGTGGCCCGCGACGGCGGCCGGGTCAGCGCCGACCTGCGCCCGGAGGCGGTCATCAAGGGTGTCAGCGTCGGGCAGGCGCTCGGCGCGACCAGCGCGTACACCTGGTTGAAGCTGCCGGCCGTCGACGAGATGGAGCGGGTGATGGCCGCGACCACGCTGCCGGTCCTGCTCCTCGGCGGCGACCCGGTGGAGGCGCCGGACGTCGTGTACGCCCGGTGGGCGCGGGCGTTGCGGCTGCCCGGCGTGCGCGGCCTGGTGGTCGGCCGGGCGCTGCTCTACCCGCCCGCCGACGACGTGGCCGCCGCCGTGGACCTGGCCGGGTCGCTGCTGCCCACCGGGCAGGACGCGTGAGGACCCCCGACGCGCACCTGCCCTGGGGCGGCACGGCCCGCGCGCCGTGGGCGCTGGAGGTCACCCCCGAGCGAGCCGGCTGGACCTACGCCGGGCTGCGGGTGCTCACCCTGCCCGCCGGCGGCGAGGTCAGCTTCACCACCGGCGACGAGGAGATGCTGGTCCTGCCGCTGGCCGGCGCCGCCACCGTGCACTGCGACGGGCTACGGCTCGCGCTGACCGGGCGCGAGTCGGTGTTCGCCGCGGTCACCGACTTCGCCTACCTGCCTCGGGACGCCGACGTGACGATCCGCGGCGCGGGACGCTTCGCGCTGCCGTCGGCGCGGGCCACCCGCCGGCTGTCGCCCCGCTACGGCGCGGCCCGCGACGTGCCGGTGGAACTGCGCGGCGCCGGCCCGGCCAGCCGGCAGGTCAACAACTTCTGCGCGCCGGACGCCTTCGACTGCGACCGGCTGGTCGCCGTGGAGGTGCTCACGCCCGGCGGCAACTGGTCGTCGTACCCGCCGCACAAGCACGAGCAGGAGCGGGCGTACGACGACGGGCGGGTCGAGGCCGCGCTGGAGGAGGTCTACTACTTCGAGGTGGCCGGCGGTGCGCCCGGCGAGGGGCCGGTGGGCTACCAGCGGGTCTACGGCACCGCCGACCGGCCCATCGACGTGCTGGCCGAGGTGCGCACCGGCGACGTGGTGCTCGTCCCCTACGGCTACCACGGGCCGTCGATGGCCGCCCCGGGCTACGACCTCTACTACCTGAACGTGCTGGCCGGACCCGGCGCCGCCCGGACCATGGCCTGTGTGGACGATCCCCGGCACGGCTGGATCCGGGGCAGCTGGGTCGGCCAACCGGTGGACCCGCGGCTGCCGCTGACCCGGCCCGGGACGAAGGAGGCGTGATGCCCAGGTTGACGGTGGCGCAGGCGGTCGTGACGTTCCTGGCCCGGCAGTTCTCCGAGCGCGACGGGCGGCGGCAGCGGCTCGTCCCGGCCTGCTTCGGCATCTTCGGCCACGGCAACGTCGCCGGGCTCGGCGAGGCCCTGGCCACCGCCGGCGCCGACCTGCCGTACCACCTCTGCCGCACCGAGCAGGGCATGGTGCACACGGCCGCGGCGTACGCCCGGATGACCGACCGGCTCAGCACCCTGGCCTGCACCACCTCGATCGGCCCCGGCGCCACGAACCTGGTCACCGGCGCCGCCGGCGCCACCATCAACCGGCTGCCGGTGCTGCTCCTGCCCGGCGACATCTTCGCCACCCGGGTCGCCAACCCGGTGCTCCAGGAGCTGGAGGACCCGCGCTCCTACGACGTGAGCGTCACCGACGCGCTGCGGCCGGTCTCCCGCTACTGGGACCGGATCAACCGGCCCGAGCAGCTGCCCGTGGCGCTGCTCGCCGCCATGCGGGTGCTCACCGACCCGGCGGAGACCGGCGCGGTCACCCTCGCCCTGCCGCAGGACGTGCAGGCCGAGGCGTACGACTGGCCGGACGAGCTGTTCGCCGAACGGGTCTGGCACGTGCCGCGGCCCCGCGCCGACGAGGCGGCGCTGGCCCGCGCGGCCGGGATCGTGCGGGCGGCCCGCCGGCCGCTGCTGGTGGCCGGCGGCGGGGTGATCTACAGCGGGGCGACCGAGGCGCTGCGCCGGTTCGCCGAGGAGCACGGCGTGCCGGTCGCCGAGTCCCAGGCCGGCACCGGCGCGCTGCGGCACGACCATCCGCTCGCCCTCGGCGCGGTCGGCGTCACCGGCACCACCGCCGCCAACGAGATCGCGGCCGGCGCGGACGTGGTGATCGGGGTGGGCACCCGCTACAGCGACTTCACCACCGCCTCCGGCACCCTGTTCGGCGACGGCACGCGGTTCGTCAACCTCAACGTCACCCGCTTCGACGCGGCGAAACTGTCCGGCACGCAGGTCGTCGGCGACGCGCGGGAGAGCCTCACGGTCCTCGGCGAGGCCTGCGCCGGCTGGGCCACCGAGCCGGCGTACCGGGAGTCGGTGACCCGGCTGCGCGAGCGGTGGACGGCCGTCGCGGACCGCGCCCGGCACGCCGACCCGGACGCGCCGCCCACCCAGACCGCGGTGATCGGCGCCGTCAACGACGCCGCCGGCCCGCGCGGCGTGGTGGTGTGCGCCGCCGGGTCGATGCCCGGCGACCTGCACCGGCTGTGGCGCAGCGAGGACCCCAAGAGCTACCACGTCGAGTACGGCTACTCCTGCATGGGCTACGAGATCGCCGGCGGGATCGGGGTGAAGCTGGCCGCGCCGGAGCGCGAGGTGTTCGTGCTGGTCGGCGACGGCTCCTACCTCATGCTGCCCAGCGAGCTGGCCACCGCGGTCGCCGAGGGCGTCAAGCTGGTCGTGGTGCTGGTCGACAACTCCGGCTTCGCCTCGATCGGCCGGCTCTCGGAGAGCGTCGGCGCGCACCGGCTCGGCACCGCCTACGCCGACCGGTCCGGGGAGCCGCTGCCGATCGACCTCGGCGCCAACGCGGCGAGCCTCGGCGCCGACCTGATCCGGGTGTCCACCATGGCGCAGCTCCGCGCGGCGCTGGCGACGGCGAAGGCGGTCACCCGGACCACCGTGGTGCACGTGCGGACCGACCGGTTCGAGGCCGGACCGGACGCCGGCGCCTGGTGGGACGTGCCGGTCGCCGAGGTCTCCACCACCGTGGAGGGGCGGGCCGCCCGGGCGGCGTACGAGGCGGGACGCAAGACCCGGCGCACGCACCTGCATCCCGGCTGACGGATTCCCTGTCACGATGGGGGCCCGACCGGACATGGGACGGACGTGAGCTCCGGGACCGAGCACGAGGAACGCTTCCGACGCGTCTACGCGGCCGACTTCGGGCCGCTGCTGGCGTACGCCCTGCGCCGCGTCGCGCAGCCCGAGGACGCGGCCGACGTCGTCGCCGAGACCTTCCTGGTCGCCTGGCGCCGAAGACGGGACCTGCCGGCCGACGGCGAGGCCCGGCTCTGGCTGTACGGCGTCGCCCGCCGCGTGCTCGCCAACCACCACCGCGGCGGCGTACGCCGGCAGCGGCTGGGGGAGCGGCTACGCCAACGGATCACCGCGGTGATCGGCGGCGACCCGGGCAGCGAGGTGCCGGAACGGCTCGCCATCCGGGCCGCGCTGACCCGGCTGGGGGAGCTGGACCGGGAGGTGCTGCTGCTCACCGTCTGGGAGGGACTCGAACCGCGCGAGGCGGCCGAGGTCCTCCGGGTGAGCCCGGCCGCCGTGCGTACCCGCCTCTCGCGGGCGCGGGCCCGGCTCCGCGAACTCGTCGGTGACGACCTCGGACGACCCGGACATGTACTCGACGTCGTGACCGCACCCGCCCCGAAGGAGGGCAGATGACCGAGGAGCACCTCGACCGGATGGTCCGAGACGCCGACCCTTACCGACCCGATGTCATCGGGCGCCTCGAAGGGGCGAAGCAGGCCCTCCTGGAGGAAATCATGTCCGAACCGACGCTCGACCGCGTCGCCGAAGCACCGCAGCCCCGCTCCCGGGCGCGTCGCGGCCTGGTCCGCCGCCTCGCCGGCCCGCTGACCGCGGCCGCGGCGCTCGTCGGCCTCATCGCCGTGTCCACGATGTTCGGCGCGCCGCCGGGCGACCGCCAGGCCGCCCCGGGGGGCACCTCCGCCGGGCCGACCGCCGGGCCGGCCACCTCCGTCGTCTACTCGCCGGTGGCGTTGAAGGCCGCCGAGCAGAACCCCCGACTGTTGATCGACGAGCCCGGCTGGCGGGTGATCACCGTCTACGGGTTCGCCGAGAAGCAGGGCACCATCGCGTTCGGCAAGGGCGGACGGCAGTTCGACATGAACTGGTACCCGGCCGACCAGTACGACGGCTACCACGCGGACCGGCGCCACGTCAGCGCACCGGAGGCGGTGAAGGTAGACGGGTGGGACGGTGACCTGTTCCGCTACAGCTCGGACGACTTCGCGGTCATGCTCCGCCCCCGCGACGGCGTCTTCGTCGAACTCCGCGCCGGCGGCGGGAACCGGACCGAGTTCGACCGGACCCTCACCCACGTCGTCCGCGTTGACGTGCGGACCTGGCTGGCCGCGCTCCCGCCGGAGATCGTCACGCCGGCCCGCGTGGAGGAGCGGGCCACCGTCGTGCTCGCCGACATTCCCCTGCCGCCGGACTTCGACAAGGCCGCGCTGGCCGGCCTCGGGACCAACGACGCGTACCAGTTCGGTGCCCAGGTGACGTCCCGGATCGGCTGCGCCTGGATCGCCGAATGGCAGCGCGCCAAGCGGGCCGGCGACGACGCCGCCCTCCGGCGGGCCGCCGACGCGCTGCGCAGCAGCCACAACTGGAAGGTGCTGCACCAGATGAAGGACGAGGGCGACTGGCCGGAGGTGTTCTGGGAGACCGCGGACAAGGTCGTCGCCGGGGACGTGCCGCGCGGCTACGACCAGGCGTTGGGCTGCGGCTGACACTCCCTGTCCCGGCCGTGCCGGCGCTCCCGCCGCGGGAGCGCCGGCACGGCGGCCCGTAGGGTGGGCGTCGTGATCACCTGCGTCGTGCACTACACCGTCGACCCCGCGCAGATCGAGGCGTTCGAACGCTTCGCCCGCGAGTGGATGCGGCTGGTGGCCAAGCACGGCGGCGTGCACCACGGCTACTTCCTGCCCGCCGAGGGAGCCAGCGACCGGGCCGAGGCTTTGTTCAGCTTCGAGAGCCTGGCGGCGTACGAGCGCTACCGCGCACGGTTCGGCGACGACCCGGAGTTCGTGGCGGCCGACCGGATCCGCGACGAGTCGGGCTGCGTCCTGCGCTACGAACGCACCTTCATGCGCCCACTCCTGCCGACCGACTGATCCCACGATCTCCCGCCACCCGTGCGGAACCTGGGGCGGTGCGCAGCATCAGGAGCGGCATCTGCGGGGTGAGCGGCCGTCGGTGCGCATGGCGCGGCTCGTGTGAGGGGGGTTTCGTTGACCCGGCCTCGCGACCTTTCCTACGGTTCACGTCACGATGACACCCGCGCCGCCCGTAGTGAGGAGACCCCCGCATGGCTGACTTCGTCGGCGCCGTGGACCAGGGCACCACCAGCACCCGTTTCATGATCTTCGACCATGGCGGCAACGAGGTCGGCCGCCACCAGCTCGAACACCAGCAGATCCTGCCGCGGGCGGGCTGGGTCGAGCACAACCCTCTGGAGATCTGGGAACGGACCCAGACGGTGGTCCAGACCGCGATGAACGAGCACGGCCTGGCCGGCTCCGACCTCGCCGCGCTCGGCATCACCAACCAGCGTGAGACCACGGTGGTGTGGAACCGCCGGACCGGCCGGCCCTACTACAACGCGATCGTCTGGCAGGACACCCGCACCGACCGGATCGCCTCGGCGCTGGAACGCGAGGGCCGGGGCGACGTCATCCGGAGCCGGGCGGGGCTGCCGCCGGCGACGTACTTCTCCGGCGGGAAGATCCAGTGGATCCTGGAGAACGTCGACGGGGTCCGGGAGGCGGCCGAGCGGGGCGAGGCCGTCTTCGGCAACACCGACACCTGGCTGCTGTGGAACCTGACCGGCGGCACCGAGGGCGGCGTGCATGTCACCGACCCCACCAACGCCAGCCGCACGATGCTCATGAACCTGGAGACGCTCGACTGGGACGACGAGATGCTGTCGTTCTTCGGCATCCCGCGGGCCATGCTGCCCGAGATCCGGCCGTCCTCCGACCCGCGCTCCTACGGCAGCACGGTGCCGCACGGGCCGTTCAGCAGCCCCGTCCGGATCACCGGTGACCTGGGCGACCAGCAGGCCGCCACGGTGGGGCAGGTCTGCTTCGCGCCGGGCGAGGCGAAGAACACGTACGGCACGGGCAACTTCATGCTGGTCAACACCGGCACCGACATCGTGCGGTCCACGGCCGGGCTGCTCACCACGGTCTGCTACCAGTTCGGCGACGAGGCGCCGGTCTACGCGCTGGAGGGTTCGATCGCGGTCACCGGCTCGGCCGTGCAGTGGCTGCGCGACCAGCTCAAGATCATCAGCAGCGCCGCGCAGAGCGAGATCCTGGCCCGTCAGGTCGAGGACAACGGCGGCGTGTACTTCGTGCCGGCGTTCTCCGGGCTGTTCGCCCCGTACTGGCGCTCCGACGCCCGCGGCGCGATCGTCGGACTGTCCCGGTTCAACACCGACGCGCACATCGCCCGGGCCACCCTGGAGTCGATCTGCTACCAGAGCCGCGACGTGGCCGAGGCCATGGAGCAGGACTGCGGGGTGCCCCTGGAGTGCCTGAAGGTCGACGGCGGCGTCACGGTCAACGACCTCTGCATGCAGCTCCAGGCGGACATCCTCGGTGTGCCGGTCAGCCGCCCGGTGGTCGCCGAGACCACCGCCCTGGGCGCCGCCTACGCGGCCGGGCTCGCCGTCGGGTTCTGGAAGAGCACCGACGAACTGCGCGAGAACTGGAACGAGAGCCGGCGCTGGCAGCCGACCTGGTCGCCGGAGCAGCGCGAGACCGGCTACGCCCGGTGGAAGAAGGCGGTCGGCCGCACCCTCGACTGGGTCGACGTCGACTGAGGGTGCCGGTCCCGCACCGATCCGGTCAGCGCAGCGCGATGGTGACCGTGGCGGTCAGGCCGTCGACGCGGCGGTGCAGGCTCAGCGAGTCGGCCAGGTGGTCCGCCAGCCAGAGGCCCCGGCCGCCCGCCGCGTCCCCGGCGACCTGCCGGATCGGCGGCGCGTCGACGCCCGCCCCATGATCGACGACGTCGCAGAGCAGGAGGTCGCCCTGCCGCCGCAGGTGCAGCTGGCCCGCGCCGCCGCCGTGGCGTACGGCGTTGGTGGCCAGCTCGTGGACCGCCAGGACGAAGTCCTCGGCGGGCTCGCCCGCCAGCCCCGCCGCCGCGAGGGCCGCGGCGACGGCATGCCGCAGCTCCGTGATGGTGGCCGCCGTGAAGGCCCGGGAGAGCAGAGACGACGTCTCCCCTCGCGCGTGCCCGGCCCCCGTGGAGTTGATGTCGGCCGGCGGTCCGGAACCGCCCATGGGAAAAGAGGCTACCTGCATTCCGCTTATCCGCCCGCCTCACCCCGGCCCGGCCGCCCTACCCCGGTGTGCCGGCGGGCTCCGGCGGGATCCGCAGCACGAGCAGGGCGATGTCGTCGTCGCTGCTGGCGGCGAACCGGGCCAGCAACTCGTCGCAGAGCTGCTCGGCGGTCGACCCGTGCCGGCCGGTGAGGCTCCGCACCAGCTCCGCCAACCCGTCGTCGATGATCGCGTCGCGCCGGTCGATCAGGCCGTCGGTGTACAGGACGACGGCGCTGCCGGGCGCGAGGGTGACCCGGTGGTCGCCGCGCGCGACGCCGGCCTGGACGCCCAGCAGCATCTCCGGCGGCGTGCGCAGCAGGGTCGCGGTCCCGTCGGGGGCGACCAGGACCGGCGGCGGGTGCCCGGCGTTGGACCACGACAGGGTGTGTACGCCGTTGCCGGCCTGCTCCAGCCGGGCCAGGACCGCGGTCGCCAACACGTTCACGCCCAGGCCCCGCGTCGTCGCCTCCAGGCCCTCCAGCACCCCGCCCGGCGGCTTCCCCGCCGTGTACGCGACCCCGCGCAGCACGTTGCGGATCTGCGCCATGGCCGCGGCGGCCTGCTGGTCGTGGCCCGCCACGTCCCCGATTACCAGGGTGAGGGCGCCGTCGGGCAGCAGGAACGCGTCGTACCAGTCGCCGCCGATCCGCGCGCGTTCCGCCGCGGGCTGGTAGCGGACCGCCACCTCGGTCCCGGGCGGCTGGGCGGGTGGGGTCAGCAGGCTGCGTTGCAGCCGCTCGGAGAGGTCCCGTTCCAGGATCGCGACCCGCCGCTCGGCCTGGCGCGCCTGGGCCCGCTGCAGCGCCTGTGCCACCGTCGCGCCCAGCAGCCGCACGAACCCCACGTAGCCGTCGTCGAGGGGGAGGTGCTGGCTCAGCCGTGCCACCAGGACCGTCTCCGCGGACGGTGCCGGGCCCGGCAGGCGCATCCGCATCACGGGGACGTCGGCCGTCGTCTCCAGCGCGAAGTCCCCGTCGCGGAGGATCGTCGACGACAGCGCGGGCAGCGGTGGGCGACCGGCGTCGCCGGCGGCGTCTGCGACGAGGATGTCGACGTCCGGCAGGTCCTGCGGATCGGTGCGCAGCACCCGCAGAGCCCGGTCGAGGATCTCCGCCGGGTCCTCGAGGCCGCTGAGGGCGTCGCTGAGCCCGACCAGCATGATCAGCCGCCGCTGGGACAGCACCTGCGTGGTGGTCTCCGTCGCGATGTCGATCACGCCCTCGGCCCGGCCGTCCGGGCCGCGGACCGCGGAGTAGGAGAACGTGAAGAAGCACTCCTCGGGATAGCCGCGCCGGTCCATGAGCAGCCGCATGTCCCGCGTCCAGGTCGCGCGCCCGGTCGACCGCACCGAGCGGAGCATCGGCCCGATGACGTCCCAGATCTCGGCGAACACCCGCGCCGCGGGGGCGCCGAGCGCGGCCGGATGCTTCTGCCCGATCAACTCGACGTAGGCCTGGTTGTAGACCATGACGAACTCCGGGCCCCAGAACAGCGTCACCGGGAACCGGGAGTGCAGGGTGAGGTCGACGGCCGCACGCAACGTCGGGCTCCAGTCGCGCACCGGGCCCAGTGACGTGGACGCCCAGTCCACCTCGCGGTACGCCGAGCGCAGCGTCCCTGCCGGCTCGAACAGCTCATCCACCGCCCGACCATAGCCCCACCCTCCTACCCCGGTCGGGCGCTGGGCTCAGGGGGTGCCCGAGCCCACGGCGTCGTCCGGTCGGAGTCGCCGCTCGGGCGCCGGGCCGGTCCCGTCCGGCTCGTCGCCGGTCGGGGGCGGCCCGCGGTGCGGGCGGGCGAGCCCGGCGGCGACCGCGCCGAGAGCGATCGTCGCGGCGGCGCACAGCAGCAGGGTGTGCCGGGCGCCGAGCGCGGCCGTCAGGGGGCCGCCGAGCATGGTGCCGAGTGGCACCGCCAGGACGACCACCGCGCCGTGGGCGGCCAGGGCCTGCGGGAGCCTCGCGCCGGTGACGCTGCGCTGGAACAGCGCCATCGACGTGGACGTGTAGGGAGCCCAGAGGAGGCCGGCCAGGGCGAAGGCCGGCAGCGAGAGGCCGACGGGCACGTCCAGGCCGAGCGGCAGCATGGCGGCGCCGAACCCGACCACGATGCCGATGATGGTGGGCCACAGCGGCCAGCGGCGCAGGTGGCCGGTGGCGAGACCGCCGAGGAGGGAACCGGCGCCGAACGCCGTGTAGTACAGCCCGAGGGTCGTCGCGGAGCCGCGCAGCTCTTCGGTGACCAGGACGGGCATGGCCACGTAGAACGGGCCGAAGAGCAGGAAGAACCCGAAGGTCACGGCCAGCAGGCCGCGCAGGGCCCGGTGCTCGCGGATGACGCCGAAGCCGGCCGTGCGGGACGGGATCGCCTCCGTCGGCGCCGCGCGCCTGCCGGCGGGAACGACGAGGCGGTAGGTGAGGGCCAGCACGGCGAAGCTGAGCGCGTCGAGCGCGAGGACCCACACCGGCCCGGCCACGCCGATCAGGAGGCCCGCCAGCGGCGGGCCGGCGATGGTGGCGGCCTGGCCCAGGATGGCGAACACCGCGTTGGCCGGCAGGTGATCCCGTTCGGGCAGCAGCTCGGCGATCAGCGTGAAGCGTCCGGCGGAGCCCCACGAGTGCAGCAGCGAGGACGCGGCGAGCAGGGCCACGTACACGCCGATGCTGAGTGCCCCGGCGAGGTGGGCGGCGGGGATGGCGGCGAGGGCGCCGGCGCGCAGGACGGCGTCCCAGCCGGCGAGCTGCGCCCCGCTCCGACCGGCCAGGAGCCGGCCGAAGGCGATGGTGCCGGCGGCGCTGGGCAGGGTGTACGCCGCCAGCGCGACGGCCGTCCACGTGCCGCGCTGACCCTGGGGCGCGAGCTGCAACGCCAGCCAGGTCACCGCGACCAGGGCCATGCCGTCACCCAGGGCGGACACCGCCAGCCCGGGCAGGACCCGGCGCAGCAGCGGATGACTCACCACCGGCCAGTAGGGCGAGGATCGCGGAAAGCGGGGCGGCACGGCGTCCGGGGGCATGGGCCCACCCGACACGACCGGGGCGCCGCTCCACAACGAAATCGCCTCAGGGCAGAAGTCGAGCGGACCCGGCCCCCGGTGGAAGTGGCGCTCCGGTCTCCTTTGTCGGCCTTGCGACATGGCGAGATCGGCTCGAAATGAGGACGGGAAGGAGCTTTGTGAAATGCGGGTGACAGGTGCGCGACGGCCCCGCGGAAAGTGAACAGCCAACCAATGTGGAAGCGCTTTTCCGACAGTGTTCCGGAATTGCCGAACAGCAGTGGAGGCACGGTATTTCCCCTGCTCATGGCCCAGGTATCGCCAGTGCGGAGAGAACCGGCAATGGTCGCACGCCGACCCCCTCGGGGTAAATGGCTGAGTCTGTTTGGTAGCAGGAGCCTGGTGAAGGAAATTCAGCGCCGCAGAATTCGAGGGCGACCGGGGGAATTGTCGACCCGGCGGCTCTCATCTTCAGGAGGTAACACCGCATGAGTCCAATGACATCGGGCGGACGCGGGGGGACGGTCATGCGCCGTACCCTTTTCGCGTTGGCCGCCGCGATCGTCGCCACCGGCGCCCTCGGGGCGCCGGCCATGGCCGACGGCAAACCCGTCACACCGTCGACCCAGCCGGCCGAGGCCGTGCCGGGCGGGTTCGCCAGTTGGCGTGCGCTGTTCGCCGAGCAGGACCGGCTCAACGCGGCGGCCGGCGAGATCACGGCCGCCCGCGGCGAGGGCTTCGCCGGCGTGGTCGCCGCGCCCGAGGCCCGGAGGCTCACCGTCTACTGGAAGGGTCGGGTGCCCGGGTCGGTCCGTGACCTGGCCCGGCGGCTCTCCGTGCCGGTGACGTTCAAGCCGGCCCGGTTCCACCAGCGCGAGATGGTCGCCGAGGCGCAGCGGCTCGCCGCCGACCCGCGGGCCGTCTCGGTGGCAGCCAAGGTCGACGGCAGCGGGCTCGCGGTGACCGTCTCCGGGAAGGCGCTGGCGTCGGGCAGGCGGGACGTCCTGCGTACCGCGCGGCTGCCGCTCAGCGTGAGCACCACGCCGAGCGCCACGCCGCTCAACCGCCAGAACGACTTCGCCCCCTACTGGGGCGGGGCGCGCTACTACGCCGGCGGCGGCTGCACCACGGGCTTCGGGGTGTACTGGAACGACGCCCGGCAGATCCTCAGTGCCGGGCACTGCGGCGCGAACGGCCAGGTCGCGTACGACGGTGGTGGCCCCACCAACACCATGGGCCCGATCATCAACGACTGGAACCCGCGGGACACTTTGATGATCAGGGTCGCGGCCGGCGGCCGGATCTACACGGGGCCGTACAACGCGGCCACCAGCATCGGTGTCGGCGGCGCCGCCTCGGACTACGTCGGCAACTACGTCTGCACCGGTGGTTCCTCCAGCGGTGAGCACTGCAGCCTGCGGGTCGACGTGGTCAACCAGTTCGTCAACATCGGGTACGTGATCGGGCCGGTGACGCAGGCCAACCACATCGTCGCCGGGGGCTGCGCCGCCGCGCCGGGCGACAGCGGCGGACCGGTGTACTCGTACCGGTCGGACGGCCGGGTCGACGCGCGCGGCACGGTCTCCGCCGGCGTGCTCGGCACGGCGACCTGCCCGGGCGTGAGCCCCAACGGCTCGCGGACCGTCTGGTACGCCCCGCTGCTGCGGCCCGTGGGTGACGCCCAGATCGGGTCGCTGACCTACTACGGCGCCTCGCTCATCCAGGGCTGAGGCCCCGACGCCGCAACGCCGGCGTACCGCGGAACCGAACAGCGTGGGCCGGTCCATCCGGGACCGGCCCACGCCGGCGCCTTGGGCGGCCGTCAAGAAGCGGTTCCGGCCGGTTCACCCGCCGGGCGGCGCTGGCAGACTGGGGCGATGCCCTCCGCCGAGACGACTTCGCCGCCCGTGCCCCGCCGCCGCACCCGGGCGCTCGTCGCGGTGGCCGTCGCGCTCGCCGTGGTGGGCGGGGTCGGCGCCTGGGCACTGCGCGACCGGGTCGCCGGCGACGGTGGCGCGGCGGCACCGGGTGGGGTGGCCGCGGTCGCCGGCCCGGCGGGCGGTGGCCGGGACTGCGCGGGCCGGCCGGCCCGGGCGACCCGCGAGCTGCGCGGCATGTGGATCACGACGGTGAACAACATCGACTGGCCGAGCCGGCGCGGGCTGCCGGCCGACGCCGCCCGGGCCGAGTTCCGCGGGTGGCTGGACCTGGCGGTGCGGCGCCACCACAACGCGGTCTTCGTGCACGTGCGGCCGAGCGGGGACGCGCTCTGGCCGTCGAACTACGCGCCCTGGTCGGAGTGGCTGACCGGGCGCCGCGACGGCCGCGACCCGGGCTGGGACCCGATGGAGTTCATGGTCGCCGAGGCGCACGCCCGCAACCTGGAGTTCCACGCCTGGTTCAACCCCTACCGCGGCGGCCAACCGGCCACCGTGGGCGGACCGGGCCCCCACCTGGACCAGCTCGCGCCGACCCACCCGCTGCGGCGGCACCGCGACTGGGTGGTGACCTATCCCAGCGCGGACAAGCCCGGCAGCCGCCTCTACTTCAACCCCGGCATCCCCGAGGCGCGCCGGTTCGTCGAGGACGCGATGCTGGAGGCGGTCCAGCGGTACGACGTCGACGGGGTGCACTTCGACGACTTCTTCTACCCCTATCCGGAGGCCGGGCAGGACTTCCCGGACGACGCGGCGTTCGCCCGCTACGGCGGGCGGTTCGCCGACCGGCACGCCTGGCGCCGGGACAACGTGAACACCCTCGTGCGGGAGATGAGCGAGCGGATCAAGGCGATCAAGCCGTGGGTGAAGTTCGGCATCAGCCCGTTCGGCATCTGGCGCAACAAGCGCACCGACCCGGCCGGCTCACCCACCGCCGGCCTGCAGAGCTACGACGACATCTACGCCGACACCCGGCTGTGGGTACGGCGGCAGTGGCTGGACTACGTCGTGCCGCAGCTCTACTGGCACATCGGATTCGGCAAGGCCGACTACGCCAAGCTGCTGCCGTGGTGGGCGGCCACGGTGCGCGGCACCCGGGTGCAGCTCTACATCGGCCAGGCCGACTACCGGGTCGGCGAGCGCGGCGCCTGGCGGGATCCGGCCGAGCTGGACCGGCAGCTCGCGTTGAACCGGCGGCACGGGGTGAGCGGGAGCGTGCACTTCAGCGCCCGCCAGGTGCGCGCCGACCGGCTCGGGGCGGTCAGCCGGTACAGCCGGGCGCACTACGCCGCCCCCGCGCTGCTGCCCACGATGGCCCAGCTGCCGGCGGCGCCGCCGCCCGCACCCGCCCTCACCGGCGTGCGGCGTCAGGACACCGGCGGTGTGGCGCTGACCTGGCGCGGCGACGACGCCGTGGGCTTCGCCGTCTACCGGGTGGACGGCGGCACGGCCCGGCTCGTCGGCACCACCCGTGGTCGGGACTGGGTGGATCCGGCCGCTCCGGCCGGCGCACCCCTCACCTACTGCGTCTCCGGGCTGGACCGCAGCGGCAACGAGGGCGGGCTCAGCGCACCGGCGTCCGTCGCGTGACGGTGGCGGGAGGCGCCCCGCCCGGTACGTCGGCCGCACCGGGGCCCGCCGCCGTGGCCGGCCCCGGGTCGTCGGGCGGCTGCGGCGGGTCGGGCGGCTGGGGCGGTGAGATCCAGGTGACCAGCACCACCGAGATGATCATGAGGAGGAACCACGAGGCGAGCTTCGCCGGCGAGACCAGGTGCCAACCGCCCAGCTGGCTGGGGTAGAGCCAGGCGTTCGACCAGGTCGCGATGTTCTCGGCGAGCCAGATGAAGAAGGCGACGAGGAGGAAGGCCAGCAGCAGCGGCATGCGCCACCGGAACCGGAAGATGCGGAACTGCATGACGCAGCGGCCGAACACGAGCGCGACGGCGGCGATGAGCAGCCACCGCACGTCGACGACGTAGTGGTTGGTGAAGAAGTTGGCATAGATCGCCGCGGCCAGCACCGCCGTCACCCAGCGCCTCGGGTAGCGGGTGAAACGCAGGTCGAACAGCCGGTTCACCCGGGCCAGGTAGGAGCCGACCGCGGCGTACATGAAGCCGCTGAACAGGGGCACCGCGCCGACCCTCAGCAGGCCGTCGGACGCGTAGGACCAGGAGCCGACCTCGGTTTTGAACAACTCCATGGCCGTGCCGACGAGGTGGAACAGCACCACCACCCGCAGCTCGCGCAGGGTCTCCAGGCGGCCGGCCACCATCGCGACCTGGATGGCGACGGCCGCGAGCGTCAGGAAGTCGTTGCGGGCGAACGCCGGGTCCCGCGGATACCAGAGATGCGCCGCGAAGATGACCGCCAGCATCGCCCCGCCGAAGACGCAGGCCCAGGCCTGTTTGAGCCCGAAGACCGCGAACTCGATGAGCCAGCCGGCCGGCCCGTGCCGGGGCAGCCGGGCGAGAATCGCGCGCGAGCGGGTGTCGATGGCGCGTTCGGCCGTGGTCAGGGCGGCCGGTCCGGACGGGTTGAGCATCACCCTCGACGCTATCGCGGGCCCGCCGGGGCCGTCCGGGTCGTCCCGCGCAGCCCGAGCAGGGCGACCACGGCGAGCACGATGACGGCGACGGCGTACTCCTCGGCGGTCCGGCGCAGGCCGCCGCCGTGGACCACGAGGAAGCCGGCGATCACCGTGGGCAGGCCGAAGCCGACGTAGGAGACGATGTAGAGCAGGGAGAGCACGCTGGCGCGCTCGTGCGCCTCGACCAGCGGCGTGAGGGTCTTGAGGCTGCCCTGGAAGCCGCCCCCGAAGCCGACGCCCCCGAACGCGAGGCCGACGAAGAAGCCGGCGATGGAGTCGGCGGAGACCGACACCAGCGTGATGATCATGCCGACCACGAGCGCGGCGATGCCGGTGAGCATGACGGTCCGCGCGGACCGGTCGCGCAGCACGAGGATGGCGGCCGACCCGAAGACGGCGAAGACGAAGATGCTCAGGCCTCCGGCCACGGTCGAGGAGTTCATGAGCGCACGCACGAGCGCCGGGCCGAGCGCGGCGAAGAACCCGGCGAGGGCCCAGACGGCGAAGGCGACCGGCGCGACGACCAGCAGCGGCCCGCGTACCGCGCGGGGCAGCCGGATCTCCGGCCGCAGGCTCCGCAGCGCCCCCGACATGGGCGTGACCGTCTCCGCCATCAGCGCGACCCCGACGCCCTGGATGAGCAGGACCACGACCAGGACGACGTACACCAGGCGCGTCGGCGCGGGCAGGTACTGGACGAGCAGCGCGGAGAGCAGGGCACCGACCCCGGTTCCGATGCCGGGGGCGATCGAGTTCGCGAGCGTGCCGCGGGCACGGTCGATGTCGAGCATGGCGGCGGCCGCCGCGCCGGTGGCGGCGCCGGCCGCGACGCCCTGCACGACACGGGCGGCCACCAGCGCCGGTACGCCGCCGGCGAGGACGAAGATGACCAGCGAGACGACCTGGACCGCGATCGCGGCGAGCAGGACGGGGCGCCGCCCGACATGGTCGGAGAGCTTGCCCACGGTGAGCAGGGCGGCCAGCACCGCGACGGCGTAGACGGCGAACACCAGCGTGGTGGTGATCGGCGAGAAGTGCCAGCGCGACTGGTAGATCGGGTACAGCGGGCTGGGGGCCGTCGACGCGGCGACGAAGGACACGATGATCGAGGCGAGCAGGAACAGGGCGGCCCTCGATGCGGGGCGCCTCGGCTCAGCGGTGCTCATCGGGCGTGCTCCTCGGGTGGGCGGCGCGCGGGCGGGTTCAGGCGGACACGTCCACGGCCGCGGCGCCGACCACGGCCCGCTCACCCTCCTGCTGCACGTAGCCGACCACCGACGCCTGCGCGGGGTCGAGATCCGGCGGCACCGCCAGGTCCACCCGGCCCTCCTCGGCGCCCAGGCCGACCGACGTGAAGGCGCGCACCACGTTGTCCTGCCGCAGCCGGCGGCCGGCGTTCTCGCCCCGGGGGACGTCGTTCTCCAGGCCCCGCTCGACGACCGCCACGTGCAGCATGCCGTGCGCGGGCGGCCGCTCAACCCGGTAGTCCACCACCACGTGCCCACCGCCCGCGTCGCCGACCGACAGGGCGAGCGGCGTGGTGGCCGGCGCCGACAGCGCGGACGTGATGGCCTCGGCGGCCCGCCGCCGGTCGGAGCCGACGAACTCGGCCGTGCCGTTGACGACCATCTGCGGGGTGTACAGGTGTCCGGTGCCGAAGGCCCGGGCGTACGCCTCCTGCCGGGCGGTGTACGCCGCCGCGGCGTACGGGTCGGGCCAGCCCAGGTGGTCCCAGTAGTCGACGTGGAAGCCCAGGGCGAAGACCGGCTCGCCCCGCGTGCGGGCGTCCCGCTCGATCTCGGTGAGCACCTCCTCGGCGGGTGGGCAGCTCTCGCAGCCCTGCGAGGTGAACATCTCCACGACGGCGAAGCCGCCGTCGCCGGCCCGCGGCGGCCCGGTGGGCGAGAGGTCCGTCATGGCGTGGCTCCTGGCGTCCGTCGGTGCTGCTGGCGGCACTCCGATTCCCGTTGCGGCCCGGACCATGCGCCGACGTCCGCCCCGCGTCAGGTCGGCGCCCCGTCCAGCGCCGCCAGGAAGTCGGCCACCAGGTCGGCGGTGTCCTCGATGCCGGCGGAGACGCGGACCAGCCCCTCCCCGATGCCGGTGGCGGCGAGCTGCCCGGCGTCCACGATCCCCGCCCACATCGACCGGGGATGCACCACGAGCGTGCTGACGCTGCCCAGGCTGGCCGCGCGCTTCGCCAGCCCCAGCCCGGCCAGCAGGGCGGCCGCCCCCGCCCGGCCCGCCGCCAGCTCGACACCGAGCACCCCGCCGAACCCGGTCATCTGCCGGCGCGCGAGATCGTGCTGGGGGTGCGACGGCAGCCCCGGATAGCGGACCCGGGCGACCGCCGGGTGCCCCTCCAGCGCCCGGGCCAGGGCGAGGGCGTTGTCGTTGTGCCGCTGCACCCGCAGCGGCAGCGTCCGGATGCCCCGCAGCAGCAGCCACGCGTCCACCGGACCGAGCGTGCTGCCCGTGACGATCGCCGTCCGCCACACCCGCTCGACCAGCCCGGCCGGGCCGACGACCACCCCGGCGGACAGATCCGAGTGACCGCCGAGGAACTTGGTGCCGCTGTGCCAGACCAGGTCCGCCCCGGCGCTCAGCGGGCGCTGGTTGACCGGCGTGGCGAAGGTGTTGTCGACCACCACGAGCGCGCCCGCCGCGTGGGCCGAGGCGACCACCGCCGCCAGGTCGGTCAGCTCCAGCAGCGGATTGCTCGGCGTCTCGACGAGCACCAGGCGGGTCTCCGGGCGCAGCGCCCGCTCGAAGGCTCCGCTGTCGGTCTGGTCGACCTGGGTGCAGGACACCCCGAAGCGCGCCAGCAGGCCGGTGGCGAGCGAGGTGGTGCCGCCGTACGTGCTGCGCTGCACCACCACGTGGTCGCCGGCCGAGAGCAGTGCCAGGGCGACCGTGCTGATCGCGCCCATGCCGGAGGCGGTGACCAGGCCCGTCTCCGCCCCCTCCAGCTCGGCCACCACGGCGGCCACCTGCGCGTGGTTGGGGTTGCCGTAGCGGGTGTAGAAGGCGCTGCCCCGGGCCTCGGTGGCGATCTCGGTGAACCGCTCGTCGGACTCGGCGCTGAACGTCGCGCTCTGCACGATGGGCGGCGCCACCGCCCCACCGGGGACCAGACCGTCGTCGCCGTGCACGGCGGCCGTGCTGAAACCGGTCACGAGCGCGCCACCCGGTCCACCAGCGCGCCGTAGCTGCCGAGCGCCGTGAACTCGGGCAGCGTGAGGTCGCTGCCGTGGCGCTGCCGCAGCACGGTGACCAGCCGCAGGGCGCGCAGCGAGTCCCCGCCGGCGGCCCGGAAGTCGGTGGCGGGGTCGCGCGGCGCGGTCCCGAGCACCTCCCGCCAGGCCCCCGCCACCCGGGCGGCCCACTCGCCGCGCGCGTCGCCGGCCGGCCCGGCGTCGGCGACGGGCGGCAGCGGTGCGGCCGGATCGGCGGCGAGCAGCCGGCGGAAGCCGTCGGCGAGCGCGTCCACCCGCTCCGCGGGCACGTGCCGGTGGTCGTACTGGACGGTGAGGGCCAGCCGTCCGGTCCCGGCGTCCAGTTCGGCGTCGACGGCGAGGCTGAACGCCACGTCGACGGTGATGCCCCGGCTGTCCGCGATGCGGCTGCCGCCGCCGGCCGGACCGGGCGGGAAGTGGGTCCAGTTGAAGAAGTGGTCGAAGCGGGGGACGCCCCCGCCGGCGCGGACGATCTCGGCGAGCGGGAAGCGGTGGTGCCCCATCAGCTCCCGCTCGGCCCGCCACACCTCGGCGGCCAGCTCGGCCGGCGACCGGGTGCCCAGCGCCACGCTCACCGGCAGGGTGTTGAGGAACAGCCCGAGGGTGGCGTCGCTGCCCTCGCCCTCCGGCCGGCCCCCGACCACCAGGCCGCTGACCACGTCGTCCCGGCCGGCCAGCTCGCCGATCAGTCGGAGGTGGGCGGCGAGCAGCCAGGACTTGACCGGCACCCCGGCGGCCCGGGCCGCCGCGGCGACGACCTCGGTGGTGCCCGCCTTCAGCGGCACCCGCTGGGTGGTGGTGGTCCGGGGCTGCGCCCCGCCGAGCAGCAGCGGCCGCGCCGCGCCGGCGCCGTCCAGCCAGAACCGGCGGGTGGCCGGGTCGGCCAGGGCGCGCCGCTCGGCCGCCACGTACTCCCGGAACGGCAGGCCGGGGTCGGCCGGGCGCGCCCGGCCGGCCCGTTCGGCGTCGTACGCGGCCAGCAGGTCGGTGAGGAACCGGTGCAGGCTCCAGCCGTCGAGGATGCCGTGGTACTCCGCGACGACCAGCGTGAACGCGTCGGCGTCCTCCCGCACGGCGTGCAGCCGCAGCAGCGGCGGGCGGGTCCAGTCGAAGGGGCGTACCCGCTCCTCGGCCATCAGGTCGTCGATCCGCGCCCGCCGGGCCTGCGGGTCGGCGGCGGCCAGGTCGGTCACCGGCACCTCGACCGGCACGTCTGCGTGCACGAGCTGCAACGGCTCCGAGTACGCGCCCAGCGCGAACCCGGTCCGCAGCACCGGGTGGGCGGCCACCAGCCCGGCCAGCGCGCGGCGCAGCGCCGCCGCGTCCAGCGGCGCGGCGATCCGGTGCGCCGTGACGTTGTGGTACATGGCCGGGTCGCCGGTCAGCTCGCCGTGGTAGACCATGCCCTGCTGGAGGGCGGTCATCGGGTACGCGTCCGCGAGCCCGTCCGGCAGCCGCTCCCGGTCGGCGGCGGCCACCAGGGCGAAGCGGCCGGTCTCCGCCCCGCCGGGCGCCGTCTCGACGCCGTCGAGGGTGAGCTGCCCGTGCGCGACCAGCTCCCGGATCGTCTGGTGCGTGAAGATGTCGTTGAGCTGGAAGGACAGCCCGCGCTTCTGCGCCGCCACCTGCATCTGGATGCTGCGGATCGAGTCGCCGCCGAGGGCGAAGAAGCTGTCGGTCACCCCGAAGTCCGCCACCCCGAGCACCTCGCGCCACGCCTCGACCAGGATCTCCTCGGCCCGGTTGGCGGGCGGGACGCCCCCGCCGGCGCCGGGCCGGCCGAGGCGCGGCGCGGGCAGCGCCGCCCGGTCGAGCTTGCCGTTGCGGGTCAGCGGCAGCTCGTCGAGGAGCACCACGGCGGCCGGGAGCAGGTGGGCGGGGAGCCGGTCGGCCAGCCAGCCGGGCAGCCGCTCGGACAGCGGGCCGGCCGCCGGCGCGGCCGGTGTGACCACGGGCGGGCGCGGGTCGGCGGCGTACGCGGGGCGCACGGCGTGCAGGGTGTGCCGGTCGGTGCCGGCCAGCAGGTCGTCCTGCCGGGTGACCACGGTGAAGCCGCGCGCCTCGAAGATCGCGACCAGCTCGGCCAGCCGGCCCGCGGTGTCGGTGCCGGGCGCGTCGTGCACCTCCATGGCGACCTGCGCGATCAGCGGCCAGTGCCGGTCCTCCAGCCCGGCCAGCACGTCCGCCTCGGCCCGCTGCACGTCGATCTTCAGCAGGTCGATCCGCTCCGGGGCGAGCTCGTCCAGGACGGCCGAGAGCGGCCGGACCGGCACGGTGAGCCGCCGGCCGGCGAAGCGCTCGGCGAGCAGCTCGTCGACCCGGCCGAGCAGGACGTCCCGCTCGCCCGCGCCCGCGTCCCGCTCGTTGGTCAGGTACCGCTTGATCACCGCCACCTCGGCGGCCGGGTCGGCGTACGCGGCGTGGCCGGACATCATCGAGTAGCCCGGGTAGTAGGTGAAGGAGACCTCCCCGGCCGCCCGGGACAGCCCGAACCCGTGCACCGTGGCCGGCACGCCGAACTCGGCGACGTTGCGCCGCAGCACGTCGACCACCGACGGCACCGGCTCGAACGCGTGGATGGTCGCGTCCGGGCAGACGGCGTGGACGAAGAGCGAGAACATGCCGATGTTCGCGCCCACGTCGAGCACGGTCGCCCCGGGCCGCAGCACGATGCCGTCGCGCAGGTAGACCTGCTGGACGAAGATCTCGTCGTACAGGTAGCGGGTCTCGTGCGGGTTGACCCCGGCGATCCGGTCGACGTCGACGGTCGGGGCCGGGCCGGCGCCGGGCCGGACGTAGGCGACGAGGCGGTCGCCGTACCCGTCGTCGTCGCGGGCCACCACGGCGGCGTCGGCGACCTCGGGGTGCCCGCGCAGGACGGCCGCCACCTCGCCCGGCTCCACCCGGAACCCGTGGATCTTCACCTGGTCGTCCAGGCGGCCCAGGTAGCGCAGCCGCCGGCCGGCGTCGAAGCGGACCCGGTCGCCGGTCCGGTACACCCGCGCGGTGCGCCCGGTCGGCAGGGCCACCTCCACGAACCGCCGGGCCGTGGTCTCCGGGTCGCCCAGGTACCCGTCGGCGAGCTGCGGGCCGCTGACGCAGAGCTCCCCGGCCACGCCCGGCGGCACCGGCCGTAGCCGCTCGTCGAGCACCCAGACCGCGACGCCGGGCAGCGGCCGGCCGATGCTCGGGGCGTCCCCGGCGCGGATCTCCGCGGCGCTGGTGTCCACCGTGCACTCGGTCGGGCCGTACAGGTTGACCGCGCGGACGCCGGGCAGCGCCGCCACCGCCTCCCACAGGTCCGGCGGGACCGCCTCGCCGCCGAGCAGCAGCAGGCCGGGCAGCGGGGTGTCGCCGGCGCCGGCGAGCAGGATGCGCAGCTGGGCGGGGGTCAGGTCGAGCACGTCGACGCGCTGGTCGGCCAGTGCGGCGGCCAGCGCCGCGCCGTCCCGGCGGACCTCCTCGGGCACCAGGTAGAGGCCGCGCCCGTGGCCGAGCTGCACGAGCTGCTTGACCGAGGCGTCGAAGGTGAGCGGGGCGTTGACCGCGACGCGCAGGCCGGGGCGGCTGCCCGCGTACACCGTCTGCTCCAGCGCGCCGGCGAGGTGCGCCGCAGCGCGGTGGGACACCCGCACCGGGCGGGGCGTCCCCGTGGAGCCGGACGTGAAGATCACGTAGGCCGGGTCGGCCGGGACCGGCGCCGTGGCCGGCGGCGGGCCGCCGGCCGCGACCAGGTCCGCGACGCTCACGGTCGCCGGGCCGCCGGCGCCGATCACGACCTCCGCGCCGACTGCCCGGAGCTGGGCGGCGAGGCGCGCCGGCGGGGCGTCCGGGTCCAGCGGCACGAACACCGCCCCGGCCCGCAGCACGCCGAGGAAGGCCACCACGGTGTCCCGGGACCGGGCGGCGAGCACCCCGACCGGCACGCCGGCCAGGCCGCGCGCCGCGAGGGCGCCGGCCACCCGCGCGGCCCGGTCGCGCAGCTCACCGGCGGTGTACGCGCCGTCGGCGGCGACCACCGCCGGAGCGTCCCCGGCCATCCCGGCCAGGCCCGCGTCCAGAAGGTCAACGAGGGTGCGGCCGGGCGCCTCGGACGGGGTCCCCGCCGCGTCGGCCAGCCAGCCGGCCTCCGCGTCGCCGAGCAGGGACAGCGGGGCGTCCCCGGTGAGCGCGGCGGGCAGGGTGCGCAGGACCGCCAGCAGCGCGTCGAGCAGCCACTGCCCGCCGACCACCCGCAGGGTGACGAGGTCGCCGTCGGACAGCGCGGTGAGTTGCGGGCCGGTGGCCGACGCCGGGTCGGCGACGGTCACCGTGGTCCCGCCGAGACCGGCCACGGTGGACGGACCCACGGCGGGGCGCAGCGCGAAGCCGGCGACCGCACCGGACTGCTCGTCCACCGGGTCGACCAGGTGGAACGTCTCGTCGGCCGCGGCCTCGGCGGCACCGACCAGCGTGAGCAGGTCCGCGGCGGAGGCCGGCAGCGGCAGGGGCAGCCGCAGCGGGCCGTAGCCGCCCAGCGGGCCCACCACCCCGGCGGTGCCGTCGGCCTGCCGGCCGTCGCTCCACCGGGCCAGCACCAGGTCCGCCTCGTCGGCCCCGTCCGGCGCCTCGGCCCGGCGGGACACGGCGACGGCCCAGGCGGCCAGCAGCACGGTGCCCGGCGCGACGCCCCCGTCCCGCGCGGCGTCGGCCAGCACGGTGGCGGGCACCGTGGCGGTGACGACCGCGCTCGGGTCGTCGCCGTGCGGGGTGACCAGCCGGGCGGCCGGTGCGGCCGGCTCGGCGGCCGGGGCCTGCTCCCGCTCCTCCAGCTGCCACTCGGCCACGTCCAGGAACTGCAACGCCTCCGGGTCCTCCGGCAGCGCCTCGCCGGCGTAGGCCCGCGCCAGGTCGGCGAGGAGCAGCCGCAGGCTGGCCGGGTCGGCGATCAGCGGGGTGGCGGCCACCTCCAGCGCGTCGTCGGTCAGCGTGACCGACAGGTCGCCCTGCGCCCCGACCGTCACGGCGCGGGCGTCGTCCACGTCCTGCAACGGCACCCGCAGCCCGGGGTGGTGCACCAGGGTGAGCCGCAGCGCCTCGTGCCGGGCCACCACCGTGTCGACGGCGGCCTGCAACCGGGCCCGGTCCAGCGGCCGGTCGAGCCGGACCCGCGCCCGGACCAGGTCCTGCTTGCCGGCCCAGGCCAGGCGCTGGATCGGCGACAGACGGTATCCGTTCACACCACACTCCGGTTCACGTAGAGGTCGGACATGGCGACCAGGATCTGCCGGTCGCCGCGGAAGGGTTCCCGGCCGTGGGTGGCCAGGAAGTTGTCCACCACCAGCACGTCGCCGCGCTGCCAGGGCACCGAGACGGCGTGCTGCCGGTACAGCTCGCGGATGCCGGTGACCACCTCGTCGGGGATCGGCTCGCCGTCGCCGTAGTAGGCGTTGCGGGGCAGCCCGTCCGGGCCGTACTCGCGCAGTAGCGCGCCGGACACCTCGGCCGGCATGTTGGAGACGTGGAACAGGTGGGCGTGGTTGAACCAGACCGTCTCCCCGGTACGCGGGTGCGTGGCCACCGCCTGCCGGCGGGCCCGGGTCCGCAGCCCGTCGGAGCCCAGCCAGGTGAACTCGGTCGCCGAGGCGGCGCAGTACGCCTCCACCTCCGCCCGGTCGCTGGTCTGGAACGCCTCCTGCCAGGGCAGGTCCAGGTGCGGGCCGTAGTTGCGCACGTAGCTCACGCCGGCGCGGAGGAACGGCTCCCGCACGTCGGCCGGGATCAGCGGCGTGATGACCCGCTCGCTGGCCAGCGGGGTGGCGCCGCCGCTGCCCGTGGCCGGCTGCGCGCACCAGAAGTAGAGGTGCGTCGGCCAGTTGTGCGAGTACGACATCTCGTGGTGCAGCGGGATCCACTGCTCGGCGTTGAACTCCGTGGAGGTGAACACCCGGTCGGCGACCTCGTGCCGGGGCGCGGCCCGCTCCAGGTAGCCGAGCAGGTCCGGGCTGACCGCCCGGGCGGCCAGGCTGAAGTCGTCGGGGGTGCGTACCTCGAAGCCGCGGAAGAACACCGCGCCGTGGCGGTCCAGGTCGGCCAGCAGCTCGTCGCGGCGGCCGGCGAGCCAGCCGGCCAGGTCGAGGTCGGGCACGGCGGCCTCGACGAGCAGCACGAACTCCTCGTCCACGAGCACCCGCCGGGTCACCGGTGCGGTGACCGTGCCGGTGGAGCGCCGCCGGGGCGCCGGCCCGCTCATGCCGGGCCTCCCGCCGGGGCGGCCACGGTGCCGGCCCGCAGCGCCTCGGCCAGCTCGGGTGCGGCGACCGGGTCGGACATCGCGGTGAGGATGCGCCGGGGCGGGGTGAACGGATCCCGGGCGTGCGCGGCCAGCATGTTCTCCACCAGCAGCACGTCGCCGCGCTGCCAGGCGAAGGAGCGGGTCTCCGCGGCGTACGCGGCCCGCAGCTCGGCCAGCACGTCGTCGGGGATGGGTGTGCCGTCCCCGTACGCGGTCTGGTAGGGCAGGTCCTCCTCGCCGAGGGCGGCCCGCAGGCCGGCGCTGACGTCGTCGGGCAGCGAGGTGACGTGGAAGAACAGCGCGTGGTTGAACCAGGTCCGCTCCCCGGTGACCGGGTGCCGGCGCACCGCCGGCCGGACCTGCCGGGTCCGCAGCTGCCGGTCGCCCACCCACTCCACGTCGATGAGCGCCCGGGCGCAGTACGCCTCGACCTCCTCGCGCCGCTCGGTCTGGAACGCGGTCTGCCAGGAGAGGCTGATGCCGGGCAGGTAGTTGCGCCGGTAGAGCACCCCGCGCCGCTCGAACCCGGCGACCGTCTCCGGGCGGAGGCGGGCCAGCACCCGGCGGCTGTCCGCGAGGGGGGTGCGCCCGCCGGCGGCCGGCTCGACCTCGCAGTGGAAGACGATCCGCAGTGGCCAGTTCACCGTGTACGACTGCTCGTTGTGCAGCACGATCGGCTGGTCGGCCGGGTGCTCGGTGGAGGTGTACACCCCCTCGGTAACCTGGCTGCGCGGTGAGGAACGTTCGCCGTAGGAGAGCACGTCGCCGGAGAGGGCCGCCATGACGGCGCGGAAGTCGTCGGCGCCGGCCACGGCGAAGCCGCGGAACAGCACGGCTCCGGCGCGCCGGGCCAGCTCGTCGACCTCGTCGCGGTGGCCGGCCAGCCAGCCGGTCAGGTCGACGTCGGGCACGTTGGCGCGCACCAGCGCCGGCAGCGGCCCGCCCGGCCAGTCGGGGCGCACGTCCACCAGGTTCCGCTCGCGGCCGCGGCGGGGGATGGTCCGCGCGACCCGGTTCTGCTCACTCATCTCTCTCACTCCCAGCGGTGTCGGCGCAGTCGGCGAGACTGCGCCGGGGGTCGGCGGCGGCGGTACGCAGCACCGCGCCGAACCGGCGGTGCCACGCGGCCACGCCGTCGTGGTCGAACAGGTCGGTGCGGTAGGTCCAGAGCGCCGCCAGCCCGTCCCGCCGCTCGTCGAGCCAGAGCGTCAGGTCGAGCCGGGCGGTGTCCGGGGTGAGTTCCATGCCGGTGAACTCGACCCCGGCCGCGCCGCGGTGCCGGGCCGGCGGGGCGTTCTGCACCCCGAAGGCGACCTGGACCAGCGGGTTGCGCCGCGGCCGCCGGGTGGGCCGCAGCCGCTGCACCAGGAGGTCGAAGGGGACGTCCTGGTGGGCGGCGGCGAACAGGGTGACCCGGCGGGCCTCGGCGAGCAGGTCGGCGAAGCCGCGGTCGGGCGCCGGCCGCAGCCGCAGCGGGAGCGTGTTGACGTGGCAGCCGACGCTCTGCTCGGCGGCGACGCTGGTCCGGCCGGCGAAGGCGACGCCGACGAGTAGGTCACGCCGGCCGGTGGCGGCGCCGAGCAGGGTGGCGAACGCGGCCAGCCCGACCATGTGCAGGCTGGCCCGCCCGGCCCGGGCCAGCTCGCGGGCCGCTGCGGCGGTGGCGGCGTCCACGGTGGTCCGCAGCGCGGCACCGGCCGGCCGGCCGTCGCCGGGCGGCGGACCCGGCCGGGCCGGAGCGGTCCAGCCGCGCCGGGGTGGGGTGGCGGGCAGGTCGAGCAGGTCCGGTGCGCCGCGCAGCTCGTCCAGCACCTCGGTGACGGCCCGCCGCCCCGCCGGCCCGGCCAGCCAGTCCCGCTGGGCCAGGGCGAACGTCGCCGGGCCGGCCGCCGGCGGTGCGGGCGCCGCCGCGGGGTCGCCCTCGGTGTCGTACGCCCGCGCCAGGTCCCGCACCAGCACGCCGAACGACCAGTCGTCGCAGACGATGTGGTGCACGACCAGCAGCAGCGCCAGCGCGCGGCCGGCACCGTCCGGCACGAGGTGGGTGCGGAGCAGCGGACCGGTGGCCAGGTCCATGGGCATCCGGGTGGCCTCGGCGGCGAGCCGGCGCAGCCGGGCGTCGAGCGGTGTGCCCGGGTCGGCCGGCGCGACGACCGGCGTGCCGTGGGCGGCGGGGCGGGCGTGCTGCACCGGCCCGTCGGGTCCGGACGGGAAGACCGTGCGCAGGGCCGGATGCCGGTCCACCACCCGGCGCACCGCGCGGGCCAGCCGGTCCGGGTCCAGCGGCGTGCCGAACCGGACCGCGAAGGCCAGCAGGTACGAGGTGTCGGCCGGGTCGAGCCGGTGCAGGAACCAGAGCCGGGCCTGCGCGGCGGAGAGCGGGGCGGGACGGGCCGGCGCGACACCGGGCGGCTCGGCGACCGGATCCGGGTCGGCGGCCAGCCCGTCGAGGTGGGCGGCCAGCGCGGCGACGGTCGGGTGGGCGAAGAGGTCGGCCGGCCGGACCGGCCGGCCGGTGGCGGCGGCCAGTCGGGTGGCGCAGCGGACGGCGAGCAGGGAGTCGCCGCCGAGGGCGAGGAAGTCGGCGTCGGCACCGGTCACCGGCACCCCGAGCAGCTCCCGCCAGACCGCGGCGACCGTCCCGGCCGTGCCGTCGAGTGTGGTGTGCGCAGCGGTGCCGTCGCCCAGGGTGGGTACGGGCAGGGCCGCCCGGTCCACCTTGCCGTTGGGCAGGGTGGGCAGCCGGTCGAGCCAGACCACGGTCGCGGGGACCAGCGGGGCGGGCAGCGCCTCGGCGAGCCGGGCCCGGACGTCGTCGCGCCGCTCGCCCACCAGGTAGCCGACCAGCAGCGGGTCCCCGCTCGGTCCGGGCCGCACGGCGGCGGTCGCCTCGCGTACGCCGGGCAGGGCGGCGAGGCGGGCCGCCACCTCGCCCAGCTCGATCCGGTAGCCCCGCAGCTTCACCTGGTCGTCGAGCCGGCCCAGGTACGCGAGCTGCCCGTCCGGCCGCAGCCGGACCCGGTCGCCGGTGCGGTACATCCGCTCGCCGGGCCGGAACGGGTCGGGCCGGAACCGGGCGGCGGTCTCCTCCGGCCGGTCGAGATAGCCCCGGGCCAGGCCCGCCCCGGCCAGGTGCAGCTCGCCCGGCTCGCCGGGCGGGACCGGCCGGCCGTCCGGGTCGAGGACGTAGGCGCGGGTCTGCGGCAGCGGCCGGCCGATCGGCGGCTCCCCGCTGTCCGGCGGCACCTCCGCCCAGGTCGAGTAGGTGGTGTCCTCCGACGGGCCGTAGAGGTTGCAGAGCCGGCGGACGTGCGGGCGGGCCCAGACCCGGGCGGCCAGCGCGGCGGTCAGCGGCTCGCCGGCCAGGCAGACCGTCCGCACGCTCGCCGGCAGGGCCGACGCGGTGAGCAGCTCTCCCATCGCGGAGGGCACGGTGTTGACCAGGGTGACCGGCAGCCGGTCCGCGCCCGGCGCGGCGAGCGCCAGCACGTCGTCGACCAGCAGCACCCGGCCGCCCCAGCAGAGCGGGCCGAAGATCTCGAAGACCGACAGGTCGAAGCAGACCGAGGTGGCGGCGAGGAGGCCGCCCAGTTCCGCGTCGTCGAAGGTCTGCCGGACCCAGTGCATGAGCACCGAGGCGGAGCGGTGCTCGATGGCCACGCCCTTGGGGCGCCCGGTCGAGCCGGAGGTGTAGATGACGTAGGCCAGGTCCGCCGGCGTGGCCGGCACCCCCGGGTCGGTGCCGTCCCCCACCGGGTCGAGCCGGTCGACCGGGACCGCCGTGTCGGGGAAGCGGCCGGCGAGGTCGGCGCGGGTCAGCACCAGCCGCACCCCGGAGTCGGCGGTCATGAACGCCACCCGGGCCGGCGGGTACGCCGGATCCAGCGGCACGTAGGCGGTGCCGGCCTTGAGCACGGCGAGCAGGGCGACCACCAGCTCGGGGGTACGCGGCAGGCAGACGCCCACCCGGTCCTCCCGGGTCACCCCGTGCCGCAGCAGCACCCGGGCCAGCCGGTTGGCCGCCTCGTCCAGCTCCCGGTAGGACAGCGCGTGGTCGCCGTGCCGGACCGCCTCGGCGTCCGGGGTGCGGGCGGCCTGCGCGGCCACCATCCGGTGCAGACAGTCGACGGTGGCCGGGCCGCCGGTCGTGCGCCGGCCGGCGCTCCGGCGGGTCGGGCCGGGTCGGGTGGGGGCGCTCACCGGCGGGACCCCCCGCTGCGGAGCAGCGCGAGCCGCCGGTCGGCCTCCTCCTGGAGCCGGTCCTTGTCGGCGAGGATGACCGTGCCGGGGTCGTTGTCGGGCAGTTCGTCCTCCACGTCGCGGATCGGCCGGTACGCGATGCCGACGGCGGCCAGGCCGAGTGCGCAGAGCCCGGCCACGATCGCCGCGAGGGCCATGCCCCGCCCCGGCCCGGCGCCCACGACGCCGGCCAGCAGCCCGCCGGGGGTCACCAGCGGGGCGAAGACGTGCTCGGCGAGCGGGCCGGCGCTCAGGAAGCCGGCCGGCACCATCAGCCAGGACAGCATCTGCCCCATGGACAGCACCCGGCCCTGGAGTTCGAGCCCCACCTTGGCCTGCACGATGGCCAGCCAGTGCGTGTTCACGAGCGCCGTGGCCAGGCCCATGCCGAACAGGCCGACCGCCGGGAACAGCGGGCTGGGGCGCAGCCCGACGGTGAGTAGCGAGGCGCCCAGCAGCACGACGCTGGCCAGGATGCCGGTGGTCCGCCGGGCCGTGCCGCCCCACACGCCCATGAGCACCGAGCCGACCAGCATGCCCACGCCGCTCGCGGCGAGCACCCGGCCGAGGACCGCCGGGTCGCCGAAGGACAGGGTCAGCGGGGTGACCAGGACCTCGACCATGGCGAAGAAGTAGTTCAGCGACGCGACCAGCACGACCAGGGCGACCAGGCCGTGCCGGCGGACGATGAACCGCCAGCCGCCCAGGACCTCCCGCCGGAACGGCTCCTCCCGCTTGACGAACAGCGTGTCCGGGAAGCGGACCGACAGGGTGACGAGCACCGCGACGGCGAAGGTGAGCAGGTCGATGACGACGATCCCGCGCAGCCCGACCGCGAGCACCAGCGCGCCACCGACCAGCGGCGCGAGCACCGTGCTGGTCGCCGTGGCGAGGGAGACGATGCCGTTGGCCCGCCCGTAGTACCGCTTCGGCACCAGTTGCGTGACGGCCGCCAGGTAGGCGGGTTGCTGGAAGGCGGTGGCCACCGCCGTGACGGTGATCGCCGTGAACACGTGCCAGAGCTGGAGCTGCCCCAGCCAGAGCAGCAGCGCGAGACTCACCGTGCCGGTGGCGGCCAGGCAGTCCGCGAGGATCATGATCCGTCTTCGGTCCCACCGGTCGGCGAGCGCGCCGGCGACGGGGGAGAGGACCACGGCGGGCAGCAGCGCCAGCACCGTGGCCGTGGCGAACAGCGACACCGACCCGGTCCGCTGGTAGACCCAGAGGCTCATGCCGAAGCCGGTCAGCCCGCTGCCGATGAGCGAGACGAGCTGGCCGATCGCGATCAGGTAGAACACCGCCAGGCTGGGCATGGCGCGGCGCGGGGCCGCCGGCTCCTCGCGGGGCGGCTCGGGCGCGGGCGCGGGCTCGCGCTCGGCCGCCGGCTCCGCGGGAGGCGCGGCGCAGTGCGCCAGGATGATGTCCGCCAGCTCGGCGGGCTGGTGCTTGGCGAAGTAGTGCCCGGCGCCCTCGATGACCTCCAGCGACACCCGGTCGGCGAAGAACTCCCACTCCAGGTACCGCTCCTGGTACAACTCCGTGGCGCGGTCGCCGCTGCCCACGACGCTGACCAGCGGCGCGGACAGCTTCCGGGGCAGGCCCTCGGCGTAGGCGTCGGTGTAGTAGTCCTCGCCCCGCGCCGCGTCGGCCAGGACCACGCGCATCACGAAGTCCTTCTCGTTCTCGTCGAAGACCTCGGTGAAGAAGCCCATGGCGCGCAGCGACTCAAGCGTGCGCCGCTTCGACGTCCAGCGCTCCACCGGGAACCACCGCCGCAGCCAGCCGAACAGCCGGCCGGGCAACCGAGGGGCGGGGAAGTGGGCGCCGATGACCAAGCCGGTCACCTCGACGCCGGCCGCCTCCAGCCGGCGGGCCAGCTCGACCGCCTCGGCGCCGCCCACGCAGTGCCCGTACACGGCCACCGGGCCGGTGATCCCCTCGACCACCTCGACCACGCAGCCGTCCACCAGTTCGTCCAGGTCGAGCAGGGGCTCGTCCGGGCGGTTCACGTCGTGGCCGGGGCGTTCGAGCGCGTACAGCGCGACGCCCGGCGGGAGTGCGTCGGCGAGGGGTTGGAAGGTGATGGCGCTGCCGCCGCCGAACGGTACGCAGACCAGCGTCAGCGTCGTCGGCGTGCCCGGCCGCGCCGGGGTCAGCTCGTGCAGCAGGCGCCCGACGGAGCCTCCGGTCGCCTCCAGGTGCTCGGTCAGGCCGCGGATCGTCGGGTGGCGGAACAGGTCGAGGACGCTGATCGCCGGGTCGCTGCCGGCCAGGGCCTTGATGGCCTTGAACGAGTCGCCGCCGAGGTCGAAGAAGTCGTCGTCGATGCCGACGCTGTCGTACCCGAGCACCGCCGCCCACCGCTGCGCCAGCGCCTTCCGCAGCGGGGTGTCCGGCGGGGTGGCGCCGACGGCGCCGCCCCCGCGGCGGGGTGCGGGCAGCGCCGCCCGGTCGACCTTGCGGTTGGCGTTGAGGGGCATCCGGTCGAGCACCACGAACGCCGACGGCACCATGTAGTCCGGCAGGTAGGTGCGGGCGAAGGCCCGCCACGGCGCCGGGTCGACGTCGAAGTCGGCGGTGACCTCCGACTGCTCCGGGTCGGCGTCCCCACCGGGTCCGGCCAGCGTCAGGTACGCCACGATCGACTTCTCGGCGCCGTCCTCGCGGACCACCACGGCGGTGTCGCGGACCGACTCGTGGCGGCGCAGCACCGCCTCGATCTCGCCCAGCTCGATGCGGAACCCGCGCACCTTGACCTGCGAGTCGCTGCGGCCGGCGAACTCGATGCGGCCGTCGGCCAGGCGCCGGCCCAGGTCGCCGGTGCGGTAGAGCCGGCCGCCGCCGCCCGGGTCCGGCACGAACCGCTGGGCGGTCAGCGCCGGGTCGCCGTGGTAGTCGCGGGCCAGCCCGGCGCCGCCGAGGTACAGCTCACCGAGCACGCCGACCGGCGTGGGGGAGAGCCGCGCGTCGAGCACGTGGACGCGCATGTTGCCGATCGGCCGGCCGACGGTGAGGTGCGTGAAGCCCGGCTCGATCCGGTCCATGGCGCACCAGACGGCGGCCTCCGTCGGGCCGTAGAGGTTCCACAGCGCCTCCACCCGTTCGGCGAGCTGCCGGGCCAGCGGCGCGGACACCGCCTCGCCGCCGCACACGGCGGTCAGGCCGGGGGTGCCCGTCCAGCCGGACTCGACGAGCAGCCGCCAGGTCGCCGGCGTGCCCTGGGCCAGGGTGACCCGCTCCGCCCGCAGCAGCTCGGCCAGCCGCGGCGCGTCGTAGGCGACGTCGCGGCCCACCAGCAGCATCCGGGCGCCGACCACCAGGGGCAGGAACAGCTCCGGCACCGACATGTCGAAGGCGAAGCTCGCCATCGCGAGCATGGTGCCGTCGGCGGTCAGGCCCGGCCGTTCGCGCATGGTGGCCAGGGTGTTCACCACGGCGGCGTGGCTCACCCGGACACCCTTCGGGCGGCCCGTCGAGCCGGACGTGTAGATGACGTACGCGACGTCGTCCGGCCCGGCCGACGGCTCGGGGTCGGTGTCCGGCTCGGCGTCCAGCGCCGCGCCCCCGCACACCACCTCGCCCGCGAAGCCGGCGAACCGGTCGGCCAGGCCCGCCTCGGTGACCAGCACCCGGGCGTCGCTGTGGGTCAGCACATACCGCTGCCGCTCGACCGGGTAGTCCGGGTCCACCGGGACGTACGCGCCGCCGGCCTTGAGCACGCCGAGCAGGGTGACCGGCAGTTCGGCCGAGCGGTGCAGGCAGACGGCCACCGTCACGTCCGGGCCGACGCCGGCCCGGCGGAGCCGGTGCGCGAGCCGGTTCGCCCGGGCGTTCAGCTCGGCGTAGCGGAGCGTGGTGGACCCGAAGGTCACGGCGGGCCGGTCGGGCCGCGTCGCGACCTGGTGGGCGATCAGCTCGACCAGGGTCGGCCGGCCCGGCACCGCCCAGCCCGGCTCGGTGGCGGTGTCGTTCCACGCGGCGACCCGGTCCCGCTCGGCGGGGGTGAGCACTGCCAGGTCCGCCAGCCGGACGCCGGGGTCGGCGACGGCCGCGGCGAGCAGCGTCTCCAGGTGCCCCATCATCCGCTCGGCGGTCTCGGCGTCGTACAGCGCGGTGTTGTACTCCAGCCGGAACCGCAGCCCCTCGGCCACCTCGTAGGCGTACAGCGCCAGGTCCTGCTGGGCGATGCCCGGCTCGACGGCGAACGGCACCATCCGCAGGCCGGCCGTGCCCAGGTCCCGCTGTTCGGGCACGTTGAGCAGGTTGAACATCACCTGGAACAGCGGGTTCCGGCTGAGGTCGCGGGGCGCGTCGACGAGGTCCACGAGCCGCTCGAACGGCACCTCCTGGTGGTCGTACGCGCCCAGGGCCGTGCGCCGCACCTCGCCGAGCAGTTCCGCGAAGGTCCAGTCGCCGTCGAGCACGGTGCGCAGCGGCAGCATGTTGACGAAGAAGCCGACCATCGGTTCGAGTTCGGCGCGGACCCGGCCGGCCACCGGCGTGCCGACGCAGATGTCCCGCTGGCCGGTGTAGCGCCAGAGCAGGGCCTTCAGCGCGGCCAGCACGGTCATGGCCAGGGTGGCGCCCCGGGCCTGGCTGAACCGGCGCAGCTCGTCGGCGGCCTCCGGCGGCAGGACCCGGGTGCTGACCGCGCCGTCGAAGGTCTGCACCGGCGGCCGGGGCCGGTCGGTGGGCACCTCCAGCACGTTCGCCACCCCGTCGAGCTGCCGGCGCCACCAGCGCAGGTCGTCGCTGTCCGGGTCGGCCAGCCGGCCGCGCTGCCAGCGCGCGTAGTCGCCGTACTGGACGGCCAGGTCGGGCAGCGGCGCGGGGCGGCCCGCGCGGGCGGCGTCGTAGAGCGTGGCGAGTTCACCCGCGATGATGCCGAGCGACCAGCCGTCGGAGACGTTGTGGTGCATGGTCAGCGAGAGCACGTGCCGGTCGGCGGCGACCCGCAGCAGCACGGCCCGGAACAGCGGCCCGCCGGCCAGGTCGAACGGGCGCCGGACGTCGGCGGCGAGGGCCGCGTGCACCCACCCGGGCACCGCGTCGGCGACCGCCGACTCCACGATGCTGCGGGGCGCCGCGTCGTCCGCGTCGTCCGGCGCGGTCACCACCGGCAGGTCGACCGGCCCGGCCGGCCGTACCTCCTGCACCGGGTCGCCGTCGGGGCCGAGCGGGAAGACGGTACGCAGCGACTCGTGCCGCCGGACCAGGCCGGCCAGCGCCCCGCGCAGCGCGTCGAGGTCGAGGTCGCCGTCGAGCAGCAGCGCCGTGCTGACCGTGTACGCGTTCTGCGCGTACGCCTGGTCGAGGAACCAGAGCCGGTGCTGGCCGGAGGAGAGCGGCGCCGGTCCGGCGCCGGGGTCGGCGCGGGGGATGGTCGGCTCGGCCGGCGCGGCGGGGGCCGGCTCGACCGCGGCCGGCGCGGCCGGTGCGTCGACGGTCGCCGGCAGCGCCGCCGCGATCCCGGCGACGGTCGGCTGCGCGAAGACCGTCTCCAGCGGCAGCGCCACGCCCAGCCGGGCCCGCAGCCGCACCACGACCTGGGTGGCGAGCAGCGAGTGCCCGCCCAGCTCGAAGAAGTTGTCGTGCGCCCCGATCGGCCGGATGCCGAGCAGCTCGGACCAGATCTCCGCCACGCGCTCCTGCGTCGGCGTGCCCGGCGCCACGTAGGCGGTGCTCAGGGTCGGCCGGTTGCCGGCGTCGACGGGCTCGGGGGCGGCCGGCGCCTCCGGCGCGGTGGCAGCGGGGAGGGCCGCCGCGCCGGTGCGCGGGGCGGCGTCCACCCAGTACCGCTGCCGCTCGAACGGGTAGCCGGGCAGGGCCAGCCGGCGGCGCCCGCCCCCGTGGAACCGGGCCCAGTCGACCGATGCGCCGGCCAGCCACAGCCGGCCCACGGCGTCGAGCAGCGTGCTGAGGTCGTCGGCGTCGGAGCGCGGATGCCGCATCGCCGCGACGGCCTGGCCCGGTCGCAGGCCGGCCAGCCGGGTCAGGCCGCCGAGGGCGTGCCCGGGGCCCAGCTCCGCGAGGACCACGTCCTGCTCGGCGAGGAGCGCGGCCGACTCGGCGAACCGCACCGGCTCGCGCATGTGCCGCACCCAGTACGCCGGGTCGGTGACCTGCCCGGGGCTGACCGGGCCGCCGGTCAGGTTGCTCAGGTAGGGGCGCTCGGGCTCGTGGAGGGTGACCCGGGTGGCGTGGTCGGCGAACTCGTCCAGCACCGGGTCGAGCAGGGCGGAGTGGTAGCCGCGGGCGACCCGCAGCGGCCGGCAGTCGACCCCGTCGCCGGTCAGCCGCTCCCGCAGCGCCCCGATGGCCTCGGGGTCGCCGGAGAGCACGCACAGCTCCGGGGCGTTGACGGCGGCCAGCGACACCCGGTCGTCCAGCAGCTCGGCCACCGCGGCCTCGGGCAGGCTCACGGCGAGCATCGCCCCGGCCGGGGTCCGCTCGACCAGGGCGCCGCGGGCGCAGACCAGGCGCAGCGCGTCGGGCAGGGAGAAGACGCCGGCCAGGCAGGCGGCGACGTACTCGCCGAGGCTGTGCCCCATCATGAGGTCCGGGGTCACGCCCCGGGCGAGCAGCGACCGGGCGAGCGCGTACTCGCTCACGAAGAGCGCGGGCTGGACGAGCCGGGGCCGGGCGAGCAGCCGCTCGGCCTCCGCGTGGCCGTCCGGCGCCGGGCAGAGCAGCGTACGCAGGTCCAGCCCCAGGTCGTCGCGGACCAGCTCGGCGCACTCGTCCACCACGGCCCGGTAGGTCGGCTCGGCGCGGTGCAGGCCCGCGCCCATCGCCACGTGCTGCGCGCCGTGCCCGGGGAACGCGAACACCAGCGGGCGCCGGCCGCCGGGGTGGACGCCGCTGAACTGGCGCTCCGGCGCGTCGAGGGCGGCCAGCGCGTCGGCCCGGTCCGCCGCGACGAGGAACCGCCGGTGGGTCATGGGCTGGCGGCGACCCAGGTTGGCCGCGACGTCGGCGAGGTCCACGTCGGGACGCCCGGCGAGCCAGTCGCGGAGCTGGCGGGCCTGCCCGTCCAGCGCCTCGCCGGTGCGCGCCGACACGACCAGCAGGTGCGGCCCCGCGGCCGGCGCGGCGGTCGCCCGCACCGGTGTGGCCGGCGGCTCCTCCAGCACCACGTGCGCGTTGGTGCCGCCCATTCCGAACGAGCTGACCCCGGCCCGGCGCGGGCCGTCGGCGACCCACGGGCGGGCGCTGTCGGTGAGGTAGAACGGGCTGCCCGCGAAGTCGATCGCCGGGTTGGGCCGGCTCACGTTGATCGTCGGCGGCAGCGTACGGCTCCACAGGGCCATGACCGTCTTGATGAGACCGGCCACACCGGCGGCGGCGTCGGTGTGCCCGATGTTGGCCTTGACCGAGCCGAGGGCGCAGAAGCCGCGCTCGTCGGTGCCGCGCCGGAACGCCTCGGTGAGCGCGGCCACCTCGATGGGGTCGCCGAGGCTGGTGCCCGTCCCGTGCGCCTCGACGTAGCTCACCGAGCGGGGGTCCACGCCGGCCGTGGCCAGCGCGCTGCTGACCACCTCGACCTGACCCGCGACGCCCGGCGCCGTGTAGCCGGTGCGGCGGGCCCCGTCGTTGTTGATCGCGGAACCGCGGATCACCGCGTAGACCGTGTCGCCGTCCGCGACCGCGTCCTCCAGCCGCTTCAGCGCGACGATGCCGACCCCGCTGGACTCGATGCTGCCGCGCGCGTCGGCGCTGAACGGGCGGCAGTGCCCGTCGGGGGAGTAGATCCCGCCGTCGTGGTAGAGGTAGCCCCGGCGCTGCGCCGGGAAGATGCTGACCCCGCCGGCCAGGACCAGGTCGGACTCGCCGGTCAGCAGGCTCTGCCGGCCGAGGTGCACGGCCACCAGCGAGGTCGAGCAGGCCGTGGCGACCGTGACGGCCGGGCCGGTGAGGTCGAGCTTGTAGGCGACCCGGCTGAGCAGGAAGTCCTTGTCGTTGCCGATGGAGAGCTGGTGCTCGCCGACGGCGCCGGCCAGCTCCGGGTGGCTGCTGAGGTGGTCGAGCAGGTAGCTGCTGCGGCCCGACCCGGCGAAGAGGCCGATCCGGCCCGGGTGGCCGGACGGGTCGTGACCGGCGTGCTCCAGCGCGTGCCAGGCGCACTCCAGCAGCAGCCGGTGCTGGGGGTCGAGGGTCTGCGCCTCCCGGGGCGTGATTCCGAAGAAGGCGGCGTCGAACTCGTCGATCCCGGGCAGCCAGGTCCCGGCCCGCACGTACGCCGGGTCGTCCAGCCGGCCGGGGTCGGCCCCGTCGGCGAGCATCTCCTCGACGCTGAACTCCCGGACCGACTCCACCCCGGTGCGGATGTTGTGCCAGTACTCGTCGACGGTCCGGGCGCCGGGGAAGCGGCAGGCCATGCCGACGACCGCGACCAGGCCGGTCGGCTGCCCGGTGTCCGCGGTCGCGCCGGCGCGGGGCCGGACGATCCGGGCCGGCGCGACGGCCGGCGCGGTCGCCCCGGTGGTGGCGGTGGTGAGGAACGTGGCCAGCGCGTCGACCGTGGGGTGCCGGAACAGGTCGGTGACCGTGACGACGTCGCCGAGCCGGTCGCGCAGCCGTTCGAGGACGGCCAGCAGCCGCATCGAGTGGCCGCCGAGGTCGAAGAAGCTGTCCCGCGGCCCGATCCGGTCGACGCCGAGGACGTCGCGCCACACGTCCACGACGAGCCGCTCCAGGCGTACCCGGGTCGCGTCCCACCGGGCCGGGCCGGGCGCGGACGCCGGCGCTGGCGGTTCCGGGGCCACGGGCTCGGGCGCGGGCCGCGGCCGGGGCACGTCCGCCGCGCGGCCGGGCGCGGGCAGCGCGTCGACGTCCACCTTGCCGTTGCCGGTCAGCGGCAACGCGTCGAGCCGGACGAACGCGGAGGGCACCAGGTAGGACGGCAGGTCGGCGGCGAGCGCCGCCCGGAGGTCCGCGACGTCGGCCTCCGCCGCGCCCGCGAGGTACGCGACGAGCCGCGGGTCGTCGGGGTCGTCCCGGCGCAGGTGCACCGTCACGTCGAGGTCCGGCCGGCAGCGCCGGACGGCCGCCTCGACCTCGCCGCACTCCACCCGGTAGCCGCGCAGCTTGACCTGGCGGTCGGTGCGGCCGAGGTACTCGAGGTGCCCGTCGGGGCGCAGGCGGACGAGGTCGCCGGTGCGGTAGAGCCGCGCGCCGGGGACGGCCGAGAACGGATCCGGGACGAACCGCTCGGCCGTCAACCCCGGCTGGTGCAGGTAACCCCGGGCCACACCGGTCCCGCCGACGTACAGCTCGCCGACCGCGCCCGCCGGGACCGGGTTCTGCCACCCGTCGAGCACGTACAACCGGGTGTTGGCGATCGGCCGGCCGATGGGGACGGAGCCGTCGTCCGGCGAGGTCGGGTCGACCTCGTACGCGGCGCAGCCGACCACGGTCTCCGTCGGCCCGTACTCGTTGACCAGCGCGGTGCCGGGCGCGTGGGCCCGCCACGGCGCCACCTGGTCGGCGCGCAGGTTCTCGCCGCCGATCACGAAGCACCGGGTGCGGCCGGCCAGCTCGGCGGGGCGGAGCTGGTGGCGGACCAGGTCGAGCTGCGCCGGAGTGATCTTGACGAGCCCGAACGGCGTCCGCTGCTCGCGCAGCGCCTCGCCCAGCGCCTCGGGGCCGAGGTGCTCGCCGATCATCCGCACGGTGGCCCCGCTGACCAGAGGGACCAGCAGGCTCGTCACGGTCAGGTCGAACCCGATCGACGAGTGCAGCGGGACGACGTCGCCGGGCCGCAGCCGGTAGGCCTGGGCCGCCCAGCGCACGTAGTTGCAGACGCCGCGGTGGGTGACCATGACGCCCTTGGGGCGGCCGGTGGAGCCGGAGGTGTGGATGACGTACGCCAGGTCGTCCGCCGACGGCTGCCGGGGGCGGCGGGCACGCCGCCGCGGGCCGGCAGCCCGAGCCGGTTCGGTGGCCGGGACCGGCGTGTCGGGACCCGGCACCGGCAGCGCCGTGCCGTCGGGCACCAGGTGCGCCAGCTCGGCGCAGGTGAGCACGACCGGGGCGGCGGCGTCCGCGATGAGGTGCCGCAGCCGGGCCGGCGGGTTGGCCGGATCCATGGGTACGTAGGCCGCGCCGGTCCGCAGCACGGCGAGGACCGCCACCGCGAACGGGACGGCGCGGGGCAGGAGCACCCCTACCAGGCTGCCGATGCCGACGCCCCGCCCGCGCAACGTCTCGGCCAGCGCCTCGGCCCGGGCGTGCAGCTCCTGGTAGCTCAGCGCCGCGTCGCCGTCGGTCACCGCCACGGCGGTCGGCGTCTCCCGCGCCTGCCGTTCGATCAGCAGGTGGACCAGCTCGTCGGGCTCGGCGGGGGTGGCGGTGCGGTTCCACTCGCCGACGAGCTGCCGGAGCTCGTCCGGGGTGAGCATGGCGGCCGCGCCGACCGGCGCGCCCGGGTCGGCCAGCAGCGACCGCAGCAGCGTCTGGAAGTGCCCGGCGAGGCGGGCCATGGCGTCGCGGTCGAACAGCTCGGTGCGGTACTCCAGCGCGGTGCGCAGGCCGTCGACGTTCTCCCGGACCGAGACGGTGAGGTCGAACTTGGCGGTGTCGATCGGCACCTCGACCGGGGTGACCTCGAGGTCGTCCAGGCGCGGGGGCGTCGCCTCGCGGCCGTAGACGAACATCACCTGGAACAGCGGGGTGAAGCCGGGCCGGCGGGGCGGGCGCAGCGCCTCCAGCACGGTCCCGAAGGGCAGCTCCTCCCGGCTCAGGCCGTCCAGGGCGGCGGTGCGCACGCGCCCGAGCAGCGTCTCGAACGACGGGTTGTCGTCCAGCCGGGCCCGGACGGCCACGGTGTTCAGCAGCAGCCCGACGAGCCGTTGCGTGTCGGGCCGCCGCCGGTTGGCCACGGGCGTGCCCACCACGATGTCGCGCTGCCCCGTCCAGCGGGCCAGCAGCACGGGCAGCGCGGCCAGCATGACCATGTACGGGGAGACCCGCATCCGCCGGCAGAGCGCAGCGAGCGTCTCGCCGGGGACGTCCAGCGGCACGGACAGGGTGGCGCCCGCGCTGGAGGGCACGGCGGGCCGCGGCCCGCGGGTGGGCAGCTCCAGCACGGCCGGCGCGTCGGTGAGCTGCTCGCGCCAGTGGTCGAGCTGGGCAGCCGCCTCCGGACCGTGCAGCCAGTCCCGTTGCCGGGCCGCGTGGTCGCGGCAGTCGGTGTCGACCGGGTCGAGGTGCGCCGGCCGCCCCGCGCGGTGCGCGGCGTAGAGCCGCTCCCACTCGTCGTGGAGGATGCCCAGCGACCACTCGTCGACCGCGACGTGGTGGAACGTCAGCAGCAGGACGTGCTCCTGCGGGGCGCAGCGCAGCAGGAGGGCGCGCACCACGGGGCCGCGTTCCAGGTCCATCGGGCTGTGCGCCTCGGCGTGCGTCCGGGCCCGCAGCTCCTGGTCGCGCTGCCAGGTGGGCAGCCCGCTCAGGTCGTGCACCCGCAGGAGCCCGGGACGCGCCTCGTGGACCACCTGGACCAGGCGCACCGCCGCGGCGTCGTCGCCGGGCGTACCGTCCGCGGCCGGGGCGAGGGTGGTGCGCAGGGCGGCGTGCCGGGCGACCAGGTCGTCGAGTGTGGCCGACAGAGCCGGCACGTCCAGGGGGCCGTGCAGCCGGTACGCCAGCGGCACGAGGTAGGTGGTCGTCCCCGGGTCGAGGCGGCTCAGCTGCCACATCTGGCGTTGCGCGGCGGAGGCTGGAGCAGGGGCCGCATCGGCCAGAAAATTGCCGGCCTCGACCCTTGTGATCAGTGTTTTCATAAGACAGGTGCAGATCCCTCGATAGGAATTTCCTGTCCACATCATCGGCAGCCGTGATCTTCGGCGGGATCCCCGGATCGGACGGCCGTCGATGCGTTCGGCCGACGGCCTCGCACGTTCGTCTATTTTTTCGGCGGCGGTAACCTAGGCGACTGCACGGGCCCGTCGACGTCGCCTCCGCGACGGCGCGGCACGGCCCGTACCAGGGGATTTGACCTCCCCGGGCTGGCTCGGAGGGCGGTGCCTCCGGCCCTGTCGCGGCTTGCGGGCGCCACTGTTGACAATCCGACTCCGGGCCGTGGCTGTCCTGTCGGCGCGGTTTTGGTCGGATGCGCACGGCCATATCCTCTCTATGCGGCTGTGCCTCTCCTATGTCGACTTGAGGCAGGCGCCGGTTGTGGTGAACAGGGCGGCCGGCGGCGATTTCCCGGGACGGGCGCGCAATGAGCATTTCCGGCAGTTCGGTGATGAATTGAGGCAGTGGCGGGCGGGACGCGGAGGCGCCGTCACGTGGTCACGGGATCGCACCGCATGACCGGTCCTGGGCGCGGGGGAGGATGTGACCATGAGTGGTCTCGAAGCAGAAGTTCCCCGGCGTGTCGTCGTCACCGGCGCGGCCGGAAAGCTCGGTCGCGCCGTGGTCGCGCACCTGCGCGCGGCGGGCGTCGACGTGCTCGCGGTCGACCGCGCCGGCGGGCGCGACCCGCGTGACGTCGACGGCGAGTTCCTCCTGGTCGACCTCACCGACTACGGGCAGGTGGTGGAGGCGTTCACCGGCGGCGCCGACGAGCACGCCGGCGGTGTGGGGGCGGTGGTGCACCTGGCGGCGGTCCCGGCGCCCGGGCTGCTGCCCAACGCGGTGACCTTCGCGAACAACTCGGCCGCGACGTACAACGTCTTCGCCGCCGCCCGGGCGGCCGGGATCAAGCGGGTCGTGTGGGCGTCGAGCGAGACCGTGCTGGGCCTGCCGTTCGACACCCCGCCGCCGTACGCGCCGGTGGACGAGGAGTACCCGCCGCGCCCGGAGTCGACCTACTCGCTGAACAAGACCCTCGAGGAGGAGATGGCGCGGCACTTCTGCCGCTGGGACCCCGAGCTGGTCATGGTCGGCCTGCGCTTCTCCAACGTGATGGACGTCGAGGACTACGCGGGATTCCCCGCCTTCCAGGCCGACCCGCGGTTGCGCCGCTGGAACCTCTGGGGCTACATCGACGCCCGCGACGGCGCCCGGGCCGTCGAGCGGGCGCTCGCCCACAACCGCCCCGGCGCCGACGTCTTCATCATCGCCAACGCCGACACCGTGATGACCAGGTCCAGCGCCGCCCTGATGGCCGAGGTCTACCCGGACGTCGAGATCCGCGGGGAACTCGGCGAACACGAGACGCTGCTGAGCATCGACAAGGCCCGCCGGGTGCTGGGCTACGAGCCGCGACACTCCTGGCGCGACCACGTCGATCCGGCCGGTTGATCCGCCGATCAGGCGGCGAGGGCTCCGGTGAGCAGGGCCCCGCCATCCGATCGGGGGAGCGGGCCGGTATCGGAAGGTGGGGTGGCACGCCGGTGTGGCCGGAATTGAGGCCGTGCGGTGGAATCCGGGTGCGGCGCGGTACCGCGAGAGGACCCTGCCTTCTACGGTGACGTCCGGCACGCGGGCGGGTGGACGTTGCCGGGGACCGACCCGGTGGTGCCGTCTCGGGCGTTCACAGGGAGTTGACTGGATGCAGGTCTGGAGTCGCACCGTCGCGGGTCTGGTCGCCGGGGCCGTCGTGGTGATGGGCGTACCGGCGGTCGCGGGCACCGTGGCGACCAAGCTCACCGCCACGGGCGCCGGAACCGTCGCGAAGACCGGCGCGGCGGCGACGGGCGGCGGCGCCGCGCTCGGCGCGGCGCGCACGGTCGCCACGGCGGCGCAGGTGGTGCCGGGGGACACCCGGCTGGTGCCGACGGCGCCGCGTACCGACACGCCGCGGATCACCAACGGCGAGATCAAGGACCTGGAGGTGATCGGCAACCGGGTCTTCATCGCCGGCACCTTCACGTCGATCGCCAACGTCGGCGGGACGGCCATCGCGCAGAAGTCGCTGGCCTCGTACAACCTGGACACCGGGAAGGTCGACACCGGCTTCAAGCCGACGTTCGACGGGTCCGTCGAGGCCGTCGAGGCCTCGCCGGACGGGTCGGCGCTCTACGTCGCGGGATCCTTCAACACCGTCGGCGGCGTCACGAAGCGGAAGATCGTGAAGCTCAACCCGACCACCGGTGCGCCGGTCGCGGCGTTCACCGCGACCGCGAACGCCCGCGCGACCGCGCTGGCCGTGAGCACCACCGCGGTCTACGTGGGCGGCCAGTTCAACACGGTCAACGGGGTGAGCCGCAGCGGCCTCGTCGCGCTCAACCCGACCACGGGCGCCGTGGACACCGGCTTCAACCTGCCGCTCACCGGCGGCATCGGGGTCGGTGGCATGCTCACCGTGCAGCAGCTCAAGCTGACCCACGACCGCAGCAAGCTGCTCGTCGTCCACACCGGCCGGCAGATCGCCGGCCAGGACCGCTACGGCGTCGCGCTGGTCAACACGGCCACCAAGGCCCTGCTGCCGTGGCGTACCCGGCTCTGGGAGGACAACCTCTCCTTCGTCGGCGGCATCCAGCGGGTGTTCGCCGGTGACATCGCGCCGGACGACTCCTACTTCGTCGTCACCAGCGGCTCGGGCGGCGACCGCCCGCCGATCAACGACACCGCCATCGCGTACCCGCTCACCGGGACCGACAACGTCCAGCCGCTCTGGGTGTCGCGGCACTTCGACAGCGTCTACTCGGTCGCCATCACCGCCACCGCCGTGTACGTGGGCGGCCACTTCAGCTGGCAGGAGTCGCCGACCTCCAACGTCCCCTGGCCGGGTCTGGACAACGTCGGGTACGGCACCGGCCAGGGTCTGAGCGGCTACGGCCTCGGCGACCAGGTGGTCCGCCGCGACCACCTCGGCGCGCTCGACCCGACGACCGGCACGGCGCTGGAGTGGAACCCCGGCTCCAACTCCTACGAGGGCGAGAAGGCCATGCTGGCCACCGCGCGCGGCCTCATCGTCGGCGGCGACGGCAACGTCAAGGGCGGCAAGACCGTCGGCCGGGTCGGCTTCTTCGACCTGAACACGGTGCCGGCGCCGGCGGCGGTCGACACCACCATCGTCACCCCCATCGAGGGTGCGGTGAAGCCGGCCAACGAGTCGTTCACGCTCGGCGGCCAGGCGCTCGCCCCGGCCGGCGTCACCCGGGTCCAGATCGAGATACAGAACCGGAACACCAGCCAGTACCTCCAGGACAACCTGACGACGTGGGGCGCGGCCAACAGCATCAACGCCACGGTCGCCGCCGTGAACGCCACCTCGACCACGTGGACGCTCCCGGTGTCGCTGCCCTCCGGCGCCTACCAGATCCAGGCGAAGACCTTCGGCCGCAACAGCACCAGCGACCCCACGAAGGCGGCCAAGAAGATCGAGACGTTCCGGTTCGACGACCTGCCGCCGTCGACGCGGATCGACTCGCCGCCCGGCGGGCTGCTCGCCACGAAGACCTTCGTCGCCACCGGCACGGCCACCGACGACAAGGGCGTCAGCGCGCTGACCTACTCGTTCCGCACCCCCGACAACCGGTACCTCCAGGACGACGGATCGGTGGCGCCGGTCTACAACACCTTCCGCGGCGAGCCGGACGTGATCGGCGCGCTGTCGACCACCTGGCAGTTCGAGGTGGCCCTGCCGATCGAGGGCCAGTGGAAGATGACCGCCACGGCCACCGACACCGCGGGCCAGAGCGACCTGCGCGGCGACACCCGGGACTGGACCGTCTCGTCGACCGGCGTCCCGCCGACCGTCGCCATCACCGCGCCCGTGGCGATGACCCCGCCGACCGCGGCCGCGCCGGTCACCGTCGGGCCGGGCGGCACCGTCACCTTCGCCGGCACCGCCCAGGACGACGACGCCGTCCGGTCGGTCGAGATCTACCTGCGCAACAACACCACGCGGGAGGCGCTGGCCGCCGACGGCACGTGGGGCGCCGACTCGGTGGCGGCCTACTACCGGATCTCCCCGACCAACCTCAACGCCGCGTCGTACGCCTGGTCGTTCACCAGCGTGCCGCTCACCCCGGGCGTCTACGACTTCCGGGTACGCGCCACCGACAGCCTGGGCCTGACGACCTCGGGCAGCAGCCAGGGCCGGCTCAGCATCACGGCGCAGGTGCCCGGCGACGCCTTCCCGGACGGCCGGTTGAGCGTCACCGGCGTCGACCAGAACGTCGACCAGCTGCACCTCAACCTGGCCGGCACGGCGACCGACGACAAGGGCGTGCAGAGCGTCCGCGTGGCCCTGCGCGACCTGGACACCGGCCGGTACGTGCAGCCGAACGGCACCGTGGCCGCCGCCTTCGCCACCGTGAACGCCACGCTGGCCGCGCCGGGCGCGACGAGCACCGCGTTCACCCTGTCGATCGACCTGCCGACCAAGGGCGAGTACAGCGTCGAGGCGTGGGCCGTCGACACCGCGGGCCAGCAGGACGGCTCGACCTCCGGGGCCACCGCCCGGTACCTGGTCTACCCGGGTGACCTCGACCCGCGGCTGGAGCCGAGCATCACCCCGGTGGAGGGCGAGGCCTACACCGGCGGCCGGATCGTGGTCACCGGCCGCGCCGTCGACGACGTCGGGATGCTCCGCGTGGAGATCCAGATCTCCAACAGCGCGGGTCAGGGGATGAACGCGGCCGGCACGTTCAGCACGCCGGGCACCCCGGGCAACTTCCCGTGGATCGCGTCCTTCCTCACCAGCCCGGGCTCCCCGGGGTCGAACTTCGCGTACACCTCGCCGGCGATCCCGGCGGGCACCTACACGGTCTCGATCCGGGGCGTCGACACGTACGGGCAGGTGCAGCAGCCGCCGCGGACCGTCTCGGTGACCGTCAGCTGAGCCGATCGGTCGCGGACCGGTCCAGGGTCGGGAATCGCTTCAGTCCCGACGCCGGACCGGTCCGCGGCCGTACGCCCGGGCCGCCTCCGTCAGCTGCCCGATCAGGTCCGTCTTGCCCTCGGTGTACGCCTCCCGGTCGTTCGGGTGGCGGCGTGCCAGGTCCCGCTTCAGCGCTTCGTAGTCAGCGCGGGCGTCGGGACGGGCGCGAAGGTGGTCCCGGAACGCCAGGACGTCGAGGTAGCGCGGTGAGCCCGTCGGCACCAGGTGCAGGTGGTGGGTCCGGTGGCTGGGGCGTGGCTTGCAGAACCAGTGCATGACCTCGGCGCGGTAGGGCCAGTAGCAGTACGCCAGGGGCTCCAACCGCTCGATGCAGGGACGCGACGAAGCCAGGTCCGCGACGCCGACCATGATGTCGATGACCGGCTTGGCGGCGAGCCCCGGTACGGCGGTGCTGCCGATGTGGTGGATGCCGCCGGTGATCCAGGGATCGATGGTCCGGCTGATCAGAGCGGCCTCCGCGGTGAAGCGCTGCGGCCATCGGTCGTCGTAGGGCTCGATGTGCACGGACGCGTTGCCGTCGCTCGAATCGCTGGTGCCGATCTCCGACATGCCCTCACTCTGGCAGGCGGCGCGGCCCACCGCAGCCCCGGCGGTCCGACGCCGGCTCAGCGCGGGGCGATGAGGCACATCCCGCCCGCGGCGGGGCCGTCCATCGTGGACAGTGCGTCGGGCACCTCGTCGAGGCCGATGGTCCGGGTGATCAGCTCGCCGGGGCGCAGCACCCCGGCCGTGACCAGCCGGAGCAGCTCCGGGTAGGCGTGCGCCGCCATGCCGTGGCTGCCCCGCAGCTCCAGCTCGTACGCGATCACGAGCTCCATGGGCAGCGCCGGACGACCCTGCGCGGCCGGGAGGAGGCCGACCTGCACGTGCCGGCCGCGCCGCCGCAGGCCCTCGATGGACGCCGCGCAGGTGGCGTGACTGCCCAGCGCGTCGAGGGACAGGTGGGCGCCGCCGCCGGTCGCCTCCCGGACGGCCGCGGCCACCGCGCCGGGGCCGGTGAGCGCACCGCCGTCCAGACAGACCGTCGCCCCGCAGCGCCGGGCGAGGTCCAGCGCGCCGGGGGAGATGTCGACGGCCACCACCCGCGCGCCGCAGGCCGCCGCGATCATGACGGCCGACAGGCCCACGCCGCCGCAGCCGTGCACGGCCACCCACTCGCCCGCGGCCACCCGTCCCTGGCTCACCACGGCCCGGAAGGCCGTGGCGAAGCGGCAGCCGAGCGCCGCCGCGGTCGGGTGGTCCAGCTCGTCGGGGAGCCGGATCAGGTTGACGTCGGCGTGGCGCACCACCACGTACTCGGCGAACGAGCCCCAGTGGGTGAAGCCGGGCTGCGTCTGCCGCTCGCAGACCTGCTGGTCGCCGGCCAGGCAGGTGGGGCACCGCCCGCAGGCGCAGACGAAGGGCGCGGTGACCCGGTCGCCGGCCCGCCAGTCGCGGACGCCCGCGCCGACCGCCGCCACGACACCGGCGAACTCGTGCCCGGGCACGTGCGGCGGGCGGATGTCGGGATCGTGCCCCTGCCAGCCGTGCCAGTCGCTGCGACACAACCCGGTCGCCTCGACCCGGATGACCGCGCCGTCGGGCGGCGCCACCGGGTCGGGGACGTCGCGGACCTCGGGCCGGGCACCGAACTCGTCGAAGATCACGGCACGCATGTTCGGCATCCTCACACGCCGCCCGCCCGGCCGGCGGCCGGGCCCGGGCTCACGGCGGTGACGCGGCCGCCCGCAACGGGCACCCCGTGCCGACGCGGGCGGCAAGGTCGGCCCGGAGCTCGGCGAGTTCGGCCATCCGGGCGTCGATGACGGTGATCTTCTCCTCGAACAGCGCCGACAGCGCCGTCGCGGTGTCGGGCGCGGCGCGCAGCTTCGCGCAGTTGCCCGAGATCTCCGCCAGCGAGAAGCCGAGCGCCTGCGCGGTGCGGATGTAGTGCAGCCACGCCACGGTCTCGGGCGGGAAGTCGCGGTAGCCGTTCGGCAGCCGCCGACCGGAGACCAGACCGACCTTCTCGTAGTACCGGACGGTGTCCGTGCTGATCCCCGCCTGCGCGGCCAGCTCCCCGATACGCATGAGACACCCCGCCGGCTCGTGGACTTGACCTTGGAGCGTACTCCAGGGTTTAGCGTCGGGCGTCCCGCAGCCAGACCCGCAGGAGCCCTCGTCGTGATCCGCCTTCCCACCCCCTCCCACCCCGCCTACCTCCGCCTCGTCCGCGTGAGTGCCGGATACGACCTTGTGGTCACGGCCGGCTTCGCGACGCCGTGGACCTACGCGCTGCTGCACAGCGCGCTGTCGCGGCTGGGCGGCGCACTCGGACTGGGCGGCCTGCCCGCCCTCGACCCGATCCAGATTCTGTACGCGAACCTGATGGGCTCGGTCGTGGTGGTGTGGGCGCTCCTGCGCCTCGTCCGGCCGCAGCCCGTGCACGGCCGGTACGACGCCGTCGCGCGCGCCCTCTTCGCGACCTGGCAGGCGTACGCGATGGCCCACGGCGCCACGCGGCTGCTGTGGCTGTTCCTCGCCGTCGAGGTGGCGTTCGGCCTCGCCCAGATCCTGCCCTGGTGGGTGAGCCGGCGCATACCGCCGCTCCCGCGGGCGACGGGTGCCACGATGTGAGCGTGACAGCGCCGGGCTGGTATCTGGTGGGGGCGCCGTGGGACTGCTCGGCGCTCGGTCGGGGTGAGCGGCTCGCGCCGGCTGCCCTGCGCGCGGCCGGGCTGTCCGATCTCGTCCCCGACGACGCCGGGGACGCGCCGATCGTCATCGACGATGCCCGGCGGGACGAGGCGACCGGCGTCCGTGCGCTGCGACAGACCGCCCGGGCGGCGCGGGTGCTGGCCGACGGGCTCGACGACGCCGCCCGGCGCCGGCCCGGCGGCCGGCCGCTGGTGGTCGGTGGTGACTGCAGCCTGCTGCTCGGGGTGCTGCCCTGGCTGCGCCGGAGCCGCAGCCGGGTGGGGCTCTGGTTCGTCGACGGGCATCCCGACTTTCTCGACGGCGCCTCCTCGCCGACGGGGGAGACGGCCGACCTGGACCTGGCCCTCCTCACGGGCGCCGGTCCCGAGCAGCTCACCGCGCCCGCCGGGGTGACCGCGCCGCTCGTCGCGCCCGACGACGTGGTGCTGGTCGGCCACCGTACCCGTGATCTCGACCCGGAGGCCGCCGCGGAGGTGGCCCGGCTGCCCGACAGCATCCGGCGGTTCGACGCCCCGGCGGTCGTCGACGCGCCGCGCCGGTGCGGCGAGCGGGCCGCGGCGATGCTCGCCGACATCGACGGCGGCGTCTGGCTGCACGTCGACTGCGACGTCCTGGATCCGGCGGACCTGCCGGCCGTCAGCTACCCGGAGCCCGGTGGCCCGACCCCCGGCCAGCTCGCCGACCTGCTGGCGCCGCTGTTCGCCTCGCCCCGGTTGCTCGGCGTGAGCATCGCCGACTTTCGCCCGGACCTGGATCCGGACGGCCGCCACGCGGCGACGCTGGTCGCGCTGCTGCGCCGGCTCCTGTCCGACCCCGTCGACAATCCGATTTCGTGATGGGCGGTCAATGGGTGAGCGGTGCGGAATCCCCCTTTTGCCGGCTCGCAGGGTAAGGTCGTTCGCGCTGCTCATCGCGGGTGTATTTGCGCAACGGGCGGGCCGCAAATTGCAGGCCGGCAAGGAATTCGCAAGGCCGTTGTAACGCAATTCCCAAGCCAATTTCATTGACGCCGACAAATCTTGACGTGAATCGTCGGGGAGTGCACCGTGAAAGGCGCCGGCACCCGACGGGTCGCCGGGTCGCCATTTCAGGAGGCGGTCATGCGGTGGAATCCGTTCGCCGGCGCGTACCTCGCCGACCCGGCGCGGGTCTGGCGGGAACTCCTCGACTCCCCGGGCGGGGTGCACCACGACGAGGACCTCGGGCTGTGGCTGATCACCCGGCACGCCGACGTGCGCCGGGCGCTCGGTGACACCGAGACCTTCGGCAACGCCCTCACGCTCGCGCCGGTCTACGACGTCTGCCCGGAGGCGATGGCCGTCATCACGCAGATCGACGCCCCGCCGACCACGGCCGCCGCCGACCCGCCGGTGCACCCGCGGACCCGCCGCGCGCTGCGGGCCACCTTCGCCAACACCGCCGACCGGGTCGAGCAGCGGTACGGCGCGATCGTCCGGCGCCGGGTCGACGAGCTGGTCGCCCGCCTCGCCGCCCGTGCCGGCCAGCAGGTCGACCTCGTGCGCGAGTTCACCACCGAGCTGCCCCTGCTGGTCCTGCTGGACCTCCTCGGTGTGCCGGAGCGGGACATCGCCTGGGTCCGGGCCTGGGCGGACGGTCAGATCGCCCTCGTCTGGGGGCGGCCGGAGCCCGCGGAACAGGTCCGCCTCGCCCGGGGGCTGCTGGAGTTCTGGCGCTACTGCCAGGGCCTCGTGCGCGACCGGCTCGACAGCGACCGGCCCGGCGACGGCTACGTCGACCAGCTGATCGCGTACCGGAACGGCGACGACGAGGTGCTCACGATCGCCGAGGTGTCGAGCATCGTGTTCAACCTCCTGGTCGCCGGGCACGAGACCACGGCCGGGCTGCTCGCCCACGCGCTGGAGCGGGCGCTCGCCGACCCCGACCGGTGGCGGGCGTTCGCCGCCGAGCCGCAACGGGTGCCCGGGTTCCTCACCGAGACGCTGCGCTTCGCACCCGCCATCGACGGCTGGCTGCGGGTGACCCACCGGCCGGTCACGCTGGGCGGCGTCACCATCCCGGCCGGGGCGCGGTGCCTGCTGCTGATCGGGGCCGCGAACCGGGACCCGGCGGTGTTCGCCCACCCGGACCGGTTCGACCCGGGACGGACCGACGGCTCCGACCACCTCTCCTTCGGGCGCGGGCCGCACTTCTGCATCGGCGCGGCACTGGCGCGGCTGGAGGCCGGGCTCGCCCTCACCCGGCTCGCCGCGGCCGTGCCCGGGCTGCGGCTGGCACCGGGGCACCGCCGGTCGTTCCAGCCCAACGTGGCGTTCCGCGCGTACCGCGGCCTACCGGTCGTGGTCGACACGGCGGTGCCCGCCGTCCGGCGTCCGGCGGCCTGACCGGCGTGGCCGTGCCCGGCGCTGACCTGCGGAGGCGGTCACGGAGCGGAGCCGTGTCTTCACACCCGTCGGGGAATGGGTTAAGAATTGTCCCCTGCGAATGCCCAGTCATCACCCCGCCCCGATCTCCTGTCGATGCCGACCCGGCGTCGCGAAGGTGAGCACATGGATCGCACGCCCCCGTCGAGCGCCGCTCACTCCGCTGCCAGCCATCACTTTCGCGCGGAGTTGCGGCGCTGGCGGACGCGGCAGGGGCTGACCCAGCGCGCGCTGGCGGAGCGGGTGCGGTTCAGCCGGGAGACGGTCGCCGCGGTCGAGTCCGGCCGCCGGTTCGGCAGCCAGGAGTTCGCCGTCCGCTGCGACGAGGTGCTCGGCACCGGTGGCCGGCTGGCGGCGTTGTGGCCCCAGGTCGCGGCGGAGCAGCTGGCCGCGGACGGCCGCCGCGGCCCCCGGTTCGGCGAGGTCGCGCGGCTGGAGCCGGCGCCGGCCGCCCGGCGCGACGCGCGCGATCCGGAGGCGGTGGTGGCGGCCATCGACGAGTTGCGGGAGCTGATCGGCCAGGTGCTCGGCCAGCCCGAGGTCGACGGGCCGCCGCCCGCACCGCCCGCCCGGCGCTGACGCCGGGAGGCCCGGCGGACGCGCACCGCCGGCGCTGCCAACTCTGGGTACAGATGCTGGTACGGGCTGTTTGTACCACCCTCAGGGCTGGTCTGAGCGCACGGCTTCCGGCGCAATGAAACGTGCAATCCGCAAATGCAGATAGACCGTTGTTGATGAGTGCGGGGAGTCAGCCTTGGCGTCGAGCACGAGATCCCACGCGGCCCGACCCTATCCGACCCGCCGCCGCGGCTGGAAGATTGCCGCCCGGATGCGCCTCATCGTCGCGGCTCCACTGGTCGCCGTGCTGGGCTTCGCCGGCCTGGGGCTGACCGAGAGCGCCCGCCAGACCACCCGCGCCAGCGACCTCGGCCTCCTGGCGCAGCTCGGTGCCGAGGCGGGCGACCTGGCCCACCGGCTGCAGAACGAGCGCATCGTCGCCGCCGACCTGCTCACCCGGGGCGCGCCGGAGCAGCAGGACGCCTTCGCCGACGCCACCACCGCCACCGACGCCGCCGTCGCCCACTACCGGCGGCAGCGGGCGAGGCTGCCCGCCGACTCCGCCGCCGTCCGGGCCGTCCTGCCGCGGATCGACGCGGCGCTGGCCGGCCTGCCGCCGCTGCGCGCCCAGGTGCGCACGGCGGAGCGCGCCTCGGTGTCGGCGATGACCTTCAGCTACCGGATCGCCATCGCCGACCTGCTCAGCCTCCGCGAGAGCGTCACGCTCGGCGTGGTCAACGCCCGGATCGCGGACGGCATCCGGGCCTCCTCGGCGCTGTCCGAGGTGGCCGAGGCGATCGGCCAGCAGCAGGTCGCCGTCCTGCGCGCGATCGCGGCCGACCAGCTGACCCCCGCCATGCAGCAGGACATCACCGCGGCCCGGGCCGGCTTCACCGAGTCGAGCCTCGCCTTCCTGGCGCTGGCCCGGCCCGCCTGGCGCGGCTGGTGGGAGCAGGCCGCCAGCGGCGAGAGCGCGCTGCTGCTGCAACGGATGCAGGACCAGGTGTCGCGGAGCGTCGCCGGCAGCCCGCTGGAGCTGGACCTCGACACCTGGGTCACCGCCACCCGCCAGTGGTCGGTGCGGCTGGCCGAGCTGCGCCAGCGGGTCGACGCGGTGGTGCTCGACGACGTCCGCGCCGCGCACGCCGAGCAGCGGGGGCGCGCCGTGCTGGAGGCGGCGGCCGTCGTGGTGGCCCTGGTGCTCACCACGCTGGTCACGTGGGCGGTGGCCCGGCAGATCACCCGGCGGCTGCGCCGGCTGCGGGACGCCGCGAACGCCGTCGCCTTCGAGCGGTTGCCCCAGGTGGTGGCCCGGCTGGAGCATCCGGACAGCTCCTCGGTGGACCCCGACGAGCTGGCCCGGCGGCAGGCCGGCGACGGGCTGGAGCCGTCCAGCGACGACGAGATCGGCGAGGTGGGGCAGGCCTTCACCGCGGTGCACCGGGCGGCGGTGCGCACCGCGGCCGAACAGGCGGTGATGCGGGCCAACACCGCCGAGATCTTCATCCACCTCAGCCGGCGGGAGCAGCGCCTCGTCGACGCGGTGCTCGCCCAGGTCGACAAGGTCGAGCGGGACGAGACCGACCCCGACCGGCTGCACCAGCTCTACACACTGGACAACCTGGCCACCCGGATGGGGCGGATCAACGCGAGCCTGTTGGTGCTCGGCGGGGTCGGCGTCGGGCGGGTACGCCACCACGACGTGCCGCTGCAACAGGTGCTGCAGGCGGCGCAGAGCCAGATCGAGCACTACGCCCGCATCCGCCTCGGCCTGGTCGACGGCGACGTCGCCGTGAGCGCCGAGTCCGTCGACGAGGTCGTGCACCTGCTGGCCGAGCTCATGGAGAACGCCACCGGCTACTCACGGCCGGGGACCGAGACCTGGGTGACCGGCCGCAGCCTGGGTGACCGGGTGATCGTCCAGATCAGCGACGAGGGCGTGGGGCTGTCCCCGCAGCGCCGGCAACAGCTCAACGACCTGCTCGCCCGCCCGCCCGCCGTCGACGTCGCCGCGGTACGGGCGATGGGGCTGGTCGTGGTGGGGCAGCTCGCCACGCGGCTGGGCGTGGCCGTGCAGCTCCGTCCCGGTCCGCGCCGCGGCACCATCGCCGAGGTGGCGCTGCCGGGGTCGATGATCCGGCCGCTGCCCCCGGAGGAATTCCTGCTCACGCCCGGCCGGCCGTCCCGGCGGGCGGCGCGGACCGCCGCCGCGCCGCCCTACCGCGCGGCGCCCGAGCCGTGGGCCGGCAGCCCGCCGGCCGACCCGGTGCTGCCGGTGGCTCCCGTGTTCCAGCCCGCCACCGCGCCGGACCGCGGCACCGTGCCCGCCGAGGAACTCGTCATCTACCACCAGCTCAACCACTGGTTCCAGGCCGACCGCCCGGGCGGCGACAACGGCACGCCGTGGGCCAGCCCCGCCGACGACGCCTGGCGTACGGCGGCCCGGGCCGACTCACCCGAGGTCGCCGGCACCACCACCTCCGGCCTGCCCAAACGGCAGCCGCAGCAGCACTTGGTGCCGGGCGGCGTCACGATGCCGCGGCAGCGCTCGGAGCACCGCGACCCGGCCCGGGTGGCCACCGCGATGGCCGCGTACGCACGGGGGGTCGCCGGCCGCCGGCCCAACCTGATCACCAACTGACCGGACAGGGAGTGCACGTGACCGACCACCAGGATCTCGGCTGGCTGCTGGACGCCTTCGCCGAGCGCGCGACCGAGGTCAGCCATGCCATCGCCATCTCCAGCGACGGCCTCATGGTGGCCGCCACCCGGGGGCTCCCACCCGATCGGGCCGACCAGCTGGCGGCCACCGGCAGCGGGCTGGTGAGCCTGCTCCGCGGCGCGGCGGCCTTCTTCGACGCCGGCGCCGTGATCTCCAACGTCACCCAGCTCGAAGGCGGCTTCATGTTCTCCATGGCGTTCAACGACGGCGCCTCGCTGCTCGTGCTCGCCGACCCGCAGTGCGACGTCGGCAAGGTCTCCTACGAGATGACCGAGCTGGCCAACCGCATCGGCGACGCCCTGACCCCGGCGGCCCGCGCGGCCCTGAGCCGCAGCCGCTGACCCCGGCGCCCCCACGCCGGAACCTCACCCCTCACGTAGGAGCACACATGTCCCTCACCATGTCCCGGCGCGGCCGCGCGCGCACCGCGGCGCTGCTCGCCCTCGTCCTGCTCGCGGCGCCCGCGTGCGCGAACGACGAGGGCGGCGCCGGCCCCGGCGCACCCGTCAAGATCGGCCTGCTGGCGTCGCTCTCCGGCACCTACCAGGCGGTCGGCAAGGACATCCGCGACGGCTTCCAGCTCTACCTGTCCAGCCACGACGGCAAGCTGGGCGGCCGGGAGGTGGAACTCGTGGTCGCCGACGAGGGCAACGGAGCGGCGACCGCGGTGCCCGCCGCCACGAAGCTGCTCAAGCAGGACCGGGTCGTCGCGCTGACCGGCGTCGTCGGCGGCGGCTCGGTGGCCGCCGTCTACCCGCTGCTCAACGAGACGAAGGTGCCGTTCGTCGGCTCCAACGGCCGGCCCGAGCTGAAGGACGTCTCCCGGGTCTGGCACACGTCCTACCTGTCCGACGAGCCGGGAGAGGCGATCGCGCAGCACGTGCGCGACGACGTCAAGGGCAGCGTCTACGCCATCGGCCCCGACTATCAGGGCGGCTGGGACGAGCTGCGCGGCTTCACCGAGGCCTTCGCCAAGGCCGGCGGCAGGCTGGCCAACCCGGACGGCAAGGCGACCTTCACCCCGTTCCCGGCGACCACCAACTTCACCCCGTACTTCGCGCGGATCAAGGCGTCCGGGGCGAACGCCGTCTACACGTTCTACGCCGGCAGCGCGGCCGTCGACTTCGTGAAGCAGTACGCCCAGTCGGAGGTGAAGGACCTGCCGCTCTACGCCGCCGGGTTCCTCACCGAGGGCGGGGTGCTCAACGCCCAGGGCGAGGCCGCCCGCGACATCTACTCGGTGCTCAACTACTCGCCGGACCTCGACAACGCGGAGAACCGCGCCTTCGTGGCGGCCTGGAAGGCCGAGCACGACGGCTCCCCGACGACGTACGCCATGGCCTCCTACGACGCGGCGGCCGTGCTGGACCGGGCCATCGCGGCCGCCGGGGACGAGGCGACACCGGAACGCGTCAACGCGGCCATCGGCCAGCTCGGCCAGATCGCCAGCCCGCGCGGCACCTGGCAGTTCTCGCCGACCACCCACGCGCCCGTGCAGAAGTGGTACCTGCGCCAGGTGCGCCAGGACGGCCGGGCGCTGTCCAACACCGTGGTGGGTGACCTCGCCACCGTCGGCGGGTGACCGCGGTGGCCGCCGGCATCCGGTTCGACCCGTACGTCGTCCCCGCCCTCGACGGGGTCGCCTACGGCCTGCTGGTCTTCGTCGCCGCCGCGGGGCTGGTGCTCTGCTTCGGCGTCGCCGGCATCCTGAACCTGGCGCACGGCACCCTCTACGCGATCGGCGGCTACACGGCGGCCGCCCTGCTGGACGGCGGCTGGCCGAGCCTGGCGCTCGCGCTGGCCGTCGGGGTGGTGGCCGCCACCGCGTCCGGCGCGCTGGTCGCCGGGCTGCTCACCCGGCTCGCCGCGCGAAGCCACCTCACCCAGGCGCTGCTGACCTTCGGGGTGGCCCTGGCCGGCGGGAGCCTGCTCGTGAGCGCCTTCGGGCCGGACGATCCGCCGGTGCGCCTCCCCGCCGCGCTGGACGGGTCGGTGGCGGTCGCCGGGCACCGCTACGCCGCGTACCGGCTGGTCTTCATCGTCGTGGCGGCGCTGCTCGCCGGCCTGCTCCACCTCGTGGTGCGCCGCACCCGGGCCGGGATGCTGGTCCGCGCGGCCGTCGACGACGCCGAGATGGTCGCCGTGCTCGGGGTGAGCCCGGCCCGGATCCGGGTCGGCGTGCTGGCGGCCGCCGGGGCGCTGGCCGGCGCGGCGGGGGTGCTCGGCGCGCCGATCATCGGCCCCGGGCCGGACACCGCCGACGCCGTGCTGCTGCTGTCCCTGGTGGTGGTCGTCCTCGGTGGACTCGGCTCGATGGCCGGCACCCTGCTCGCCGCGCTGGCCGTCGGGCAGATCCAGACCCTGGGCGTCGCGCTCGCCCCGTCGGCCGCCCCGTTCCTGCTCTTCGCCGCCATGGCGGCGGTGCTGGCGGTGCGGGCGCGGGGCCTGGCCACGGCCCGGAGGGCGACGTGAGGCGGGGAGCCGTCCGCGCGCTGCGCCGCGGCGTCGCCGCGATGGTGGTGGCCGCCCTGGTGCTGGCGCCCTGGACGGTCGACGACTACACCGTCGCGCTGCTCGCCCGCACCCTGGCGCTCGGCCTGGTGGCGGTGAGCGTCGCGCTGCTCACCGGCGTCGCCGGGCTGCCCACCCTCGGCCAGACCGCCCCCTACGCGGCGGGCGCCTACGCCAGCGCGGTCGTCGGCAGCCACCTCTCCGACGTCGGCCTGGTGCACCTGGCCGTCGCGGCGGCGGCCGGGGCGGCGCTGGCCGCGGTGACCGTGCCGCTGGTGGTCTCCGCACGCGGCGTGGTGCTCCTGATGATCACCCTGGCGGTCGGCGAACTCGCGGTGACCGTCGTGGGGCGCTGGCGGTCGGTGACCGGCGGCACCGACGGGCTGGCCGGCGTCGCGGCGTCCCGTCCACTGTGGGGGCTGCCGGTGCTGGCCACCGACCGGGCGCGCTACCTCTACACCCTGGTGGTCGTCGCGGCGCTGGTCGGCGTGGTGCTGCTGGTCCTGCGTACCCGGGTCGGGCTGCTGCTGCGGGCCGGCCGGGACGACGAGGCGCGGCTGCGGGCCGGCGGCCACCGGGTGGCCGTGCACGTCGCCGGCGTGCACGTCGCCGCCGGGGCGGTGGCGGGCGCCGCCGGCTCCCTGCTCGTCGTGGCCCAGCAGTTCGTCTCCCCGGCCGACTTCGGTTTCGACACCTCCGCCCTGCTGCTGCTCGGCGTGGTGATCGGCGGCACCGCCTCGGTCGGCGGCGCGCTGGTCGGCGCCGCGCTCGTCGTGGCCGCCCGGGACTGGCTGTTCGGCGTGCTCCCCGGGCAGGCGCCCCTGGTGCTCGGGCTGGCGTTCGTCGCCGCCGTCTACCTGCTCCCCGACGGCGGGCGCCGGCCGCCGGTGCGCGGCCGGCTGCTCCCGACCGTCCCGGCCCGCCGTCCCGCCCCGGAGAGCCCGACGCCGACGGGAGTGCGCGCATGACCCCGCTGCTGTCCGCCCACGGCATCACCGTCCGGTACGGGTCGCTGGCCGCACTCGACGGCGTCGACCTGCGGATCATGCCGGGCCAGCGGCACGCGCTGATCGGGCCGAACGGCGCCGGCAAGACGACGTTGCTGGACGTGCTCGGCGGGCGCACCCGGGCCGGCGGCGGCCGGGTGCTGCTGGCCGGCCGGGACGTCACCCGGCTGGGCCCGGCCGCCCGGGCCCGCCGGGGCATCGGCCGGATCCACCAGCGCCCCGCCGTCTGGTCGACGCTCACCGTACGGGAGAACGTGCTGGTCGCCGCGCTGCCGCGGGCGGTGCGGCCCGGCCGGTGGCACCCGTCGGCGCGGCGGCGGGCGGCCGCCCGGACGGCGGACGCGCTGCTGGCCCGGGTGGGCCTCGCCGGGATCGCCGGGGTCCCGGCCGGGCACCTGGCGCACGGGCAGCGCCGGCAGGTGGAGATCGCCATGGGGCTGGCCGGCCGGCCCAGGCTGCTGCTGCTCGACGAGCCGGCCGCCGGGCTGTCCGCCGTCGAGGTCGGGTGGCTCACGGAGTTCCTGCGGACGCTGCCCCGCGCGGTCGCCGTGCTGCTGGTCGAGCACCGGCTGGACCTGGTCTACGCGCTCTGCGACACGGTGACCGTGCTGCGCGACGGCCGGACGCTGGCCACCGGGACGCCCGCCCAGATCCGCGCCTCCGGCCCGGTCCGGGAGGCGTACGCCGAGGGGGTGGCCTGATGCTGCGGATCGACCGGCTGTGCGCCGGCTACGCGGGCGGCACCGTGCTGCACGAGGTGAGCCTCGACGTGCGCGCCGGCACCGTCCAGGCGGTGGTGGGGCGCAACGGCGCGGGCAAGAGCACGCTCGTGCACAGCGTGGCCGGCCTGGTGCGGCCGTACGCCGGCCGGATCGAGATCGGCGGCGTGCAGGTCGCCGGCCGGCAGCCGCACCGCATCGCCCGGTCCGGGGTCGGCCTGGTCCCGCAGGGCCGGCGGGTCTTCTCCCGGTTGACCGTGGCCGAGCACCTGGTCCTGGCGGCCGCGCCGTGGCGGGCCGCGACGCCCGGCGGCGAGGGCTGGACGGTGGCCCGGATCCTGGAGCTGCTGCCCCGACTCGGGAACCGGCTGCGCCACCGCGGCGACCAGCTGTCCGGCGGCGAGCAGCAGATGCTGGCCATCGCCCGGGCCCTGCTCGGCCAGCCCCGGCTGCTCCTGCTGGACGAGCCGTGCGAGGGCCTGGCCCCCGACCTGGCGGCCCGGGTGCGGGAGCTCGTCGGCACGCTGGCCCGCACCGGGCTGACCGTGCTGCTCGTCGAACAGCAGCTCCGGCACGCCGTCGAGGTGGGGGACCGGATCGCGGTGCTGGAGTACGGCCGGGTCGTCTACGACCGGCCGGTGCACGAGGTCCGGGCCGACCCGGACGTCCTGGCGGCGATGCTCAGCGTCGCCGCGGTCCCGGAGCCGTCGGCTCCCCGACCGGTGCCCGGGCTCTGGTCCGACGCCGGGCACTGACCCGACCCGCAGCGACAGGGATGAGGAACGATGCCGACCCACGTCCACGACACCGACTACGCCTTCGACAACGGCGCCCCGGACGCCGTGCCCCAGATGCGGGCGCTGGAGTCCTTCCTGGATCCGATCACCGCGCGCCGGATCGCCCCGCCGGTGCTCGCCCCCGACGGCGTGTGCTGGGAGGTCGGCGCCGGCGGCGGTTCGGTCGCCCGCAGCCTGGCCCGGGCGGTCGGCCGGGGCGGCCGGGTGCTGGCCACCGACCTCGACACCGCGCACCTCACCCCCGCCGGCAACCTCGACGTACGCCGGCACGACGTGCGTACCGAGCCGCCGCCCGGCGACGCCTTCGACCTGATCCACGCGCGGCTGGTGCTGCTGCACCTGCCGGAGCGGCGGCGCGTGCTGGCCTCGCTGGCCGGCGCGCTGGCCCCCGGCGGCTGGCTGGTCGTCGAGGAGTTCGACTGCACGGCGCCGCTGCGGGTGCTGGCCGCGCCGAGCGACGACGCGGCGAAGCTCTTCGCCCAGGTGACCGACGCGATGCTCGACATCCTGCAGAACCACGGCGCCGACCTGGCCTGGGCGCAGGACGTGCACGGCGAACTGGTGGCGGCGGGGCTGGTCGAGGTGGACACGGTCGTCCACGCGCAGAGCTGGCCCGGCGGCTCCCTCGGGGCGTCGCTGTACGGGACGAACTCCCGGCAGTTGGAGCCGGAGCTGCTCGACGCCGGTTTGTCGCCCGGTCAGATGGAGGCGTTCCGCCGGCTGCTGCGGGACCCGGGGTTCGCCGTGATGTCGTACCAGTTCGTGTCGACCCGGGGACGGCGGCCGGCGGCACGGTGAGCGCCGTCCCGCCGCTACCGCCCGAGGAACTCCTCCAGCACCGTGACCAGCCGCACCGGGGTCTCGTACATGGCGTAGTGGCCCGCGTTGGCGAGCACCTCGAGCCGGGCGTTGGGGTAGTGGCGCAGCCACGTCTCGCGCATCGTGTCGGCGCCCAGCGCGGGGTCGTGCTCGCCGACCACGGCCAGCGCCGGCACCGGGTTGCCCTTCACCTCGTCGGTGAAGTCGGTCCGCGCCCACGCGGTGAGGTACGCGCCGAACGCCTTCGGGGTGGAGTGGGCCAGGGAGAACCGCACCATGTCGTCGAGCCAGCGGCCGGACAGCCGGTTGCCCGTGGTGAGGTCGATGATCGCGCGCCGGTTGGCCGGGTTGGTCGCCGCCCCGTCGAACAGCGTCCAGCCCTGCAGGTCGAACGGCACGCCGCTCGCCGGGACCGGGCTGATGCCGACGAGGCGGGTCACCCGCCCGGGGGCGTCGGCGAGGACCCGCTGGGCGGCGCTGCCGCCCATCGAGTGCCCGACCACCGAGAAGGAGTCCCAGCCGAGGGAGTCGGCCAGCTCCAGGGCGTCGCGGGCGATCTCGGCGATGGTGTGCTCGCCGGCCACGTCCCTGCGCGCGCCGTAGCCCCGGTAGTCCGGGAACGCCCAGGTGAAGCGCTCGGCGTCGATCAGCTCCGGCAGCCAGCCCCAGCCCTCCGCCGAGCCGAACCACCCGTGCAGGGCCAGCACCCGGTGCGGCCCGTGACCGACGGTGAGGTGGCTGATCGTCATGTGCGGGCCCCTTCCACTGGTGCGGTGTGGCGACAGTGAACGACCTGACGGCCCGGCGAGGGAACACCCGCGTCGGATAGGCGACGCCGCACCGCTGCCCGAGGTGACCGCCCGCCCCGCCCGGGGTGGACGGTCACCTCGCGATGCGACGAGGATCAGATCAGGCCGCCCATGGCCGGGTCGCTGATGCTGGGCTTGCCGTTCTCGACGTGACCGGCGTAGCGGACCGTGAACGCGGGGTCCGCGGAGACGGTCACAGTGAAGGTCGTACCAGCCGTGCGCCCGCGACAGCGACCACGACGGCGACGCCGCCTCGCCCGGCTTGAGCGACAGCCGGGTCCGCCGCGACGAGTAGCGGTCCGCGACGGCCACCTCGACCCGCTTCGCGCCGCGGTTCACCAGGGTCAGGCCGACGTGGTGGTCGCGCTCGTCGTAGCGGGCCCGGACGTCGATGCCCGCGCCCGCGCCGCCGGTGAAGCGGCGGAAGAAGCCGTTGGGGCCGTGCACCTCGAGGTCGTAGCCGGCGGTGGCGTCCCAGGTGTCGCTCACCTGCTTGCCCGGCTCGACCGTGTAGGTGCGGGGTGCCTGCGCCGGGTCGGCCGAGCGCACTCCGAAGACGCCGGCGACGCCGCCGGAGTTGCGGAAGTCGAGCTGGAACGACGTGCCGGTGGCCCGCCCGTCCACGTGCAGGGTGTACGGGAGGGCCCGCGCGGGCCGTACCCCCCGCTCCTGGCCGGGCAGACGCGGGTCGGCCGGCGGCACCGGCACCTCGTCGGGCTGACGGGTGAGGTCGACCGGCTTGAGATCGGCGGTGTCCGGCAGCGTCACCCGCGGCGAGGCGTTCGGGGTCCGGAAGTCGAACGCACTGGTCAGGTCGCCGACCACCGCGCGCCGCCACGGCGTGATGTTGGACTCGACCAGGTCGGCCCGGCCCTTGGCGAACCGGGCCTCCAGGAAGCGGATCAGTGAGGTGTGGTCGAACACCTGCGAGTTGACCCAGCCGCCCCGGGTCCACGGCGAGACGACGATCATCGGCACCCGGACGCCGAGGCCGTACGGGCCGGCGGCCCGCCGACCGTCGCCGGGGAAGATCTCGTTGGTGGTGGGCACGGTGGACAGGCCCTCGGCGCGACTCTGCGGCGGCGTCGGCGGCACCAGGTGGTCGAAGAAGCCACCCTCCTCGTCGTACGTGACGAACAGGGCCATCTTGCTCCACACCTCGGGGTGGCTGGCCAGGATGTCGACGACCTGCGACATGTACCAGGCGCCGTAGTCCGGCCCCCAGTTCGGGTGCTCGCTGTAGGCCTCCGGCGCGACGATCCAGGAGACCTGCGGCAGCGTCCCGTTCGCCACGTCCCGCCGGAAGTCGGCCAGCAGCGCCTCGGGGGAGCGGTCCTGCTTCGAGATCTCGGTGCCGGTCTTCGCCCGGTCCGCCAGCGGGGTGCCGGGCCGGGCGTTCTGGTACTGGTGGAAGTAGAGCAGCGAGTTGTCCCCGTAGTTGCCGATGAACGGGTCCCCGGTCCAGCCCCAGTAACCGTCGGCGGTCAGACCCAGGCCGACGTCCTGGTAGACCTTCCAGGAGACCCCGGCGCGCTCCAGCCGCTCCGGGTAGGTCGACCAGTCGTAGCCGGCCTCGGCGTTGTCGATGACCGGGCCGCCGCCCTTGCCGTCGTTGCCGACCCAGCCGGTCCACATGTGGTAGCGGTTGGGGTCGGTCGAGGCCAGCACCGAGCAGTGGTAGTTGTCGCAGACGGTGAAGGCGTCGGCGAGGGCGAAGTGGTACGGCAGGTCGCCGCGGGTGTGGTGGGTCATGGTGACCACGCCCTTGTTCGGCACCCACCGGTCGTACCGGCCGCCGTTCCAGGCGCCGTGGGTGTCGGCCCACCCGTGCGGCGGGTCCGGCAGGAAGGTCTGCCCGAGGTCCGGCACCTCGGGCCGGAACGGCAGCAGGTCGGCCGAGCCGTTCGGCTGGTGCCAGACGCTGCGGCCGGAGGGCAGCGTCACCGGGTGCGGGTCCGCGAAGCCCCGGACCCCGCGCAGGGTGCCGAAGAAGTGGTCGAAGGAGCGGTTCTCCTGCATGAGGAAGATGACGTGCTCGACGTCCTCGATCGAACCGGTCCGGTTGTTAGCCGGGATGGCGAGGGCCTTGCTGAAGTCCACCGGCAGGGCGGCCGCCGCCACCGGAGCACTCATCATCTTCAGGAAATTTCGACGGTCCACACTTGCCATGACAGAGCACCACCTGACTGACGCCGAACGATTGGCCGGTGGCACGCTATTGGCGCCAGATGGACCTGACGTGTCCGGAACGCGAGCGTTGCGCCAACGCCGTAAGATCCACGCACCCTGGTGAGAGTCCTCGCCTCCGCCCTCTCCGGAGCCCCCATGTCCGAGCCGCAGGACGCCACCACCGACGTGCCCGGGACCGGTCGGCCCCGGCGGCGCTGGCTGCTGCCGGCCGCCGGGCTCGCCGCGGCCCTCGCCGTGGCGTTCGCCGTGGTCGCCGTGACCGGGCCCGATCCGGAGCCGCCGGCCGCCCGGCCCGTCGCCGCGCCCACCGCGCTGTCGCCGACCGCCGCGACCACCACCCCGAGCACCGTTCCGGTCCCGGCGGGTCCGCCGAGCCCCACGGACACGCCCGCCCGCGCGTCGACGCCGACCCGGCGGCCCGCGCCGGCCCGGTCGACCACCGGCGCCGCCCCGCGGCCCCGCGCGACGACCCGTGCTCCGAGGCCGAGCTGCACCCCGGCGGGGGTGGTGGACGTGGTCCAGGTGTTCACCGACGGCGAGGTGAAGGTCGCGGCGCGGACCGACGGCGAGTGGTCCGACCAGCTCTGCCCGGGTGAGCGAATCCGGGTCTTCTGGGCCACCTACCGCCGCACCGCGGACGGCGGCGCGACGCTGTACCGGTCCGAGGTGCGCTACCTCGACCGGTCGTCGCCGACCTGGACCATGCACCTGGTCACCCCGGACACCTGCGGGCCCTGGTACGTGGTCTCCGGCGGCGCGAGCATCCCGCGGACGCTGAAGCCGGGCGTGGTGCCGTTCGGTGGCAGCAAGATGCACTGGGAGACCGGCGAGCACTGCTGACGGTGCGACGGAACGAGGGCGTTCCGACCGTCGGCGTCAGCGCAGCGGGCCGTCTCCGGGGCCGTTCGGGTCGTCGACCAGGTGCATGGCGGCCTCCTCGGCGCTGGCCGCGCCCCCGTCGACGCCCGCGTCCCAGGCGACCGAGTCCGCCTGCTCGTCCTCGCCGAGGCCCTCGTCGTCGGCCACCAGGCGTCCGGTGCGCGCCTCCCGCTCGTAGCCCCGGCGGGTCAGCTCGTCCTCGTCGTCGGGCGCCTCGGCGTACGGGTCGAGGTCCGGTTCCTCCTGGGCGAGCAGCTGCGCGAGGGACTCGCCGGCCCGCTCCTCGGCGGGCGTGGTGCCGAACCGGTTCGCCGCGCTCCAGTGGTCGGCGGCGACGATGCCGGTGTCGAGGGGGTCGCCCGTCCGGTCGTCGTCGAGGGTGTCCGAGGCGTCCAGGACGCCGTCGTCCTCCGCCACGTTCCACTCGTCCGCGATGTCGGTCCGCTCGGTCTGGCTCATGGCGATCCTCCCTGGTCAACGCCCGATGCTGCCACCCAGCCTAGAGCCGTCGCCCGGACCGGCGACGACACGGGGGTCGGTCACAGCCTGCGGCCCCGGGCGTCGCGGGCGCTGATCCCGTCCAGGGGTTCGCCGGGGGCGAGCGCCCCCGGGTCGAACCAGAAGATCACCAGTCGGGGGTCCTCGCTCCACCGGGCCAGCCGGGCCTCGACGTGGCGGCCGTCGACCGTGCCGACGATCCGGGCGGCCGGCCCGACGAAGTACCCGAAGGTGGGCACGGGGGCGTTGGCGGGCACCGGGCCCTGCGAGTCGTAGCCGATCTGGTGGAACCCCGGCCGGCGATCGCTGCCGGACACGTCGTTGACCAGGAAGTCGGTGGTCAGCTCCCCGGCGGGGGAGCGCCGGCCGGCGGCCAGGCCGATCGTCACCCCGGGCAATTCGGGCACGTCGACCGCAACGACGTAGAACACCCGCTCGTCACCGCCGTACCGGATGCCGCTGCCCACCACGGCGCCGACCGGTCGGGGCCGGGGCTCCACCGGGCCGGGGTCGGCGGTCGCCGTCGGGCTGGGGACGGCAGTCGCCGTGGGGGCCGCGACGGGCGCGGTGGCGGCCGGCCCGGTCCCCAGAGGCTCCGGCGGGCGGGTCCGCGCCACGGCGCCACCCACGCCGAGAACCACCGCGGCCACCGCCACCGCCACCGCGCCGGTACCGGCGACCCGCCGGCGGCGGCGCACCCGCCGGCCCTCCCGCATGATCCCGGTGAGGTCGGGACCGTTGCGGTCGGCCCGCTCGGTCGCCCGCATGGCGCGGCGCAGCTCGTCCACCTCGTTCATCGCCGCGTCCCCTCCGGCTCGCGCGCGGTGAGGCCCGCGGCGCGCAGCTTCTCCAGGGCCCGGGAGGCGGTGCTCTTGACGGTCCCCACCGAGACGTCGAGTTCGCGGGCCACCTGGGCCTCCGGAAGGTCGAAGTAGTGACGCAGGACGACGACGGCCCGCTCGCGCGGGGTGAGCGTGCCGAGGATGGCGAGCAGCCAGCGCCGGGTCGCCACCTCGTCCGCCACGTCACCGCCGTGCGGCTCCGGGAGGTCCTCGGTGGGGTACTCCCGGATCGGCCGCCGCCAGGCGTCCACGAGATGGTTCACCAGCACCGACCGGGCGTAGCCGTAGGCGTCGCCGTTGCGGACCCGCGACCACGACGCGTAGGTGCGGACCAGCGCGGTCTGGGCCGCGTCCTCGGCCTGGTGATGGTTGCCCGTCATCAGGAAGGCGGCGTGCACCAGCCGCGCGGACGCCGCCGTCGCGAACTCGACGAACTCCGCGTCACCCCGGGCCATGCCCAGCCTCTCCACGTCCCACCTGGTACAGGACGGGTGAGGCGGGTGAAAGGTTGAGTCCCCGCCGGATCAACCTTGTCACCGGGTCACCCGTCCTCCTCCCTGCGCACCACCCGGCGACGGCGAGGGAGACCGACGATGACGAGGACCGTGGACCGGGCTCGCGGTGGCGGGACGATGCTACTGCTGGCCACGCTGCTGTCCGGCTGCGCGCCGCCCGCGGCCGGCCGGGCCGCCGGCCCGCCGCCCGCCGTTCCGGCCGCCACCGCGCGGGCGGCGGCGCCGGCGTCCGCCCGGCAGCCTCCGGTCCGGATCGGCTATCCCGGCCACGGCCACGGCCGGTGGCGGTTCGCCGCCGGCGAGCCCGCGACCCCGACGGGTACGCGCCGGCTGCTGCGTTACCGCGTCGCGGTGGAGGGCGACATCCGCGGGGTGCCGCCGGCCGACTTCGCCGCGGAGGTCACCCGCACCCTGAGCGACCCGCAGGGCTGGACCGCGGACGGGGTCCTCACCCTGCGCCGGGTCGGGCGGGACCAGCCGGCCGACTTCACCGTCTACCTCGCCACCCCCGGCACCCGGGACGAGCTGTGCCAGGACCGGCCGGACGGCTACACCTCCTGCCGCCGGGGCGACCGGGTGGTGCTCAACGTCGCCCGCTGGGCCGGCGGGGTGCCGGGCTACGGCGCGGGACTCGCCACCTACCGCCGGTACATGGTCAACCACGAGGTCGGCCACCGGCTCGGCCACGGGCACGAGCGGTGCCCGGGGCGGGGCCGGCCGGCGCCCGTGATGCAGCAGCAGACCCTGGGCCTGCACGGCTGCACGCCGAACGCGCTGCCCTACCCGCACGGCCGGCGGTACGCCGGACCGCCGGGGACGTACGCCGACCCGGTGCCGCCCCGCGAGCGCGGCCGGCCCGGTTGAAACGGGACGGCGACGGCGCGTGGTGGGGGTCGACCGGCGATGGTGCTTTAGTAGACGCCATGCCCAACCCCGCGATCCTCACCGTCGACGACGACCCGGCCGTCTCCCGGGCGGTCGCCCGCGACCTGCGGCGCCGCTACGGCGACCGGTACCGGGTGGTGCGGGCCGACTCCGCCGAGGCGGCGCTGGAGGCGCTGCGCGAGCTGAAACTCCGCGGCGAGCAGGTGGCGGTGCTGATCGCCGACTACCGGATGCCGCAGATGAACGGCATCGAGTTCCTCGAGGCCGCCATGGACCTCTTCCCCACGGCGCGGCGGGTGCTGCTCACCGCGTACGCCGACACCGACGCCGCGATCAACGCGATCAACGTGGTCGACCTCGACCACTACCTGCTCAAGCCCTGGCACCCGCCGGAGGAGAAGCTCTACCCGGTGCTGGACCAGCTGCTGGAGTCGTGGACGGCCGGCGCGGCCACGGCCGCCCCCGAGCTGCGCGTGGTCGGGCACCGCTGGTCGGCCCCGTCGTTCACCGCGCGCGACTTCCTGGCCCGCAACCTGGTGCCGTTCCGCTGGGTGCCCGCCGACGAGCCGGAGGGCGCCGGGCTGCTCGCGGCGGCCGGGGTGACCGCGAACGACGTACCCCTGGTCGTGACGGCCGACGGCAAGTCGCTGGTGCAGCCGACGACGGCCGACCTGGCCGCGCAGGTCGGGCTGGCCACGACGCCGGCCGCGGAGTTCTACGACCTGGTGGTGGTCGGCGCCGGTCCGGCCGGGCTCGGGGCGGCCGTCTACGGCGCCTCGGAGGGGCTGCGGACGGTGCTGATCGAGCGGCGGGCCACCGGCGGCCAGGCCGGGCAGAGCAGCCGGATCGAGAACTACCTCGGCTTCCCGGACGGCGTCTCCGGGGCCCAGCTGACCGACCGGGCCCGCCGGCAGGCGCTGCGGTTCGGCGCCGAGCTGCTCAGCGCCCGCGAGGTGGTGGCCCTGGAGGACGCCGGTGGGGCGCGGGTCCTGCGGTTCGCCGACGGCAGCAGCGTCGCCGCGCACACGGTGGTGCTGGCCACCGGCGTCTCCTACCGGATGCTGCCCGCGCCCGGGCTGGCCGAGCTGACCGGCCGGGGCTGCTTCTACGGCTCGGTGGCCAGCGAGGCGCCGAGCTGCTCGGGAGAGGACGTCTACATCGTCGGTGGCGCGAACTCCGCCGGCCAGGCCGCCGTGCACTTCTCCCGGTACGCCCGCCGGGTGCACCTGCTGATCCGCGGGGACGACCTGACCCGCTCGATGTCCAGCTACCTGATCGAGCAGATCGCCCGGATCGACACCATCGAGGTCCACCCGCACACCGAGGTGGTCGGCGGCGCCGGCCAGGAGCACCTCGAGGAGGTGACCCTGCGCGACACCCGCACCGGTGAGACGCGGCGCGTCGACACCTCGTGGCTGTTCGTGTTCATCGGCGCGGAGCCGGGCACCGACTGGCTCGACGGCGCGGTCGCCCGGGACAGCCGGGGCTTCGTCCTCACCGGGCCGGACCTGACCCGGGGCGGCGGCCGGCCCGCCGGCTGGGCGCTGCCCCGCGACCCGTACCACCTGGAGTCCAGCATGCCGGGCGTCTTCGCCGCCGGTGACGTGCGGGCCGAGTCGGTGAAGCGGGTGGCCTCGGCCGTTGGCGAGGGCGCCATGGCGGTCTCGCTCGTGCACCGCTACCTGGAGGCCCAGTGAGCGCGAGGAGTGAGCCGGGTCTGCGAGCCCCGCAGTCGCGAACCAGGGAGGCCCAGTGACCAGCGAAACCGACCGGCTCACGCCCGACGAGCTGCGGCGCCTCTTCCTCTTCGAGTCGCTCACCCCGGAGCAGCTCGCGCACCTGACGGAGCACGGCCGGGTGGAGCGGCGCCGCGCCGGCGAGGCCGTCTACGTGGAAGGCGAGCCGGCGAGCTGCTTCTACGTGCTGCTGCACGGCACGGTGACGCTGCACCGCCGGGTCCAGGGCGACGACATGGAGGTCAGCCGGACCAGCCAGCCCGGCGTCTACGGCGGCGCCATGCAGGCGTACGTGGGCGACCTGGCCGAGCAGCGCTATCTCAACAGCCTCTTCGCGGTGACCGACTGCGCGGTCTTCGCGCTCCCGGCCCAGATCATCGCCGAGGCGATGCGCAGCTGGTTCCCGATGGCGACCCACCTGCTGGAGGGGCTGTTCATCGGGATGCGCAACTCGCAGACCATCGTCGGCGAGCGGGAACGGCTGCTGGCCCTGGGCGCCCTCTCGGCCGGGCTCACCCACGAGCTCAACAACCCGGCGGCGGCCGCGGTGCGGGCCACCTCGGCGCTGCGCGGCCGGGTCGCCAAGATGCGGCACAAGCTCGCCATGATCGCGGACGGCCGGCTCGACGGCCGGCGCCTGCACGACCTCGTCTCCCTGCAGGAGGAGGCGGTGAAGCGGGCCGCCGCCGCGCCCGCGCTGACCCCGCTGGCGGCCAGCGACGCCGAGGACGAGCTGGCCGACTGGCTCGACGAGCACGGTGTCCGGGGCGCCTGGGAGCTGGCCCCGACGCTGGTCGCCGGGGGCATCGACAGCGGCTGGCTGAGCCAGGTGGACGCCGCGGTCGGCGCCGACGACCTGGAGTCGGCGATCCACTGGATCACCTACACCATCGACACCGAACTGCTCATGGGCGAGATCGACGACGCGGTCACCCGGGTCTCCGGGCTGGTCGGCGCCGCGAAGCAGTACTCCCAGCTGGACCGGGCGCCCTACCAGACGGTCGACGTGCACGACCTGCTCGACGCCACCCTGGTCATGCTCCAGGCCAAGATCCCGGCCGGGGTGCGGGTGGTGAAGGAGTACGACCGGACGGTGCCGGCCGTTCCCGCGTACGCCGCCGAGCTGAACCAGGTCTGGACGAACCTCATCGACAACGCGCTCGGCGCGATGGGTGACGCCGGCACGCTGACGATCCGGACCGGCCGCAAGGAGGACCGGTTGATCGTGGAGATCGGTGACACCGGCGGCGGCATCCCGCCGGACATCCGGCCGCGCATCTTCGAGCCGTTCTTCACCACGAAGCCCGTCGGTGAGGGCACCGGCCTCGGGCTGGACATCTCCTACCGGATCGTCGTCAACAAGCACCACGGGGACATCCGGGTGCGGTCCGAGCCGGGCGACACGCGGTTCGTCGTGCTGCTGCCGCTGACGCCGGCCTGACCGGGCGCGGTCGGGTCAGAACAGCGTCGAGGGGGCGACCGGCGCCGGCTCGGGCAGCGGCGCGACCCCGGGCAGGCGCGCCCGGACCTGGTCGTGGAAGCGGCGGGCGAGGTCGGGCGCGTCGGCGTTGTCCGGGGTGTGCACGAACACGGTCGGGGAGCGGCCCTCGCGCAGCCAGCCGGTCACCACGTCGAGCCACGGCTGCCAGCCCTCGACCGTGCGTGCCGGGTCGTCGCGCCCGAGGTAGCGGACGATCGGCCGGTCGGTCAGCGCCCGGGTCCGCAGCGGGAGGCGGGGCTTCTTCAGCCACGCCTCCCGTTCCGCGTCGCTGGTCGGCGGGGTGCGGAAGAACGCCGTGGTGTCGAACGGGATCCACTCCGCGCCGACCCGGGCGAGCGCGTCCTCCAGGGCGCGCGCCGCGCCGGCGTCGGTGAAGAACGCGGGGTGGCGGACCTCGACGGCGTACCGGTGGGTGGTGGGCAGGCCGCGCAGGAAGCGGGCCAGCGTGGGCACGTCGCCGGGGCCGAACGAGCCGGGCAGCTGCACCCAGAGGGCGTGCGCGCGCGGGCCGAGGGGTTCGACGGCGTTCAGGAAGGCCCGCAGCTCCGCGTCGGCGCCGGTGAGCCGGCGCTCGTGCGTGACGACCTTCGGCAGCTTGGGCACGAAGCGGAAGTCGGGCTCGGTCTGCCGCGCCCAGGACGCCACCGTCTCCGGGGACGGGGTGGCGTAGAAGGTGGTGTTCCCCTCGACCGCGGTGCACCACTCGGCGTAGGCGCGCAGCCGCTCGTGGGCCGACAGCGGGTGCGTCAGGTAGCGCCCCGGCCAGGCCCTGTGCGTCCACATGGCGCAGCCCACGTGCAGGCGCATCCGACCCTCCCACCGCTCGACGGCCCCGGCGCGGCCACCCGCGCCGCGGCAACGGTATCCGGGCCCGGCGTCCCGGCGGATCCGGCCGGGCCGGCCGCCCGGGGCGTCCGGTCCGGTCAGCCGCGACCGGTGCCGTCCGCGAGCAGGCGTCCCGCCGTCCGGCGGCGTTGCTGCTTCACCAGGTAGAGCCGCTGGTCGGCGACGTGCAGCAGGCGGTCGAGGGTGTCACCGTCGTGGGGGGCGGTGGCCGAGCCGACGCTGACGCCGGCCAGGCCCCGGACGGCCGCCTCGATCCGGGCCGCCGCGGCCCGCGCCGACTCCCGGTCGGCGTCGGACAGCACCACCACGAACTCGTCGCCGCCGATGCGGGCCAGGGCGTCCTCGGCCCGCAGGACGGTCCGGGTCGCCGCCACCACCCGGCGGAGCAGGTCGTCACCGGCGGCGTGCCCGAGGCGGTCGTTCACGAGCTTGAAGTCGTCCAGGTCCAGGCAGAGCAGCGACGGGCCGGGACGGCAGCCGGCGTGGAACAGGAACGTGGCCAGCTCGGCCAGGCCACGCCGGTTCAACGCGCCGGTGAGCGGGTCCAGGGACGCCAGGGCGCGCAGCTGGGACCGCTGCCGGGCGAGGGCCCGGGTCTGCGTCGAGCAGACCGAGGCCAGCACCAGCATGCCGGCCAGGTAGACGAACACGTGACCGGCGGGGGCCGGCCGCCCGGCGACGGCGACGACGAGGTACGCCCCGACGGTGAGCACCTCCAGCCCCACCATGAGCCGCAGGTGCGGTGTGTAGCCGGCGACGAACACGGACGTGGTCACGAACCCCAGCGCGGCCGGTGACGTCACGCCGCCGTCCCAGTACGCGCCGAGCGCCGCCATCACCAGCGTGAGCATCAGGAGGCTGAACGAGAGCCGGTAGCTGGACGCCTTGGTGGTCACCCGGGTGGCCGCCCACGTGCCGAGGACACCCGCCGCCAGGCCGCAGCCGTACGCCGTGAGCATCAGGTCCCGGTTGGGCGCGCCGAGCGTCAGGAGACAGTAGACGACGGCGACCGAGTGGGAGACGGCGTGGAGGGCCGCGCTGATCAGCGTGCGGCGGCGGCGCTCTCTCATCCCACCGTCCACCGTGCCCCCGACCGCCGGTCGCGCGCACCCGTGCGGGCACGGCGTCGCTCAGCCGGTGCGATCGCGCCGACCGCCGGTGTGGACGCCACTCGGATGAGGCAGCTCACCACGTCGAAATTCAATGACCTGCGTGAACCGGCCGTCAAGAGACGAGTCGTTAACCAGCCGTTCATTTCACGCAGGGGAGCGCCCGGATCACCCTGAGCTGAGGGCGGGCGCCGGCACCCGTCGGGTACCGGCGCCCGCCCGCCCGGTCACCGCCGGGCCTGGTGCTTCGCCATCTGCGGCTGTTCACCCTTGCCGACCCGCCGCAGCGCGTCGCGCAACTGCTGCTCGGTCATCTTGGAGTTCCCCTCGATGCCCGCGCTGTGGGCCTGCTGCCGCAGCTCGTGCAATCGATCACGGTCACCCATGTCGAGCTCCCTCCGTGGGCTGGCGCGGGCGGCTCCGCGCGCCACTCCGTCGTCGGCTTCCCGGGCGGGTCGGTAACAAACGGCTTCAATCCCGGCTGCGCCGACCGCCGCGAGGAATGACGCTGAATTGGCCCTGGGACTCCATCCGGACCTCCTTGACGTCGGTGAGGTGCTCGATGCCCTGCTGCCGGATCTGGGCGTACAACTCGTCCTCGGTGACCAGTTCGCGACGCATGTTCCGGCGCAGCATGCGCCAGTCGCGCACCAGCACCAGGGACCCCGGTTGGATGATCCGGGCGACGGCCGGCCAGCGGTACGCGAGCAGGTCGAGCAGGTACGCCCATCCGATGATCACCGCGACCAGCGCCACGCCGTCCGTGATCGAGGTGTAGTCGTCCGCCATGGCGTTCTGCGCGGCGTCGGCGATCAGCACGATGACCAGCAGGTCGGTCATGCCGGTGCTGCCGCTCTCGCGCTTCAGCAGCACCCGCAGCAGGAAGAACAGCGCCAGGTAGATGACCGTGCCCCGCACCGCGATCTCCCACAGCGGCGTGTCGGGCACCAGCAGCCTCTGCCAGTCGCTCACCCGGTGCGCCTACCCGGCCGGTCCGTCGCTACACCGTCCGTCCCGCCGGCGCCCAGCGCCTCCGGGCCGTCGGTCAGCGGAGGGAGGTCGTCGGCGGCCAGGTCGAGCCGGGGTCGCAGGTGCCGGACCCGGTGCCGCCAGCGCCCGTGCTCGTACGCCGTGTCGGCCTCGACCTCGACGACGAGGTCCTGGCGCACCGGCGTGTACGGCAGCGGCGGCGCGGGGTTGAGCTGGCCGGTCCATCCACCCGGCAGCGGCTGCGGCCAGGGGTGACCCGGCGCGGCGGTCGGCTGGAGCAACCCCGCCAGCTCGCGGCGCTGCTGCCGGCGCAGCGGGTGGGTCCGCCCCAGGTAGCGCAGCCGGCCCCGCTCGTCGCACCGGCCTATCAGGAGGGTGTCCGGGTCGGACACCGGGCCGGTGACCCCGCCGACGAGGGTCTCCACGGTGTGGTGGGCGCGGACCTTCTGCCAGCCCCGCCGCCCCGGCTCGTACCGGCCGTCGCACCGCTTGACGACGATTCCCTCGACGCCCGCGTCGGTCCACGTCCGGAGCCACTCCCGGGCCTCGGCCGGGTCGCCGGTCTGCGGGCAGAGGACGAGCCCCGCGGGTGCGTCGCCGAGCAGCGCCGCCAGCCGCCGGCGCCGCTCGGCCAGCGGGACGTCGAGCAGCGGCTCCCCGTCCGGGCCGCTGAGCAGGTCGAAGGCCACGAAGTGCGCGGGATGGCGGTCGACCAGCGCTGCCAGCCCACGCCCGGCGGTCACGCGCCGCTGGAGCAGGGCGAAGTCGGTGCGGCCCTCCGCCCACACGATCAGCTCGCCGTCGAGCACGGTGCCGGCGGGCAGCCACCCGAGCGTCCGGGCGACGTCCGGGAAGTAGCCGGTGAGGTCCCGGCCGGCCCGGGACTGCAGCCGCACACCGGAGTCGTCGCGGAAGGCCAGGGCCCGCCAGCCGTCCCACTTCGGCTCGTACGCCAGCTGCCGGCCGGTGGGCAGCTCCGCGACCGGCGCGGCGAGCATCGGGGTGAGCGGTGGACGCAGCATCGGGCCTCCGGCGTGCGGAACCGCCCGGCGGTCGACACCGGGCGAGGGGCCCGTGCGGGCCCCCGGTCGGCTCCGGCGCGGTTACCCGGGCGGCGGGCGGGCGAACGTCCGGCGCCGCCGGACGGGCGCCGCCGGCGGCGCGGCCCGGGACGGTCCCGCCGAAACCACCCGTCGCGGCCGGTCAGACGCCCGACGGCCAGCTCTCGGCCTCGGCGGGCACCGGCCGGGTGGGCAGTGGCCGGACCGCCCGGGAGGTGTCGAACCAGCAGAAGGCGTCGTAGCGCTCCCCGAGCACGGTGGGCACGTAGTTGCCCGGACTGTCCCGCCCCGACCGGTAGACCACGCCGATGGCCCGGTGGTCGATCTCGTGGGTCAGCAGGTCGGGCCGGCCGTGGCGGGGGAAGACCAGCAGCGCCCGGTCCGGTGCGGCGGCGTGCAGGGCGTCCTCCAGCGTGTGGCGGCGTGCCGGCGGGACCATCATCGTCTCCATGGGCGCGCCCCAGGCCGGGCCGGCCGTCACCGTGCCGGCGTGGGTGCCGAACCCGACCAGCACCACCTGCTCCGGCCCGTACCGCTCCCGGGCCAGCTGGCCGATGTTGACCTCGCCCGCGTCGGCCATGTCGGTGGCCCGGGCGTCACCGACGTGGGTGTTGTGCGCCCAGACCACGGCCCGGGCGCCCGGGCCGTAGTGGTCCAGGAGCCGGTCGAGGGTGTCGTCCATGTGCCGGTCGCGGACGTTCCACGACTCCCGACCGCCCCGGACCATCGCCCGGTAGTAGCGCTCGGCGCCGGCCACCACCTCGGCGTTCTGCCAGGCGCCGAAGTGGTCCGGCCCGTCCGCCGCCGCCCGCTCGCGGAGCCCGGCCAGCAGCGCGACGACCTCCTCCTCACAGCGGTGCGGGACCAGGCGGGTGGCCAGGGCGTACCGCTGGGGATCCTCGTCGTACGGCTCGAAGCAGCGGTACGCGGCCAGCGCGGCCGGCACCTGGTCGGGGTCGTGCTCCCGCAGCCAGGTGAGGATCTCCCGGAGCGACTCCCAGAGCGAGTAGACGTCGAGGCCGTGGAAACCCACCCGCTCGGCCTCGCCCACCCGCGCGTTGTGGTCCCGCAGCCAGCGGGTGAAGTCGGCGACCTCCTCGTTCGCCCACATCCAGGTCGGCCAGCGCTCGAACGCGGCCAGCGCCGCGCGCGGGTCGGCCGGTGCCTCGGGGCGGCAGCGGACGCTGCGGTCCACCCGGTCGCAGTCGGGCCAGTCGCCCTCGACGGCGACGAACGAGAAGCCCCGCTCCTCGACGAGCCGGCGGGTGACGGCCGCCCGCCAGGTGTAGAACTCGTGCGTGCCGTGGGTGGCCTCGCCGAGCATCACCACCCGGGCGTCGCCGACCCGGTCCAGGAGCGCGTCCAGGCTGCCCGGGCCGGTCAGCGGGGTCGCCAGCGCGGCCACCTCGTCGTCGTAGCGTCCCATCCCGGCGCCGTACCCGCTGCCCCGCGGGCCATGCCCCGCCGGGGACGCGCGTCGGCGTCCGTGCGGGTGGCGGGCGCCGATCCCGGCGGTGGACGGGCCCGGTCCGGGCGACGATGAACCCCATGGGATTTCGGGCGGGAGGTGGCCAGGACCTGCTGGAACGGCGCGAGGACGTGCGGCAGGCCAACTTCCTGGAGCTCTTCGTCGACCTGGTGCTGGTGTTCGCCCTGTCGGGCGTGGTGCGCCGCGTGGTCCGCGACATCACCGCCGACGACCCGGTCGTCCGCTGGCGGTCGTTGACCTACCTGCTGGTGCTGGCCATGCCGCTCGTCTGGCTGTGGATCACCACGGCGCACATCACCAGCTGGTTCGACCCCCGCCGCCGCAAGATCCAGTGGCTGGTGCTGGTCAGCGCGTTCGGCCTGCTGGTCATGGCGGCGTCCCTGCCGGCCGCCTTCATCGGCCGTGGCTGGGCGTTCGTGCTGCCGTACGTCATCCTGCTCTGCGGCCGGCCGCTCGTGCTCCTGCCGAGTGTGCGCGGCCACCCGCTCGGCCGGCTCTACCTGCGCTCGTTGCTCTGGTGCGGCGGCGGCGCGGTGATCTGGGTCGCCGGAGTGCTGGCCAGCGGCGGCGCCCGGGCCGCGCTCTGGGGGATCGCGGTGACCGTGGACATCGTCGCCGCGCAGCTCCGGTGGCCGGTGCCCGGGATGGCCCGTCCGCCGGTCAGCGCCTGGGCCATGGACAGCGGCCACCACCTGCCGGAGCGCTACCAGCAGCTGCTGTTGATCGCCCTCGGCGAGACCGTCCTCGCCGTCGGCATCACCTTCACCGACCAGCCGATCGGCCCGGACACCGCGGCCACGCTGGTGGTCGCGTACGTCTCGACGGTGCTCCTGTGGCGCATCTACTTCTACCGCTCCGGCCAGGTCCTGGCCGAGGCGGTGGCCGCCGCGGGGGACCGGCTGGCCGCCGGCCGCGCCACCGGTGTCGCGCACATCGTCATGGTGATCGGCATCGTGGCCACCGCCGTCGGCTTCGAGGTCGTCCTGGAGCATCCCGCCGGGCGGCCCCAGCCGGCCTGGCTGGCCGTGATCCTCGGCGGCCCGGCCCTCTTCCTGTACGGGCGCATCCGCCTGGAGCGGGTGGTGTTCGACCGGCTCTCGATCCGGCGCGTCGGGGCCATCGTGGCCCTGGCCGCCGCCGCGGTACCCCTGTACCTCGCCGCGACGCTGGCCGCCGCGGTCGTGGCCCTGCTGGTCCTGCTGGGCGTCGCCGTCGCCGACGCCCGGAACGCGGCCGGCCGCCCGCCGGAGCGGCCGTCGCCGGCCCATTGAGACGCCGCGCCGGCGGGTCCCGGAACGGCGGGGCTCGGATCCGCCGGGAGAGCTGGCTAGGCTGCCGGCATGGCAGACGACACCCTGCCGCGCGTGGCCGCCGAGCCGGCCGCACTGTCGACCGCCGAGCCGTCGGCCCCGTCGACCGCCGACTCCGTGGTGGCGGCGGTCCGGCAGGTGCTGGCGACGATCCCGGCGGGCTGCACCTGGCTGCTGCCGGTACGGGCACCGGACGGCACGGTGGTCGACTTCGTGGTGGCCGCCGTCAGCGCACAGGGGCGCGACGTCCACGGGCGGGGCGCCGGGCGGGTCGGCCAACCGCTGAGCACGCTGTATCCCGGGATGGTCGCCGGCGTGCTGTGGCAGGCGTACCAGGAGGTGCTGGCCACCGGCGAGCCCGCCCACCTGCCCGACTTCCGCTACGCCGGCCACGGCGCGGGGGTCGTGGCCGACTCGGTCTTCGACGTGAGCGTGCACCGGGTGCTGGGCGGCCTGCTGGTCTGGTGGCAGCGGCTGGACGAGCACCGGCTCCGGCTGGCCCGCACCGAGCTGCTCGGCAGCCTGGGCTGGGCGGAGTACGACCTGGTCACCGGCGGCACCGAGTGGTCACCGGGGATGTACCGCATCTTCGAGCGGGATCCGGCGCTGGGCCCGCTGTCCCGGGCCGATCAGCGCGCCGCGCTCCTCCCCGCCGACCACGGTCTGCGCGAGGCCGCCTGGCAGACGCTGGACAGCGGCGCGGCGTCGGACGTCACCGTGCGGTTCCGCGCGGGCGGGACCGTCAAGCACCTGCGGATCCTGTCGGACGTGGCCCGCGACGAGGCCGGCACGCCGGTGAAGGTCTACGCGGTGGTCCAGGACGTGACCGGGCGGGAGGACTCGCGGAGCGCCATCGAGCAGCTCCGCGACCAGCTGCGGAGCCGGGAGACGACCGCGCTGGCCGAGCACCGCCTCGCCGGGCAGCTCCAGAACCTCATCCAACCGGTGCCCCGCGAGCCGGTCGCCCTGGCCGGCCTGGAGGTGCTGGTCGGCTACCTGCCCGCGGAGAGCGCGCTGCGGGTCGGTGGCGACTGGTACCACGCCGAGACGATGCCGGACGGATCGGTCGTGCTGGCGGTCGGCGACGTGGCCGGGCACGGGCTGGAGGCGGCCAGCGGCATGGCCCACCTGCGCTTCGCGCTGGTCGCCTGGCTGTCGATCGGCATCCGCGACCCGGCGGCGCTGCTCGGGCACATGAACCGGCTCTGCGGCCAGCTGGAGATCACCGCCACGGCGGTGCTCGCCGTCTTCGACCCGGCGACCCGGCGCCTGGCCTGGGCGCGGGCCGGGCACCCGCTGCCGATGCTGTCCCGGGCGGGCACGACCGGCGACCTGGGCCGGCCCGCCGGGATGCTGCTGGGCGCCGACCCCGCCGCCCGCTACCCGATGCTCACCACCGAGCTGCGCGGTGACGACGTGCTGCTGCTCTACACCGACGGCCTGACGGAACGCCGCGTCGGGAACCCGGAGGACCAGGTGGCGGCGGTGCGTGCGGCCCTGTCGGGGTTCTCGGGCCGGCCGGGGCCGCGACACCTGGCCCGGCTGCGCGACGCCCTGCACCGGCCCAGCCCGGACGACGACACCTGCACCCTGGCCGTCCGCGTGCTGCCCTGAACGTCCTCGGCGCACCGGGTGTCCTCGGCGCGCCGGCGGTCAGCCGGTCGTGTCCCCGGGATGCCGGAGCAGGTCGCCGACGCCGGTCAGCTCCAGCAGGGCGGCCACCGGTCCGGTGGCGTTGACCAGGTAGAGCCGGCCGTCCGTCGCCCGCGCCCGGTGGTGCGCCGTCACCAGCGCGTGGATGCCGGTGGAGTCGAGGAACTCCACCGCGGCCAGGTCGACCACCACGACCGGGGCGTCGTCCACGGCGGCCAGCAGCGTGCCGGTCAGCCGGTCCCGGGCGGCCAGGTCGCACTCGCCGGCCAGCCGGACCACCGTCCGTCCCGGCTCGCGGGAGGTCCTCGCCTGGAAGGACGCCATGGGCAGCCACGCTCTCTCGCCGGCACCGGCCTGGTCGGCGCCATCATGCCACCTTTCGGGGCGCCGGTCGCCGGCCCGTGGCGCGCGGGTTCGCGTCGATCGCGACGATGCGGCGTCGACCCTCATCGACATCCGGTCGCCACCTCCATAGACTCCGGTCTTTCTGGTACCACGAGTCCAGGGAGGACCCACGTGTCGAGCGAAACCCGACCGCACGTCGCATCACCACTGCTGGCCCGTCTCGCCGGGGTGGCGGTGGTCTCCGCCGCGCTGGTCGCCACCGGTGGCGTCGCCGCCTCGGCGGCGACCGCCCAGCCGGCGCCCACGAAGGGCCCGTGCGCGTACACGCCGACGCCGGACGAGCCGGCCGCCCGGCCGGTGCCGCTGCCGCCGGACCCCCGCCGCACGCCGGACCGGGGCACCGTCCGGGTCACGCTGCGGACCAACCAGGGGCCGATCGGGCTGACCCTCGACCGCGAGCAGGCCCCGTGCACCGTGCAGAGCTTCCTGCACCTGGCGCGGCACCGGTTCTACGACCGGACGCCCTGCCACCGGCTCACCGCGTACCCGACGCTGACGGTGCTCCAGTGCGGTGACCCGTCCGGCACCGGCGAGGGTGGGCCGGGCTACCGGTACGCCGACGAGTTGCCCACGGACCTGCCGCCGGCGCCGACCGACCCGACCGGGGTCCGCCGCCTCTACGCCCGGGGCACCCTGGCCATGGCCAACGCCGGCCCGGACACCAACGGCAGCCAGTTCTTCCTGGTGCAGTCCGACTCGGCGCTGCGCCCCAACTACACCGTCTTCGGCTCGATCGACGCGGCCGGGCTGGCCACGCTGGACCGCATCGCGGCCGGCGGGATCGCCGCCACGCCGGAGGACCCGGCGCCGGTCGACGGCGCGCCGGCCCTGCCGGTGGAGATCTGCAAGGCCACCCGGGGCCGCTGACCCGCGCCCGGCGCGGAAAGCCCGGCCGGGTCGGCTCTCCGCCGCCCAGGCCGGGCGTCCTCGGTGCGGTGGGTCAGCGCTGGGCGCCCGCCGTGGCGGGAGCCGGCCAGCTGCCGGTGAAGATCTGCGGCGTCGTCGCGCTGCGGGCGGCGGCGAAGCCGAACAGCTGGTCGACCCGTGCGGCCTCGGCCGAGCTCGGGTACGGGTTGGTGCAGCTGGTGCCGGCGCTGCCGCCGGACATCAGGATGGCGCAGTTCCCGTTGTAGTTGTCGGGCAGGCCGAGGATGTGCCCGATCTCGTGGGTCACGATCCGCAGCGGCGAGTACTGCTGCGCCTGGTAGTAGTCGATGACGACGCGGCCGTTGCCGAGGCTCGTGCGCTGGGCGTACGAGCCGCCGCCGTAGGTGTAGTAGATCATCAGGTTCGAGCCGCACTGCGCCATGTTGATGTTGTTGGTGCGGTTGTTCCAGATCGAGGCGGCCTGGACGGCGTAGCTGGCGAACGGCCCGGCCTGGCTGGTGTTGTAGCAGACGTTGCGGACGGCGGCGGCGGCCGGCGCCGCGTCGACGGTGACGGTGCCCAGCGCCGCCAGCGCCGCGGTGGCGACGGTGGCGAAGAACCGGGTGACCTTGGGTAGACGCATCGCTCACTCTCCTTGTGGGACGGGGTCGAGCGGGGACCGGCCCAGCCTATATATCGACCTGCATCGATATCAAGCATTGACGTCAATCACTTACGTGCGTGGACCGGCATGATCCGTCCGAATTGGGGGTAGAAGGACATCTCTGCATCTCGACCGCGGGAAGGAGGGCGGTCATGCCGTATCCCAACGGATCCGACGGACACCGGAGGGCCACCCCGCCACCGGCCGGCGTCCCGCCCATGTACGTGCGGTACCTGCGCGACCGGCTGCTGGAGGCCGAGGCCGGCCTCACGGCGATGAGCGAGCGGTACGAGCGCACCAAGGCCGGTTTCGACCGCCGCTACGCGCGCCGGGGCATCACCCCCGAGACCGACATCGTCGGCTACGTCAACGCCAAGGCTTTGAACCCGGAGCTCAAGTTCTGGTACGCCAAGGTGGAGCACTTCCAGCGCGAGCTGGCCGCCTACGGCGCCGCGCTGACCGGGTTGGCGGCGGCCGACCAGCTGCTCGCCGCGGAGGGCCCGCGGATTCCCGCGGACCGGCAGCGGGTCCGCACCGGCCGGCCGAACCTGAACCGGGTCGGCTGACGAGTCGCGGGCGCGGCCCGTGCCGGTAGCCTGCGTCGATGACGCACGAGCGGGAGATCACCGAGCCGGTCGACCTGTGCCGGCCGGACGGGCGGTTGAACCCGGCGGCGGTGGGCTGGAGCCGCCGGCCGCTGCACCGGGCCAACCTGCGCGGCTGGGGGCGGGGCAAGCGCTGGGAGCACTGGGGCGTCGTCACCCCGACGCACATCGTCGGCCTCGTCGCGTCGTCGCTGGACTACGCCGGCGTGCACAGCCTCTACCTGCTCGACCGCCGCAGCGGGATCGAGCGGACCATCGAGGCGGTCGTCCCGTTCGCCCGCGGCGCGGTGCTCCCGCCGGTCAGCGGCGCGGGCGCCGTGCGGGCCCGCGGCGGTGGTCTGGTCGTCGAGGTCGACCAGCGCCCCGACGGCAGCACCGTCCGGGCCACGGCGCCCGGCGTCGAGGTGGACCTGGTGGTGCCCCTGCCGCCGGGGCACGAGTCGCTGGGCGTGGTGGTGCCGTGGAGCACCCGGCGGTTCCAGTACACGCACAAGGACGTCGGCCGACCGGTGCGCGGCACGCTCCGGGTGGACGGCACGGCGTACCCGGTCGACAGCGAGTCGTTCGCGGTGCTCGACCACGGTCGCGGCAAGTGGCGGTACGCGGTGAGCTGGAACTGGGCCGCCGGCTGCGGGCCGGGCCGGGCCATCCAGCTCGGTGGCCGGTGGACCGACGGGACCGGCGTGACGGAGAACGCCCTGTTCCTCGACGGGCGGCTGCACAAGATCGGCGCGGACCTGGCCTGGAGCTACGACCGCGCCGACTGGCTGCGGCCGTGGCGCGTCACCGGCGACCGGGTCGACGTGACGTTCCACCCCTTCCACGAGCGCGTGGCGCGCACCAACCTCGGCGTGCTGGCCGGGGAGACCCACCAGTGCTTCGGGCACTTCTCCGGATGGGCCGCCACCGACGACGGCGAGCGGGTGGATCTCGACGGCCTGGTCGGCTGGGCGGAGGAGGCCCGCAACCGCTGGTGACGGCGGATCCCCGCCGCGCCCGGGCCGGCGCGACGGGGATCACGGCCGGTGCTCAGGCCGGCAGCCGCCAGACCTGGTTGGCGCCGCCGAAGCAGTCCCAGATCTGCAGCCGGGTGCCGTTGGCGGAGCTGTTGTCGGTGGCGTCCAGGCACTTGTTCGACTGCGGGTTGCGCAGGGTGCCGTTGGACTGCGCCTGCCAGACCTGGGCGCCGCTGCCGTTGCAGTCCCAGAGCTGCACCTTCGCCCCGTTGGCCGTGGAGCCGCTGGTCACGTCGGCGCACTTGCCCAGCGCCCGCAGGGTGCCGTCGCCGGCCACCGTCCAGCTCTGCGCGGCCGTGCCGTTGCAGGTGTAGAGCTGGATCGCGGTGCCGTTGGCCGTGCCGGCCGCGGCGACGTCGACGCACTTGCCGCCGATGCCGGTGATCGGCCCGGTCCGCCCGCTCGGCGACGGGGTGCCGCCGCCCATGACGGTGTCGTAGATGGCGCTGACCAGCGAGGTCGCGCCGGTGGTGTCCTGGGACAGCTCCCAGTTCATCATCCCGCCCGCGTTGGCCAGCGCCCACTGGGTCTTGCGCTTCACGGTCGGTACGCCGTTGTAGCACTGCTGGGCGCCGCTCACCGTGGTGCAGTCCCGGTTGGCGTTGGCCGGGTCCATGCCGACCAGCGCCGAATAGGTGTAGTAGCCGGGCCGGCTGTAGAAGGGCACGCCGAGCACCGCCTTGGCGGCGGGCAGGCCGCGCGACTTCCACAGGTTGACGCTGCTGATCGACCAGTCGTAGTTGGCGTGCGGGCTGCCGCCGTCGTACGCCATGATGTTCAGCCAGTCGACCGAGCCGAAGACCGCCGGCGGCACACCGTCGACGTAGTAGCCCTCGGAGACCACGGCGGCGGTGAGCAGCTTGCCGCGGCTGTGCAGCGCGCTGCCGAGCTGCTGCATGAGCGCGGTGTAGTTGTTGGCCGAGGCGCCCGGGTCGGGGTACTCCCAGTCGATGTCGACGCCGTCGAGGTTGTACTGGTTGACGAAGTTGACCACGTTGGTGACGAAGGCGCCGCGGGCGCCGGAGTTCGCGGCGAGCGCCTCGAACGCGGAGTCGTTGCCGTCGTTCCAGCCGCCGATCGCGATCGACACCTTGACGTTGTTGGCGTGCCCGAGCGACACCAGCGAGGAGAGCTTGCTGGGGTTCTCCACCGGGCGCAGGCTGCCGTCGTTGTTGGGCAGCGCGAACGCGTAGTTGATGTGGGTGAGCTTGCCGTACTGGATGCTGTTGACGCTGCCGCTCCAGGACGGCATGTAGCCGACGCTCTTGAAGTTGTTCGGCAGGACGACGGCCTCGGCGGCGGTCGGCGTGAGGGCGAGCGTCGCCGTGGCGGTGGCCAGCGCGAGCAGGCCGGCGGCCACGGAGGAACGGCGGGGGCGCGGTGCGGTCATCGAGGGCCTTCCCGGTGCAGGGGGCGCCGTACCGCCCGGCCGGCGCCGGTCGGGGCCGGCGCCGGCCGGACGTACGGGTCGGACAGGGGTGGTCTTCCTCGAGGTAGGCCAAATATTAAAGAACATTAACTAAGTCGTCAACGATGTCTTTCGATGGCTCAGCCGGAGTGGACCTCCAGCTGGGCGAGCTGGCCGGCCGGCCAGCCGGTGTTGCCGGTGAAGCGGACCTGCACGTACCGGGCCGGGGTGGCGGCGAAGGCCAGCGTCACCTGGTTGCCGGTCGCCGGGTCGAACACCCGGCCGGCGGCGGCGACCAGGGTGCTCCAGCCTCCGCCGTCCGTGCTGCCCAGCACCGAGAGGGTCTGGGTCCGCGCCTGCCAGACCGCCGACGGCGGGAGCCGGAGCACGACCCGCCCGACCGGGGTGGCCGCGCCGAGGTCCACCTGGACCCACTGCGGGAAGGCGTTGTTGGCGCTTTCCCAGTAGGTGTCGGGGTTGCCGTCGACCACGTTTCCGCTGCCGTAGCTCTGGGTGTGGCTGCTCTCGGTCGTCGGCCGGCCCCGGGCCAGGTCGGTCGGCGCCGCCGGGTCGGTGGTCACCGTGACCGCGTTCGAGGGCGCCGAGACGGCGCCGGCGGTGTCCCGGGCGACGACCGTGAAGGTGTACGTGGTGGCCGGCGTGAGCCCGCTGACCGTGGCCACGGTGCCGGTGACCGAGGCGACCGTGCCGCCGCCCTGGCGTACCTGGTAGCCGGCTATCCCGTCGGCGTCGGTGGCCGCGGCCCAGGCCAGCGACACGCTGGTGGCGGTCCGCCCGGTCACCGCCAGGCTGCCCGGGGCGGTCGGCGGGGTGGACGTGCCGGTGGCCGCGTACACCTCGACCTGCGCGAGTTGGGCGGCGGGCCAGGCGGTGTTGCCGGCGACGGTGACCCGGACGTGGCGGGCCGTGGTGGCCGGCACGGTGACGGTGGCGGTGTTGCCGGACGCCGGGTCGAACCGGACGCCGGCCGACGCGGCCAGGGTGGTGAAGGTGGCGCCGTCGGTGCTGCCCTGTACCGACAGCATCTGGGTCCGCGCCTCCCAACCCGGCGGCACGGCGAGGACCAGGCGGGTCACCGGGTGGGCGGCGCCCAGGTCCACCTGCCACCACTGCGGGAAGGCGCTGCTGCCGGACTCCCAGTAGCTGCCCCGGTCGGCGTCGACGGCGTTGCCGGCGACGAACGGCCCGTTCTGGCTGCTCGCGGATGCCGGGCGGCCGGCGGCCAGGTTGCCGCCCGGCGGCTGGCCGCCCCCGGCGACCGGCGGGGTCGGCCGCACCGCGGTCAGCGCGAGCTGGCCCTTGAGCATCCGCCCGCCGTCGGCGGTGATCCGCAGGTAGTAGTCGGCCGAACAGAAGGTGCCGTCCTCGTCGAGCGCCCGGATGCCGGCGCCGGCCGGGATCATCGCCGCCGTCTCGCTGGTCTTGGCGATCTGGTTGCCCTCGTTGAACTCGTCGAACATCGACACGTAGAGGCCCTGCGCGCCGAGCCGCACCATGTTGTAGAGGTGCCGCCAGTAGAAGTCGCCGTGCCGGCGGTGACCGGCGGACAGATCGCCGGGCATCACGCAGGGCTGGTAATCGATGCCGTGCGCCACGCAGTCGGCCAGGTCGGGGACGTTGACGTTGGTGTGGAACCAGTCCAGCCCGTCGAGGGTGCCGGTGCGCCCGACCATCCACGGCGAGAGCATGTGGAAGGCGTGGTAGACGTCGGTGAAGCCGGGCCGGGAGTCGTTGATGCCCTGCCGCCAGTAGGTGGGCACCCCGCCGATGACGTAGCATCCCTGCGCCCGGAGCCACTGCACGACGTCCAGGCAGGCCGCCGGGGTGAACGGGCGGCCGTCGTCGTTGAACCCGAACCCCCAGACGCAGACCACCGGCCGGCCGTTCTGCCGCGCGTACGCCGGTGAGGCGGTGTGCGCCGACATCCGGGTCGTCCAGTCCTCCTTGAGCTGGGACTGCATCGCGGTCCAGCCGGTGACGTCGTACATGACGTAGAACTTGCGGCCGAACCGCTCGGCGGCGGAGCGGACCTTCGCCGCCATCGCGTCGCGGGTCGGTCCCTCGTCGCCGAACGGGTTGAACCGTTGCAGCGCCGCGGTGTCGCAGCCGTACTCCTGCATCCAGCGGAAGTGGGTGTCCACGGTCTGCTGGTCGTAGGAGGAGAAGAGCGTGGCGGGCTGGCCGCTGCCCAGGTTCGGGTAGGCGGTGGGGTAGCCGCGGGCGTACTCCCGCATGTCGGGCCAGGACACGATCGTGGTGTTGGCCGGGGAGGGGGCCTGGAACCGGTCCCGGCTCCAGTGCCACCAGCCGCCGATCGGCGCGCCGTCACCGGGGCAGCTGAACCAGCCCTGGTAGCCGACGGAGACCTTGCCGACCACGTCGCCGGGAGGGCTGGCCGCGGCGGCGGCCCGGGTGAGGGTGGGCGCCAGGTCGGGGAGCGCGGCGAGGGCGGACCCCGCCGCCACGGACCGGATGAGGGTACGGCGGGTGAGCGCCATGAGGACCGCTCCTTCGGGGAAGGAAGAAATTGACGGTCATCATGGCAGCGCGCGACACTCGATCGCAATACTTAAACAAATCGATGAAAAGTCAGCGCAGGCGTACCGGTCCGGCGTCGATGCGCACGCGGAACAGGGCGTACGGCTTGCGCCGCAGGTCGGTGCCGCCCTGGTACTTCGCCTGCCGGTGCAGCTGGTTGGCGGTGACGTAGAGGTGGCCGTCGGCGGCCACCGACATCGTGTCGGGCCAGAGCAGCCGCGGGTCGTGCACCACGGTCTCGAACTCGCCGTCCGCCCGGCGGCGCAGCACGGCGTTGTGCTCGTAGGAGGTCAGGTAGAACGCCCCCGAGTCGTCGGTCTCCAGACCGTCCGAGCCGCCGCCCTTGTCGCCCTCGTCCACGACCGTGGCCGCCACCTGCTCCTCGCGCAGCGTCCGGTCGGCGAGCGCGTCGGTCGCCACGCTGTACCAACGGCGCGAGGCGAGCGGGCAGTAGTGCAGCCGGGAACCGTCGGCGGAGATGGCGATGCCGTCCGAGCCCATGGCGACCGGCTTCGGCGGCCCGTCGGCGGGGCGCTCCAGGAACGGCCGGCCCTCGACGACCGGCCGGAACGAGTCCAGCGGCTCCGCCTTCGTGGACGGGTGGTCGTGCAGCCGCCGCCACGACGCGCCCGTGGCCAGGTCCACCACGACGATCCCGTTCGGCCCCGAGTCGGAGGAATCGGTGAGGTACGCGAGGCCGGCGTCGCCCCGGCGCAGGTCGAAGCGCACGTCGTTGAGGTACGTGGTGGGCAGCACCACGTCGGTCGGGAAGGTGATCACCTGCCCGACGGTGTCGGTGTCCAGGTCGACCCGCACCAGCTTCGGCCCGCCCGGCTTCGTCGGCTGGAACATCGGGCTGCCGGTGTCCACCACCCAGAGCCGGTCCGCCGGGTCCACCACGATGCTCTGCACCGAGACGAAGGCGTGCGCGTCGTCGTCCCCGGACGGGCTGTTCCAGGACTCGTCCGGGAAGGGCGCCTCCCGGCCGTCGCGCAGCTCGACGACGGTCGCCGGCACCTCGTCCCCCCACTGCGGGAAGTTCACGAAGACCCGGCCGGTGTGCGACACGCTGACCCCGGTCGGCATCGGCCCGGTGAAGGTGTGCACGAGTTCGAGGTCGCCGACCGGCTCGCCGCCCATGGGTCCGTTCATCCGCCGCTCCTGACTGTGTGAGGCCCTCGGCCTTCCCGCCGAACCGGGGCGCAAACGGGGATGTCCCAAACCGCCGAAGGGGCGGCCCCGGATCGGGGCTGCCCCTCGGCGTCGCTCAGGAGACCGAGGCGGGGAACCGCTCCCAGACCCGGTGCGCCGCCATCAGCTGCTGCACCGTCCCGAAGACCTCGGCGGCGGAGTCGCCGGTGACCACACCGGGCGTGCCCGCCACGCCGGCCTGGCGCAGCACCTCGGCCCCGGCGCCCCACGCGCCGATCGCCTTGGCGTGCCGCCAGGCCTCCTCGACCAGCAGCAGCACCCGGGGGTCGATGGTGGCGGAGCCGGCCGCTCCCGCCTTGGCGTCCCGGGCGGGCAGCGCGTCCGGCGCGGGCGCCGGCGCCCCGGCCAGCAGGACCGCGTCGAACTCCACCGACCGGCCGGTGGCGAAGGTGCGCTGCACCGGCAGGTCGCCGACCGTGCCGCCGTGCGCGGCGACCAGCAGCGGCACCATGCCGGCGGCGAACACCGCCCGCCGGACCTCGCCCACCCCGTCGAGGTCGCTGTCCGCGTCCACCACGATGCCGACCATCCGACCGTCCGCCGGCCACTCCCGGCCGACCTGCGACAGGGCCGGGCTCGGCTGCACCTCGGCCAGCGGCACGGTCGGCTTCGGCGCCGGCAGGCCCAGGCCCGTGGCGACCTGCTCGCACAGCACCGGGTCGATGTTGGCCAGGCACTGGAGCTGGCGCTCCTTGATCGCCTGGTGGTGGCACTTGCCCAGCTCGAAGGTGTACGCCCGGATGATGTGCTCCTTCTCCACCGGCGACATGCTCAGCCAGAACAGCCGTACCTGGCTGTAGTGGTCGTCGAACGAGGCCGGGGCCGCGCGTACCTTGGGGGCCTCCGCGACCGTGACCGGCGTGTCGACGAACGCGTTCTCGCGGTCGCCGGCCGGGAACGGGTTGCCGCCGTCGAGTGAGTTCGGCCGGTAGGGCGCCACGCCCGCGTGCACCGCGTGCTGATGGAAGCCGTCCCGGAGCATGTCGTTGACCTCGGCGTGCGGCCGGTTGATCGGGATCTGGGTGAAGTTCGGCCCGCCCAGCCGGGTGAGCTGCGTGTCGAGGTACGAGAAGAGCCGCCCCTGCAACAGCGGGTCGTTGGTGACGTCGATGCCCGGCGGCAGGTGCCCGAGGTGGAAGGCGACCTGCTCGGTCTCGGCGAAGAAGTTCCGCGGGGTCTGGTTGAGGGTGAGCCGGCCGACCGGCTGCACCGGCGCCAGTTCCTCCGGCACGATCTTCGTGGGGTCGAGCAGGTCGATCCCGGCGAAGGTCTCCTCCGGGGTGTCCGGGAAGACCTGGATCCCCAGCTCCCACTCCGGGTACGCGCCGGCCTCGATGGCGTCGTAGAGGTCGCGGCGGTGGAAGTCCGGGTCGATGCCGCTGATCAGCTGCGCCTCCTCCCAGGTCAGGGAGTGCACACCCAGCTTCGGCTTCCAGTGGAACTTGACCAGTACCGTCGCGCCGGCCTCGTTGACCAGCCGGAACGTGTGGACCCCGAAGCCCTCCATGGTCCGGTAGGAGCGGGGGATGCCGCGGTCGGACATGTTCCACATGGCGTGGTGCTGCGCCTCGGTGTGCAGGGAGACGAAGTCCCAGAACGTGTCGTGCGCGCTCTGCGCCTGCGGGATCTCCCGGTCCGGGTGCGGCTTGCCGGCGTGGATGATGTCCGGGAACTTGATCGCGTCCTGGATGAAGAACACCGGCATGTTGTTGGCGACCAGGTCGAAGGTGCCCTCGTCGGTGTAGAACTTCGTCGCGAAGCCGCGGGTGTCGCGGACCGTGTCCGCCGACCCGCGCGAGCCGAGCACCGTGGAGAAGCGGACGAAGACCGGCGTCTCCCGGCCCTTCTTCAGGAAGCCCGCACGGGTCACCTCCTCGCCCGTGCCGTAGCCGACGAAGACGCCGTGTGCCCCGGCGCCGCGCGCGTGCACCACCCGCTCCGGGATGCGCTCGTGGTCGAAGTGGGTGATCTTCTCGCGCAGGTGGTGGTCCTGGAGCAGCACCGGGCCGCGCGGACCGGCCTTGAGCGAGTGGTCCGTGTCGCGCAGCCGGGCACCGTTGGCGGTGGTGAGGTAGGCGCCCTGCTGCCCCTTGGCAATCTTCGGCACGCCGGTCTCCGCGCCGGTCGGGGTGCGGGTGTCCGGGGCACCCTGTTCCTCCTTCGGCGGCAACGGACCGTGCGGCGTCGTCGGCTCCTCGAAGGACGGTGGGACGCTGCCCGGAGCGCCGGGCACGTCCGGGGTCAGGACGTCGGCGACCTTTCCGGCGGCGGCCTCCACGACGTCCTTGACGACCTTGGCGGGCTTGCTGGAATCCATCAGGACCTGTCCTCCATGCGGGGTAAACGACCAGGCCCTCAAGGCCCTACCCTCGCCTCAGGTGGGCAAACGCGGACCACTCGGGCGGGCGGGAGCGTTCGCTCCCGGCCCGAGAACCGCGACCCGTCAGGGCTGCCGGGGCACGGCCACGGCCGTGACCACCAGCCCGTCGGCGACCAGCCACCGGCCGTGCAGCTCGGCCAGCGGCGGGCCGCCGTCGACGCGGGTGGCGTCGACCAGCACCCGGGCCGTGAAGCGCCCCCCGGCCGGGTCGACGAACAGTTCGGCGTCGTCGAAGCCGAGCCAGCGCCCGGTCAGCGGGTACCACGCCTTGTAGACCGACTCCTTGGCGCTGAACAGCAGCCGGTCCCAGTGCACGTCCGGCCGGGCGGCGCGCAGCCGGGCCAGCGACGCCGGCTCGCCGGCCGTGGTGACCACCCCGGCCACGCCGTCGGGCAGCGGCTCGTGCGGCTCGGCGTCGATGCCGAGCCCGGCCAGCGCGGTGTCCCGGGCGACGGCCGCGGCCCGGTAACCGTCGCAGTGCGTGATGCTGCCCACCACGCCGGCCGGCCACCGCGGCTCCCGCTTCGGGCCGGGGCGGATCGGCGCCGGGGCGTAGCCGAGGCGGGTCAGGGCCTCCCGGGCGCAACGACGGGCGGTGACGAACTCGCGGCGGCGGGCCTCCACGGCCCGGGCGAGCAGGTCCGCCTCGCCGGGATGGGGAACCTCGCCGGGGACGTCGGCGAACGCCTCGACGGCGACCGCCGACGGCGGGAGCAGCGCCTCGATCACGCGGCGCCGCCGAGGACGCGCCGCATCGGCCGGGGCTCGCCGCCCCGCCGGCCCCACTCGCGCGGGTAGCCCAGCGAGACCTCCTCGAAGCGGACCCCGTCGTAGTGGGTGGTCCGGGGGATGTGCAGGTGCCCGTAGACCGCCACGGCGGTGCGGTACCGCAGGTGCCAGTCGGCCGTGCGGTCGGTGCCGCACCACTGGGCGAACTCCGGGTACCAGAGCACGTCGGTGGGCTGGCGGACCAGCGGCCAGTGGTTGACCAGCACGGTCGGCAGCGCCGGGTCGACGGCGGCCAGCCGCCGCTCGGTCGCGGCGATCCGCTCCCCGCACCAGGACTCCCGGTCGGGGTGCGGGTCGGGGTGCAGCAGCATCTCGTCGGTGCACACCACCCCTGCCGCGTACGCCGCCCGCAGCGACTCCTCCTTCGTGTCGGTGCCGGGGGCGCGGAACGAGTAGTCGTAGAGCAGGAACAGCGGCGCCACGGTGACCGGCCCGTCCGCGCCGTGCCACACCGGATAGTCGTCCTCGGGAGTGAGCACGCCCAGGTCGCGGCACATCGCGACCAGCGCGTCGTACCGGGCCCGGCCGCGCAGGGTCACCGGGTCGGCCGGGTGGGTCCACAGCTCGTGGTTGCCGGGCACCCAGACGACCCGGGCGAACCGGTCGCGGAGCTGCCGCAGCGTCCGCTCGACGTCCGCGAACACCTCGCCGACGTCGCCCGCCACGATCAGCCAGTCGTCCGGGGACTCCGGCCGCAGGCCGTCCACCACCGCGCGGTTCTCGGCGTACGACACATGAAGGTCACTGACCGCGAACAGCGCACCCGTCACCCGGCCGATCTTGCCAGCGCCGCCGCCCGTCCGGTAGGCGCGGACGCGGCGGTGTCGGAGGTCCGACGCGGAACGGTCAGGCGAGCAGGTCGGCGAAGCGGTCGGTGGCGCGGAGCAGTTCCCGGGCGATGCCCGGCTCGGCGGCCGAGTGGCCGGCGTCGGGCACGATCCGCAGGTCGGCCTCCGGCCAGCGGCGAGCCAGGTCGTACGCGGACACCGGCGGGCAGCACAGGTCGTAGCGGCCGTTGATGATCACGGCGGGCAGGTGGCGGATCCGGTCCACGCCGTCGAGCAGTTGCGTCCCGGTGAGGAACCCGCCGTGCAGGGCGTAGTGGGAGAGGATCCGGGCGATCGGCAGCGCCTGCTCCTCGGCGGTGAAGTGGGCGAGCACCCCCGGGTCGGGACGCAGGGAGGAGTTGACCGCCTCCCAGCGCCCCCAGGTGACCGCGCAGGCCCGGGCCTGCGCCTCGTCCGGCCCGTGCAGCCGCCGGTGGTACGCCGCCAGCACGTCGTCGCGCTCGGCGGCGGGGATCGGGGCGACGAACCGCTCCCACTCGTCCGGCTGGAGGTGGCGCAGGCCGCCCTGGTAGAACCAGTCCCGCTCGCTGCGGCGCAGCAGCAGCACCCCGCGCAGGATCAGCCCGGTCACGCGGTCCGGGTGGGTCTGGGCGTACGCCAGGCCCAGGGTGACGCCCCACGATCCGCCGAACACCAGCCAGGAGTCGATCCCCAGCCGTTCCCGGATCGTCTCCAGGTCGGCCACGAGGTGCCAGGTGGTGTTGGCCCGCAGCTCACCGAACGGGGTGCTGCGCCCCGCGCCGCGCTGGTCGAACAGCACGGCGCGGTAGCGCCGCGGGTCGAAGAACCGCCGTGCCGCCGGCACCAGGCCACCGCCCGGCCCGCCGTGCAGGAAGACCACGGGTACGCCGTCCGGCCGCCCCACCTCCTCCACGTACAGCTCGTGGCCGTCACCGACGGCGATCCGGTGGGTGGCGTACGGCTCGACGGGCGGGTACAGGCGTGGCTCGGTCATGCCGGACCATCCTGCCCCCTCGGGGCGGGTCGTGCGGGGACGGTCAGCAGGCGACGCTGCTGCCCAGGTTGTCGAGCAGGGCGTCGGCCACCCAGCCGGACACCCCGGTCGTGCTGTCCCTCAGGTAGGTCCAGGTGTAGGTGGTGTGGCCGTTGGCGCTGACCCGGTCGCCGTTGGTGTAGCAGTGGAAGTCGACGCTGTGGCTGAGCTGGCCGTAGCCGAGTGAGCCGCAGGTCGTGTGCGGGCCGGAGCGGATGTTGACGTTGCTGGCGTTGAAGAGCGAGCCCAACTTGGTGTCGATGTTGGAGTGCGAATGGCTGCACGTCGCGCTCGCCGGGCCCGCCGCGCTCACCACCGCCACACCGGTGCAGCCCAGCGTCAGCGCGACCGCCGCCGCCATCGAGGAAACCTTCCGCATGCCGATCAACCCCCGAACGTGAGAACCCCCACACGTACAGTGATCTGAATATTTGCATCTTCCACGGTCGAGGGCAAGGGCGCCTCAGCGGGCCAGCAGCGCGCGAAGCTCCTTCACCACCTCGGCCGGGGCCTCCTCGGCCATGAAATGGCCGTACGACACCGGCACGTGCCGCAGGTCCGGCGCCCAGGCCCGCCAGCGCGCCGCCGCGTCGAAGCCGAGCGCCGCGCCCCAGTCCTGCTGCAGCACGGTCACCGGCATCCGCAGCACGGTGCCCGCCGCCCGGTCCGTCTCGTCGTGCGCGATGTCGACGCCGGCCGAGGCCCGGTAGTCCGCCACGATCGAGGGCACCGCCGCCCGGCAGGCCCGCAGGTACGCGGCCCGCACGTCGGCGGGGATCGCGTCCGGGTCGCCGGCCCAGAGGTCGAGGAAGTGGCCGAAGAACTCGTCCGGAGCGGCGCCGATCAGCCGCTCGGGCAGCCCCGGCGGCTGGGCCATCAGATAGAGGTGGAAGCCGACCGCGGCGGTGACGCCGTGCATCACCTCCCAGGTGTCGAGGGTGGGCAGCACGTCCAGCGCGGCCAGGTGGGTGACCGTCCCGGGGTGGTCCAGGCCGGCGCGGATCGCCACCAGAGCGCCCCGGTCGTGCCCGGCCAGGGCGAACCGGTCGTGCCCCAGCGCCCGGGCCAGCGCCACCACGTCGGCGGCCATGGTCCGCTTGGCGTACGCGGTGCCGTCGGTGTCGGCGGGCTTGTCGCTGTCGCCGTACCCCCGCAGGTCGGGGCAGATGACCGTGTGGTCGGCGGCCAGGTCCGCGGCGACGTGCCGCCACATCAGGTGGGTCTGCGGGAAGCCGTGCAGCAGCACGACCGGGCGGCCGCTGCCGCCCACTGCGGCGTGCAGCGCGACGCCGTCGGCGACGGTGACGCGGCGCGACTCGAATCCGTTGATCATGAGTGGTCCTCTCCGGGTGTGATCGGGTCCCGTCGAGCCTGCCTGGCGCCGGTCAGTGGCCGGTCAGCATCGGATGAGTGCCCTGGCCGGGCCGCCGGTGCGCGCGCGCCGGCCTGCCTAGAGTGGGCGGGGTGACCAGCCCGCCGCGCGTACCCGGAGTGACGTTCGGGGTGCTCGGGCCGCTGGTCGCGGCCGGCGAGCGAGGCCCGGTGGCGCTCAAGGGCCCCCGGCAGCGGGCCGTGCTGGCCCGCCTGCTGGTCGCCCGGGGCCGCGTGGTGCCGGTCGGCCGGCTCGTCGGCGACCTGTGGGCGGAGCCGCCGGAGGGCGCCGTCGGGGCCGTGCGGACCTTCGTGGCCGACCTGCGCCGGGCCCTGGAGCCCGACCGGCCCCCGCGGCAGCCGGCCCGGCTGCTGGTCACCGCCCCGCCCGGGTACGCGCTGGCGGCCGCCCCCGAGGCGGTCGACGCGGGGCGGTTCGAGGCGGCGGTCGGTGCGGCGGGCGAGTCGCTCGCGGCCGGGCGGGCCGGCCCGGCGCTGGCCGCCCTGGACGGCGCGCTCGCCCTCTGGCACGGCCCCGCCTACGCGGAGTTCGCCGACGAGCCGTGGGCACGGGCGGAGATCGACCGGCTGGACGAGCTGCGGATGCTCGCCGTCGAGCGGCGCGCCGAGGCGCTGCTGGCCCTGGGCCGGGCCGCCGAGGCCGCCGGCGACCTGCGCGCCCAGGCCGCCGCGCAGCCGCTGCGGGAGGAGACCTGGCGGCTGCTGGCGACCGGCCTCTACCGGGCCGGCCGGCAGGGCGACGCGCTCGCCGCGCTGCGGGAGGCCCGGGGCGTGCTGGTCCGGGAGCTGGGGGTGGATCCCGGCCCCCGGCTGCGCCGGCTGGAGGCCGACATCCTCGCCCAGGCCCCGCACCTCGACCCGGCCGCCGCCCCGCCGCCGGCCGGAGGAGCGGGGGAGGAGCGGCGCCCGTTCGTGGGGCGCGCGGCCGAACTGGCGAGCCTGACGGGGCTGGCCGAGGAGGTGGCCCGGGCCGGCCGGCCCGCCCTCGCGCTGGTCTCCGGCGACGCCGGCGCGGGCAAGACCGCGTTCGTCGAGGCGCTGGCCGACCGGCTCGCCGCCACCGGCTGGACCCGCGCCGTCGGCCGGGTCCCCGAGTACGAGGGCGCCCCGGCCGCGTGGCCGTGGACGCAGCTCGCCGCCGCCCTGCCCGAAGCCGGGGAACCGCCGGCCGGGCCGGCCCTCCCGGACGGCGGCGACCCGGCCGTGGCCCGCTACCGGCTGCACCGGATCGCGGGCGCCCGGGTCGGCGCGGCGGCGCGGCGCGGGCCCGTGCTGCTCGTCCTCGACGACCTGCACCGGGCCGACGAGGACACCCTCGACCTGCTGACCGCGCTGTTCACCGGCCCGGAGCCGGTGACCGGGCCGGTGCTGGCGGTCGGCACCTACCGGGCCACCGGGATCACTCCGGCGCTCACCGGGGCCCTGGCCCGCCTGGCGCGCACCGAACCGGTCCGCGTCTACCTGGGCGGGCTCACCGAGGCGGAGACGGGCGACCTGGTCCGGGCCGTGGCCGGCGCGGCGGATCCCGACACCGTCCGGGCGCTGCACCGGCGGAGCGGCGGCAACCCGTTCTTCGTCCGGGAACTGGCCCGGCTGCTCGCCGCCGAGGGCGCCGCCGCGCTGGAACGCGTACCGGCCGGCGTGCGGGACGTCATCCGCCACCGCCTGGCGCAGCTGCCCGAGCCGACCCGGGCGGTGCTGGCGCAGGCCGCCGTGCTCGGTCGCGACCTCGACGCCGACGTGCTGGCCGCGCTGGCCGGTGAGGAGGCCACACTGGACGCCGTGGAGCGGGCCGCACAGGCCGGGTTCCTCACCCCCGACGGCACCCGGTTCGCCCACATCCTGGTCCGCGACACCCTCTACACCGACCTGTCGGCGCCACGCCGGGCCCGCTGGCACGCCGCCGTCGGGTCGGTGCTCGAACGCCTGCGGCCGGACGACGTCGCCGCCCTGGCCCACCACTTCGGACAGGCCCCCGGCCCGGACGCCGCGACCCGGGCCGCCCGGTACGCCACGGCCGGAGCCGAACGGGCCGAGCGGCGCTGCCACCCGCACGAGGCGGCCCGGCTCTGGCAGCAGGCCGTCGCCGCCCACGACCGGGCCGGCGGGCACGACGTACGCGGGCGGCTCGCGGCGGTCATCGGCTGGGGCCGCGCCCTCGCCGTCACCGGCCACCTCGACCGGACCCGCCGGCTGCGGGCCGAGGCGGTCGCCACCGTCGAACGCCTCGCCGACCCGGAGCTCACCGCGGACGTGCTGGCCGCGTTCGACGTGCCGGCCGTCTGGACCCGCAACGACGACGAGGAGCTGTCCCGCCGGATCGTCACCGCGGCCGAAGCCGCCCTCGCCGCGCTCCCCGCCGACCAGGCCACCCGGCGCGGCCGGCTGCTCTGCACGCTGGCCCTGGAACTGCGCGGCGACACCGGCGACCGGGGCCGGCGGGCGGCGGCCGAGGCGGAGGAGATCGCCCGCCGCCTCGACGACCCGGCCCTGCTGGCCTTCGCGCTCAACGCCCGGTTCATGCACACCTTCGACCGCGCCGGCCGGGCTCGGGAACGCGCCCGCATCGGCGCCGACCTGGTCGAACTGGCCGCCCGGCACGGGCTGGTCACCTTCGAGGTGCTCGGGCACCTCGTCGCGCTCCAGGCGCACTGCGCCCGCGCCGACCTGGCCGCCGCCGACACCCACGCGGCCGCCGCCGACCGCCTCGCCGCGCGCTACGAGCTGCCCCTGGTCGGCGTCTTCACCGACTGGTACGCCGCCCTCCGGCTGGCCGTCGCGGGACGCGGCGCCGAGGCCGAGGCGGCGTACCGGGCGGCGGCCGTGCGGCTCGACGCCGGGCAGATGCCCGGCATGGCCGCCGGGCTGCTGCCGTTCGCCCTGCTCTGCCTGCGACTGTCCACCGGCGACGACCCCGGGCCGGCGCTGGCCGACGCCGCCCACGGCCCGTACGCGCCGTGGGTCCGGCCGCTGGCCCTGCTCGCGGCCGGGCGCCGGGACGAGGCGGCCGCCGCGCTGCGCGCCCTGCCGCCCTCGCCGCACGACCTGCTGCGCGAGGCCCGGCTCTGCGTCGCCGCCCGGGCCGCCCTCGCCCTCGACGACCGCCCCACCATGGCGCGGCTGCACGCCGCCCTGCTGCCCGCCGCCGACGAGCTGGCCGGCGCCGGCAGCGGCGTGCTCACCGTGGGGCCGGTGGCCCGGCACCTCGCCGACCTCGCCGCCGCCCTTCCCTGAGCGCGGGCGGCGGGGACGGGTCAGGCGTTGGCGGGGACGCCACCCTCCGGACCGGCCGCCGGTTCCCCGGTGACCTCCGCCTCGGGGGCGGACCGCTGGACCGGGGTGCGCACCGCGAACGCGTCGAAGCTCGGCCGGTCCAGGGAGGCGCGCTCCAGGAACGGCTCGGCGGTAGGCCGGTCGCCGTCGGCCGGCTCGCCGGGCTCCGGGTCGGCCGGCACGGCGGGAGCGGCCGGCACGACGGGGACGGCCACCAGGGCCGGTGCGGGCACCACCACCGGGGTGGCCTCCGCGGGCGTCGCGGCCGGACGCGGCGCGACCATCGGGTACTCGGCCGTCTCCACACCGCCCGCGGCGGCCGCCATCACCGCCGCGGCGGCCAGGTCGGCGACCCGCTTGGCCTCCCGCTGCACCCGGGCCCGCGTCTCCTTCGCGTGCTGCTCGGCCAGGTCCGCCGCCCGGCGCGCGTCCTCCAGCCGCTTGGTCTCCGCCGTCAGGTCCCGGCGTACGGCGACCAGCTGCTCCTCCAGCGCGGCGCCCTCCTGCTCGACCGTGGCGATCTCCCGGCGGGTGTGCTCCAGCTGCTGGCCGACCGTCTCCAGCTCGGCCTGGAGCTGGGTGAGCGCCTCCTGCCGCTGCTGGATCTCCTGCTGCACCGCACCGAGCTGCTCCTGGTGCGCCGCGTTCTCCTCATCGGCCCGCTCGCGGACCTCGGTGGCGTACTGCTGGGCCTCGGCGACCAGGGCGGCGATGTCCCGCTCGGCGGCGCTGGCCCGGTCGGCCAGCTCCTGCTCGGCCGCGGCCCGCTGCTCGTCCAGCTCCCGGGCCATGGTGGCCTGCCACTGAGCCAGCTCCTGCTGGGCCTTGCTGCGGTTGGCCTGCACCTCCTGCTGGATCTGCGTGCGGGCCGCCTTCACCAGCGCCTCCGACGCGGAGCGCGCCTGCTCGACCTGCTGGGCGCTCTGCTCCGCGAGCCGCTTCGCCTCCTGCTGGGCGCGGTCGTGGGCGGCCTGCCCCTCGGCGCGCAGCTTCTCGGTCAGCTCCCGGATCGCGGTCAGCTCCGCCTGCGCGGCGGCGTGCCGCTCCTCGTCCGCCCGGTCCTGCTCGGCCCGGCGGGTGGACAGCTCCTCGGCGAGCTCGCGCCGCTCCCGCTCCGCCTCGTCCCGAGCGGCGGCCAGCACCTTCTCCGCCTGCGCCTGGAGGTCGGCCGCGCGCTTCGAGGCCGCCTCGGTGATCTGCCCGGCCTGCTTCTCGGCCAGGTCGAGGATCTGGTCGACCATCGGGCCGAGGTCGCGGAAGGACGCCCGGTCCACCTGCGTGGGGCGCTGGCGCAGCTCGGCGGCCTCGGTCTGCGCCCGCTGCGCCTGCGCGGTCAGCTCCCGCATCTGGGCGTACGCGCGGTCCCGGTCGGCCGTCACGGCGGTCAGCTCGCCGTCCATCTGCTCGACGTACCGGTCCACCTGGCGTTTGTCGTAGCCGCGCAGCGCCTGGTCGAACCTCGGCCGCGCGGATACGTCGTCGTGGGGTGCGAACGGTTCCTCGCCGTTGGACATGCGCCATCCTCCGTCGGTTCGCCAGCGCCAGGCCGGCGGATGACCGCCCCGCAGGGCATGATGAGGCGCTACGGTACCGCCGTCGGCGCGCGGGTTCCGCCCCGCCCCGCCCACGACCGCGAATGCGATCCGACTCAGACCGGGAAGTACGGATTTCCGGCGGTCAGCCGGATGGTGAAGCCGTCGGTGTCCCGGTGCAGCGCCACGTGGTTGCACGACTGGTGGCTGATCCACAGGCCCAGGCCGCCCGCCGCGCCGTTGCCCGCGGGCAGCAGGCCGGCGTAGGGGTCGCCGGGGCCGGGACCCCGGTCGTCCACGGTCACCACCATCCGGTCCGGTGCGCTCCACAGCCGCATCCGCACCGGCGGCGCACCGTGCCGCAGCGCGTTGCTCACCACCTCGCTGACCGACACGACCAGGTCGTCGAGGTGGTCGACCGGGAACTGCCCCCGGTAGGCGGCGCGGACCGCGTCGCGCGCCTCGGCCGGGGCCGGGTCGACCAGCTCGACCGCCGGCGCCGTCCGCTGCACCGGGTCGGGGAGCATCGGGCGCTGCTCGGCCAGGTAGCGCGCCGGTTCGGTGTAGACGTCGGTCGGCACGTGGCTGCCGTCCGGCAGCGCCACCCGGGGGTGGGTCCGCGCCACGTCCGCCAGCACCCGAGCCGGCGTGGTCCGGGCGTCGTACGCGCACATGCTCCACAGCGGAAAGTCGTCGTAGGCGTGGTTGATGGCCGACTCGTAGCGGGCCCACCAGTCCCAGGTGGATCCGAGCGCGGCCGGCGGCAGCTCGCCGACGATCCGGATCTGGCGGGCGCCGTCGGCCACGTACGAGCCCAGCAGCCTGCGGTAGGAGCGGATGGCCGAGGTGGGGCGGGCGTAGACGTCGCCGCCGGGCAGGAAGGTGACCCCGGAGCCGGCCGGGAGGGCGCGGCGGACCAGCTCGGCGTTGCGCCCGCCGAAGCCGACCACGGTCGGCTCGCCGGCCTCGACCCCGCCGAGCAGGAACGGCAGCACCACGGCGAGCAGGTGCTCGTCCGAGTCGTAGAGGATCGCCTCGTGGTAGTAGCCGACGTGGCCGGCGGCGGCGCCCGTCCTCACCGGACCACCTCCACCCTTACCTCGGCCAGGTCGAGCAGCTCGACCAGCCGGGCCGCGGCGGAGCGCGAGGTGCGCAGCACGGCGCTGCCGTCGTGCCGGCGGGCGTGGTCGCGCAGGTGCAGCAGGCAGCGGTGGTCGACGAAGCGCAGCCCGGTGGCGTCGAGCACCAGCCGGCCGTCCACCGGTCGCGGGTCGGCCCGGTCCAGCGCGGCGGCGAAGAGCCGGTGGTTGGACGGGTCCAGCTCGCCGCCCAGCTCGACGATCGCGTCGCCGCCACCGGCGTGCAGCCGGAACAGCACGTCGGCGTTCGTCTCGGGGTGCATGCAGGCCAGCTCGGCGATCGCCGCGTCGCCCAGCTCGCGCCGGTCGTAGGCGCACACCGCCGACATCGGTTGGTGCCGCATCCAGCGGTCGATGAGGTGCTCGTACCGGGCGAAGGCGTCCCGCTGGGCGGGGGAGCGGACCAGCGTGGTGGCCTCGGCCACCACCCGCAGGCCGGTGTAGCCGGCGGCCAGCGCATCGCCGGTCGCCGCCGCGTACGCCCGGACCTGCTTGGCCGGGTCGACGATCTCGTCGTGGCGGTAGGCGTCCTCGACCGGGAGCAGCCGGAGCGCGCGCCGGCGCAGCGCGGCGTCGAGACCGGGGAGGCGGTCCAGCCGGCGGGCCAGGGAGTCACGGTCCCCGGGGGCGACCAGCCAGGCCTGCTCGCCGGCCGCGAGGCCGGCACCCAGGTGGGCGACCGCCCGGGCGTCCAGGACCGCCGGGTCGTCGTAGACCAGGCACGCGTGACCGTACGTCGTCGACGGCGCGCTCGCGCCGGTCACTCGGCCTCCCTCACCCGGCCAGTCTAGGTCCACTAGGCGCCCGGCCACCTCTCGGCCGCCGCCCCACCCCGGCCCGGCGGGGCCGCCACCGGGCCGGGCGGGAGGGTCACACGAGCTGGAGGTTCCGCCAGGCGGTCGACTCCAGTGGCGGGTCGCCCAGCTCGAACTCGGCCCAGTTGTTCCAGTAGGCGACCGCGTCCACGTCGTTCTGCTGCCGCAGCCAGGTCACGTGGTCGCGGATCGCCTGCGCCCGGCCCGCGCCGGTGGTGTCGGCCGTGGTCCGGCTCAGCCCGTACTCGGGCACCAGCAGCCGGATCCCCGGGTACGCGGCGCGCACCTTGCCGAACGCCACCCCGAACATCCGCGCCACCGGCCAGTACGTCGCCGTGTCCCGCGAGTAGCAGTCCACGCCGTAGTGGGTCATGCCGGGGTAGCCCCAGTCGGTCGGGTTGCCGCGCCCCTCGTCCAGCCAGTAGCGGGTGACGATCGGGCCGTGCCCGAGGACCCAGCGCCGGTTCCGGTGGGCGGCGACGATCTGCGCCACCCGGGTGGCGGTGGTCCGGTACGTCCCCGGCGCCACGTCGCCCATCGGCTCGTGGTACCAGGTCAGGTAGATCGGCCGGCTCAGCCCGTCCAGCCAGCCGGTCAACTGCTCGACGTCGTCCTTCCACGACACGTGCATGACGGCCGACGGGGCGTCGACGAACTTGCCGGCGTTCAGCGGCGGCAGCTCCGGCAGGGCGTCCGCGTCGCCGCCGTCCGCGCCGAAGTCGCGCATGTAGCGGATACCCGGGTACGCGGCCACCGCCCGCTGGGTGGGCGCACCCTTCTCCGTGCTCATCCCCACCAGCAAAGGCACCGTCACGGTGGTGGCGGCCGTGCCGGTCCGGCCCGCGGCGTCCCGGGCCGTGGCGGTCAGCGTGACCGTGCCCCGGCCGCCCAGCACGGTGACCGTGAAACGGGTGGGGTCGCCGGGATACGGCGTGACGGTCACGCCGGGCGAGGTGCTGCCGAGCTGGACGGTCAGCGGCACGCTGAGATCCACCCGGACCGGGCTGTCCCAGGCGGCGCCGGTGGGGTCGCTGACCCGGCCGGAAAGGGTCAGCAGTCGCGAGTCGGGATGGTAGGTGTCCACCCGGACGGTGGTGGACTGACCGGGCAGCAGGACGGTCGGGTCGGCGGTGACGGAACGGATGACGGGTGCGGCCATGGGATGCCTCCAGGCGTGCTCGCGGGCGCTCCGGCCGCACGTCCTCGGGTGGCCAGGACGGCTCTGACCTGCTCTTTTACCAGCTTGCGTCGTTCCGGCGGCATCGCCATCAGCGGCGACAGATGGCGCAAAACCGGGTCCCGGCAGCAGGGGACGGGGTCAGCCGAGGGGGTGGGAGATGCCCCGGGCGTGGTCGGTGACGGCGGCGCCGACCACGGTGGCGGTCACCGGCAGCACCTCCAGGCAGCGGCGCACCGCCGCGGCCATCAGCGTGTTCGGCACCCGCATGGACAGCGTGCAGTGGGGCACCCACCGGCCCGGCTGGTAGTGCTCCACCAGCCCGATGCCGGCCCGGGTCAGCCGCTTGTGCACGGCGCCGTGGTGGGCCAGCAGCTCCGGCGTGGGGGCCGGCCCGAGCCAGAGCACCCGCCCGACGAACTGCCCGGCGTGCTGGAACTCCAGCCGCAGCGGGGCGGCCACCACCATCCCGGTGAGCGCCTCGGCGACCCGGTGCGGGTCGAGACGCGGCGCGACGGCCAGCGAGACGTGCGGCCGGTGCCGCTGCTCCAGCAGCGACCTCATGCTCTGCACGCCCTCGGCCTCCAACGCGTCCCAGAGCACCCGGATCCGCCGGGTGGCGTCGGTGTCGAGATACAGCTCCAGCGCCGCGACCACGCGATCAACCCTAAGGGGGCGAGGTTTGCCGCCCGTCCTGGGCGGTACTGCCTCCGGTGGCACCGACGGCGGAGGAGCGTGGGACGCGTGGACGTGAACGACCTGCTGACCGAGGCGTACGGCCGGCTGCCCGACCTGGTGGCGGGGGCGCTGGACGGGCTGAGCCCGGAACAGCTGCGGCAGGCGCCGGCCGCCGGGGCGAACCCGGTGGGCTGGCTGGTCTGGCATCTCACCCGGATCCAGGACCAGCAGGTCAGCGACGTGCTGGGGGAGGAGCAGCTCTGGGTCGGCGGCGAGTGGGCGGGGCGCTGCGGGCTGACCGCCGACCCGGACGACACCGGCTACGGGCACGGCCCGGAGCAGGTCGCCCGCGTGCGGCCGGAGAACGGCGGGGTGCTGCTGGACTACCACCGGGCGGTGGTGGACCGGACCTGCGCGTACCTGCGCGGGCTGCGCCCGGCCGACCTGGACCGGGTGGTCGACGAGAACTGGGACCCGCCCGTCACGCTCGGCGTGCGGCTGGTGAGCGTGCTCGACGACGACGTCCAGCACGCCGGCCAGGCCGCGTACGTGCGGGGGCTCATCCAGGGCGGCTGACCGCCGCCCGGGCGCGGCCCAGCGCCGCGTGCCCGAGCAGGTGGAACGCCTGCGCCTCGGGGGAGGTGCCCGGCGCGGTGAAGTCCGGTGCGCCGCTGACCCCGGTCACCCGTCCGTGGCGGTCGACCCGCCGGCCCGCGGCGGCCAGCAGATCCGCGCCGGTGCCCAGCCAGGACGGCGGCAGCCAGCCGTCGGCCACCCCGGTCAGCGCCGCGTACGCGAGGAGCTGGGCGGTGTTCGCCTCCCGGAACGAGCCCGGGTCGTCGAGCACGTCGGGGAAGAGCCCGTCGTCGGTCCGGTACGCCAGGCAGGCGTCCAGCACCGTGCGGGCGTGCCCGGCCAGCTCGGCGCGGGACCCGTCCGGCCAGTCCGGCGCGAGGCGCAGCGCCCGGGCGATCCCGGCCACCACCCAGCCGTTGCCGGTGCCCCAGGGGCACGGCTGGGCCAGCTCGCCGCGGTCCTCGTCCCAGCGGGCCGCGTAGAGGCCGGTGCGCGGGTCGAACAACCGGCGGCGGTGCCCGTCGAGCTGCCCGGCGGCCAGGTCCGTCCGGCCGGCAAGCGCGAGCAGCGGCACCACCATGTAGACCGTGTCCGCCCACACTTGGCGGCTGTCGAGCAGGTGGAACAGGGTGCCGTCGGCGGCCCGGGGCGCCCGGGTGACCAGCCAGTCGAGCTGCGCGTCCAGCGCGGCGGCGTAGCGCGGGTCCCCGTCCGTGGTGGCCGCGTGGCGGACCACCTCGCCGCAGGCCGCGCCGTTGACCGCGCCGGCCTCGCCGGACACGTCGCCGAGCCGCCCGTCCGGGTGCTGCCGGGTCACCGCGGCGTCGGCGACCAGCAGGGCCAGCTCGCCCAGCCCGAGGTCGAGCAGGGCGTGCCCGGTCACCCCCTGCTCCCAGGACTGGCGCTGCATGGTCAGCAGCGCGGCGAGCACCCGGTCGGTCGTGGCGTCCCCGGTCATCCCCATTCCTCCGCAGTACCCGACCTCCGGCCCGGCGCACCAGCCCGGCTCACCCGGACGGGGTGAGTTGGGCTCACCCGACCGGTGGGGACCCTGCGGGAGCGGGCGGAGCCGCCCGGCGACCGGCCGTGAAGGACGACACGGGGAGGACCCATGAGCGCCTCGGCGGCGGAGTACCTGGCCCGGCGGGTGGCCGGCCGGCACCCCGACCTGCCGGAGACCACCTGCGGCACGATCCGGCTGGACCTGGGGGAAGGGCCGCGGACCGACCACTGGTACCTGACCATCGAGCGCCAGGAGGTGCGGGTGACCCGCGTCGCGGAGGACGCCGACCTGGTGGTCCGCGCCGACCGGCAGGTGTTCGACCGGATCGCCGCCGGCCGGCTGCACGTGGCCGCCGCGCTGCTGCGCAACGACCTCACCGCCCAGGGCGACCTGCGGCTGCTCCTGTCGCTGCGGCGGATCTTCCCAGGGCCGCCCGACGCGAGGCACCCCCGCGACCTGGGCTGCGCCAGGGTGGGGACGCGATGAAGGATCTGGTGGGTGTCCTCGCCGGCAACGTGTTCGCGCTCAGCGACGCGCACGGGGACATCGAGGTCGAGCCGTACGCACCGATCGGCCTGTTCTCGTTCGACACCCGCTTCCTGTCCCGCTGGGTGCTCACCGTCGACGGCCAGCGGCTGAACGCCCTGTCCCGGGACGAGCTGGCCTACTTCGAGACCCGGTTCGTGCTGGTCCCCGGCACCGCCAGCCACTACGTCGACGCCGACGTCTCGGTGCTCCGGCACCGGTCCATCGACAGCAGTTTCAACGAGCGGCTCACCGTGCTCAACCACTCCGCCGAGCCCGCCGAGTTCATCGTGCGCATGGAGATAGGCAGCGACTTCGCCGACACGTCCGAGATCCTCCGGCCCGGACCGCGCCGGCCGGTGGTGGTCGCCGACGCGGAGCACCGGCAGCTGCGGATCTGCCACGAGCGGGACCGGTTCACCCGGGAGACGATCGTCTCCAGCACCGCTCCCGTGGACGTCGACCAGCAGGGCATGACCTTCCGGATCCGGATCGGTCCGAACGAAGCCTGGCACACCGACCTGCACGTCGCGATGATCATCCAGGGCGCCGGGGGCCGGGACCTGCGGTCCAGCCTCGAGTCCCACCGCCGGCAGGTCCACCATGACATGCGCGAGGACCTGGCCCGGTGGTTCGACCACGCGCCGCAGCTCGTCGCCGAGCGCGACGCGCTGGCGGCGGCCTACGAGCAGGCGCTGATCGACCTGGCCTCGCTGCGGTACACGCCGCTGTCGTTCACCGATCGGGTGCCGGTGGGCGGGCTGCCCTGGGCCATGGCGGTGTACGGCCGGGACGCCCTCGTCACCTGCCTGGAGACGCTGCCGTTCACCCCGGAGCTGACCCCGGCGACGCTGCGCCTGCTGGCCCTGCTCCAGGGCGGGCAGCTCGACGACTTCCACGACGAGGAGCCCGGGAAGATCCTTTCCGAGCTGCGCTACGGCGAGTCGGCCGCCTTCGGTGCGCAGCCCACCGCGTTCTACTACGGCGCCGCCGACACCACGCCGCTGTTCGTGATCCTGCTCGACGAGTACGAGCGCTGGTCCGGCGACGCCGACCTGGTCCGGGAACTGGGTCATCCGGCCCGGATGGCGCTGGACTGGCTCGACGAGTACGGCGACCTGTGCGGCGACGGCTACCTGCGCTACCAGCCGCGCAACACGGTCAACGGGGTGGCCAACCAGGCCTGGCGCAACTCGCCGGAGGCCATCGTCGACCGGCACGCCGTCGCGCCGCCGTACCCGCGGGCGACCTGCGAGCTGCAGGGGTACGCGTACGACGCGAAGATCCGCGGCGCCCGGCTGGCCCGGGAGTTCTGGGGCGACCCCGGCTACGCCGACCGGCTGGAGGCCGAGGCCGCGCGGCTGCGCGAGCGGTTCCACCGGGACTTCTGGCTGCCGCACCGGGGCTACTACGCGCTGGCCCTGACCCCGGACGGTGAGCCGGTCGACGCGCTCACCTCCAATCTCGGGCACCTGCTCTGGAGCGGCATCGTCGAGCCGGAGCGGGCCGACGCGCTGGCCGCGCACCTGTGCGGCCCCGAACTCTTCTCCGGCTGGGGGGTGCGCACCTACGCCAGCGGGCAGCGGCCGTACAACCCCGTCGGGGCGCACCTCGGCGCGGTCTGGCCGTCGGACAACGCGCTCGTCGCGGCCGGCCTGCGGCGCTACGGGTACGACGCCGAGGCGGCCCAGGTCGCGGCCGGCATGTTCGCCGCGGTGGAGACGCTCGGCGGCTCGGTGCCGGAGGTGATCGCCGGCTACCCGCGCGACGTCACCAAGTACCCGGTCCAGCTGCCGGTGGCCGGCCGGCCCCAGTCGTGGTCCTCCGGCGGGCTGCTGATGCTGCTCGCCACCATGCTCGGGCTGCAGCCGTGTGGGGAGAACCTGCTGGTGAAACCGTACGTCCCCGACGGCTACGGCCGCATCGAGCTGCTGGATGTGCCGGGCCGCTGGGGGCGGGCGGACGCCTACGGCCGCGACCGCACCACCGCGCGGCGGGTCCGGGTCGGCGGCGCGATCGATCAGCGGCTCGGCGAGGCGTGACCGGCGGCCGCTCCGGCGTCGCCGGTCAGCGGGGCCGGGCGGCGCTCTCCTCCGGCGCGACGGCCGGCGCCGGCTCGGCCGGCACGCCGCGGGCCCGCCCGGCGAGCCCCCGGTCCATGCCGACGAAGAGGAGTCCGAGCAGCCAGAACGCGACAGCGAAGGCGAGCGCGCTGAACCCCACGCCCCCGTAGCCGAGCCGGCCGACGTCGAGGAACGGGTACGGGTAGCGGTGCACGACCAGCCCCCGCACCAGGACGAAGCCGAGGTACGCGACCGGGAACGCCAGCCACCACGCGGCGTACCGCGGGCGCAGCCGGCCGCGCCGGTCGAACAGCGCCCAGTCGGCGATCGCGAGCAGCGGCACCACGGTGTGCAGGAGCTGGTTGCCCCACCACTCGCCGGGCGCGCGGTGCGGCTGGACCATCGCGAACGGGCTGGCCGGGTTGGCCAGCACCAGGTGGTAGACGGTGCCGGTGATCGTGATGTACAGGGTCACCGCGCCCTTGACCGCGCTCGGCGGCTCCGGGCGGCCCTGCCCGGCGCGCCAGGCGGCGTACCCGGCGAAGACGGCGACCGCCACGTTGCTCTGGATGGTGAAGTACGGCAGCAGGCCGGTCACCGTGGCCGGGCCGAGCGCGGTGAGCACGATGCCGGCCACCACGCCGAGCACGACGGCCAGGCGGAAGGGGATCGCCAGTCGGGGACGCCGCGGAGTCACCGGCGCACGCTACCAGCACGTCCGGTGCCGACCACCGGCCCGCGCGATCGCCCGTTCGCTGCCGCCCGGTGCGGATCCGCCGGGGCCGGTCAGCGCCGCGAGGGGCGGACCGAGGCGGTCTTCTGCGCCGGCGGCTTGGCCGGGCGGGTGGTCGGCGCCAGCCGAGTCCCCGGGGTGCTGGGCGTGGCCTCCGGCTGGCCGGTGACCCGGGCGGTCGGTCCGACGCCGGGCCGTGTGGTGGGGACGGCGCTCGGCTGCGGCGGTCTCGGATGAGCGCCGGAGGCGGTCGGCTTGCCGTTCCCGGTGAGCAGCGCGTCGCAGTAGCCGGGAACCTTCTCCCGACCACCGGCCGCCGCCACCAGTTCGGCGAAGGGCGGGGCCTCCAGCGCCCGGCCCCGGTCCGCGTCGTTCTTCCCTCGGTAGACGGTGCAGAGCCGGGCCAGGGCGGCGGGGCTGCCCGGCCGGCCGGACGGAGGGGCGGCCGGGGTGGTCGCTCGACCCGGGTCGACCGTCGGCGTGGCCTGCCCGTCGGTGCCCGGGTGCGGGGACGGCGTGAGGGAGGCGCCACCACCCCCGCGCGGCGGGATCGGCAGGTTGCCGGTGACGGCGGCCAGGGCCACACCACCGGTGGCGGTGGCGAGCAGGGCGGCCAGGGCGAGCTTGGCGCCGAACAGCCCGGCGTGCAGCCGTCGCGGGGGACGGGACACCGCCACGGGGACCGCGCCCCCGGCCCGCGCCATCCGGAACGCCTGGAGGGCCGCCCCCTCGCCGGTGAGTTCGTGCGGGCGGGGATCGGCGCGGACGGCCGCCAGGAACCCGACGAGCACCTGCGGACCGTCCTGAGCCTCGGTGAGGGTGCCGACGAGCAGGCGCTCGGCGGTCTCCTGGTCCATGCGGTGTCCGTTCATCTCGTGTCCCTCAGCGTCGCCCCCAGTCGTGGCGTCACACCGGAACCCGCCACCCGCCCCGTTCGGGTGGGTGATGTCGGTCACCGCGTGCCGGTCAACCCATGGTCTTCGTCCCGTCGATCGACTCCCGGATGATGTCGGCGTGCCCGGCGTGCTGCGCGGTCTCGGCGATGAGGTGCAGCAGCACCCGGCGCGCCGACCAACTGGCGCCCGGCTCGAACCAGGGTGCGCTCGGCAGCGGGTGCGCGGCGTCAAGGTCGAGCGTGCCGACCAGGGCGTCCGTTTCGGCGGCCACCCGGTCGAACTCGGCGAGCAGCCCGGCGAGCGTCTCGCCCTCGGTCATCCGGAACTGGCCGGCCCAGTCGATCGGCTCGCTCCGCATGGCCTCGGCACCGCCCACCGCGAACCGCATCCACCGGTGCTCGGTGCCGGCCACGTGCTTGATCAGGCCGCCGAGGCAGAGCTCGCTGGCCGTGCTGCGCCTGGCGGCCTGCTCGTCGTCGAGCCCGGCCACGGTCTGCCGGAGGAAGCCGCGGTGCCGCTGGAGGGCGGCGAGCAGATCGGCCCGCTCGCCGGTGAGGACCTGGTCGGAGACGCTCATGCCGCCCGCCTTTCGCGTGAGGACCGGGGACACCGTACGACCATCCAGCGACACTTTTCCGGCTCCGCACCGGACCGTCCCCGGGTTGCCGTTTCGTCCGGATCGCGGTGCACTGAATTACATGGGTGTCATCAAGGTGGGCACGTCCTCCTGGGCCGACCAGATGCTGGTCCGCTCGGGCTGGTATCCCCGGGCGGTCAACACCCCGGCCGGCCGCCTCGGCTGGTACGCCGAGCGGTTCGGTCTGGTCGAGGTGGACACCTCGTACTACGCGATCCCGGCGCCGGAGATCACTGCGGGCTGGGCGGCGGCCACCCCGCCGGGCTTCACCTTCGACGTCAAGGCGTTCCGCCTCTTCACCGGCCACCACACCCCGGTCGACGCGCTGCCCCGGGACCTGCGCCCGGCCGGCGGCCCGACCCGGATCCGCTGGCGGGACCTGTCCGCCGGGGCGTACGACGCGCTGTGGGACCGGTTCCACGCGGCGCTGGCGCCGCTCGCGGCGGCCGACCGGCTCGGCGCCGTGCTGCTGCAGTTCCCGCCCTGGCTGGCCCGCGGCGAGGCGGCCCGGCAGCGGATCCTGTCCGCGGCGGGGCGCTGCCGGCCCTGGCCGGTGACCGTCGAGCTGCGGCACTCCTCCTGGTTCACCGAGGACGCCGTGGTCGAGACCGTGACCTTCCTGCGCGAGCACGGGCTCGGCTACGTCTGCGTGGACATGCCCCAGGGGCACGCCTCCTCGGTGCCGCCGATCCTCGTGGCCACCGCCGACCTGGCCGTGGTGCGGTTCCACGGGCACAGCGCCGCCTGGGAGAGCGGCGACAAGCAGGAGAGGTTCCGCTACGCCTACGGCGAGGAGGAGCTGCGGCGCTGGTCCGTGCTGCTGCGGGAACTCGCCGACCAGTGCGCCGAGCTGCACGTGCTGCTGAACAACTGCTGTGGCGACCAGGCCCAGCGGGACGCCGGGGCGCTGGCCGGACTGCTCGGCGTCGCGCCCGCCACCACCCCCGCCTGAGGTTTCCGCCGGCACCTCCCGGGTACCGGCGGTCCCGAGGACCGACACCGAGGGGGACGCGTGGACGAGCGACGGGACGAGCCCGGCGGCCTGACCCGGGACGGCCGGGATCCCCGGGCGACCCGGGAGGCCGAGGAGGCGCATGGCGGCAGCATGGCCCCGGACCTGGTGGACGACACCGGGCACCCGGTGGCCCAGCCACCCGTGCCGGAGAACGAGCCGTCGACCCTGGGCCGGCCGGGGGAAGAGGACGGCACCGGTTCCTGACCGGTGAGTCGACGCCCGGGGCGGTCGCCCCGGGCGTCGGTCATCTGCGGGTCACTTGCCGGCCATGGCCATCGGTCGCTTGGCCGCGGCCATCCCGACGACCTTGCCGATGGACATCGGGCCCAGCCCCGTTCCGGCGCGGCCGAGCAGGCCCCGGAACATCGGCCCCGTCTTCTGCTGCTCACCCATGTAGGACGACACCACGACCAGGGCGCCGGTCAGCGCCGGGACGGCCCACTGGAGCAGCTTCATCTGCCGCTGGCAGGAGGCGACGTTCGCCGGCGTCTGGTGATTCGGCTCGGTGGTCCCCTCGACGGGCGGTCCGCCCGCCTTCTGCAGCCGCATGCCGAGCAGCCGGCTGTAGCCGGTCACCGCCAGCGCGCCCACGGTCAGCGCGGTCTTGATCGTGCTCATCCTTCCCACCCCGGGCTGGCAGGCCACCCGTGGGCTCTCGGTCACCAGCTCGCCGACCGCGCCGGCCAGGTGCGCGCCGATCGCGGCCGCGTTGACCGGGGTCCACCGGGCCCAACCGGCCGAGGCGACCGGCAGCCGCTGGGTCGAGTCGTCGATTCGTGCCGCTGCGCCGTTGACGCCGAGCGCGCCCATCAGTGAGCCGCCGAACCAGGCCGCCAGGCCAAGGTCGTGCATCGAGCGCAACGCGGTGTGCTGTTCGGACATGTGATCCCCCTCCGCCGTGTTCGGGCGGTGCGGCTTACCCACCTTTCGCGCGGCTACGCACCCGTTTTCGGCCACGGCCGCGTCCGCCGGGTCGCCGGGCCGGCCGGAGGTCAGCGGGGCAGTGCGGCGGCGAACGCGGCGACCCGGGCGGCCAGCGGGGCGGCGGCGCGGACCCAGGTGAAGTGGTCCAGCGGGGCACCGGCCTCCGCGACGGTGTAGCGGTGCCGGGTCACCGGGGCGGCGACGAGCTTGCCGCAGAGGTGGTCCATCGTCTCGTGCGGCGTGTACTGGTCGTCGTCCACGCTGACCGCGAGCACCGGGGTGCGGACCCGCCGCACGGCCGCCTCGGCGTCGACCCCGTCCAGCACCGGGAAGCGCCCGGTCCGCGCGGTGTGCGCCCAGTCCCGGATCACCCCGCGCGCCTGCCGGCCGCCGAACCCCCAGCCGGGCCAGACACCGAGCAGCCGGGCGACCGCCGCGATGCCCTGGGTGTACGGCAGCACGCCCCAGCCGCGCAGCCCCGGGTACCCGCGCCACCAGGGGATGCCGACCGCCACCAGGGCCAGCCCGTCCACCCGCTCGGCGTCGTGCAGCGCCTGGTGCAGCACCGCGGCCTGCCCGCCGAGCGAGTGCCCGAGCAGCAGCCGGGTCCGGCCGTCCAGCCGGGGCTTGAGCGCGTCGAGCACCGCGCCGATGTCGGTGGCCAGCTCGGCGTAGCCGTACCGGCAGCTGCGGGCGGGGGACGGCGTGCTCTCGCCGGTGCCCCGCAGGTCGGCCACGACGACGGCCAGGCCGGCGTCGCGCAGCGCGGCGGCGAACGGCCGGTAGTAGCGGGCGCGGACGCCCATGGCGGGCCAGATCAGCACGACGGGCGCGCCGGGCGGCCCGTCCGGCTCCGGGTAGACCTGGACGCCGATGCGCGCCCCGTCGACGTCCACGAACTCCTGCGCGTAGTCCCCGCTCACCGGCTCAGCGTACGGCCGCGAAGCTACCGGCTGGTAGCAAGGGTGGGCCGGCCACCGGAGCGCGCCGGTTCGGGCGCCGCCGCCTGCCCCGGAACCAGCCTCCCGGCCGTCGTCCGAGTCCGGGCGGCCGCCGTCACCCGGTCTACCGCCGCCAGCACCGCCGGCACGTCCGACTCGGCCAGCGCCGGGTGCACCGCCGGGCCGTCCCCGGCGGGGCGCGGACCGGCCCAGAGCGCCTCGTGCCACGGCCGGTCCGGCGGCGGCCCCCACCAGGCGGGCGGCACCGGGCCGAAGAGCAGCACCGACGGGGTGGCGTAGGCGGTGGCCAGATGGCCGATGCCGGTGTCCCCGCAGAGCACGAGGCGGGCGTGGGCGACCAGCGCGGCCAGCTCGCCGACGTCGGTCGTGCCGGCCAGCACCGCGTCGGCCGGCAACCCCGCCCGGCGGGCCACGTCGGCGGCCAGGTCCCGTTCGCCGGGACCGCCGGTGACCACCACCCGGTGGCCCCGGCCGGCCAGCTCCCGCGCCACCGCCGCGAAACGCTCCGGCGGCCAGCGCCGCTGCGCCGCCTTGGCGCCCGGGTGCACGATCGTCACGTTGGTCGGCAGCCCGCCGGGCCCGGGGCGGCGCAGCGCCAGGTCGCCGCGGTCGGCGCGGATCCCGTACCAGCCGAGCATCCGGCACCACCGGTCCACCTCGTGCTCCTCGGCCCGCCACGGCGGACCGTCGTGCCACCCGGCGTCGGCGTTGGCGAAGGCCAGCAGCCGCCGCGGCCGGACCGCGGCCAGCATCCGGTGCGACTGCGGTCCCCGCCCGTGCAGGTTCACCGCCACCTCCGGCGGCGGGCCGGACCACCCGAGGCGGCCCAGCCCGTCCGCGAAGACCTGCCGGTCCACGACCCCGGCCAGTTCCACCAGCGGGGTCAGCCAGCGCGGCGCGACGAGCGCCAGCTCGGTGCCGGAATACGCGGCACGCAACGCGCGCAGCGCCGGCACCCCGGTCGCGAGGTCGCCGACGCCGAGCGCCCGGAGCACGAGGATCACGGGTACGAGGACTCCTGCTCGGCGCAGACCACCAGCTCGCGTACGGCGCAGCCGGGCGGCTGGGCCAGGGCGAACATGACCGCCTCGGCGGTGTCCGCCGGGTCGTTGAGGATCGCGTCCGGGCCGGGCTTGTACCGCTCGTCCCGGTCGTCGAAGAACGCCGTCCGCATCCCGCCCGGGATGAGCAGCGTCACCCCGACCGTGCCGGCCAGCTCGGCGGCGAGCGCCCGGGTGAAGCCGACCACCCCGAACTTCGCCGCGCAGTACGCGGTCGCGTCGCTGACCGCCTTGACGCCCAACGTGGACGCCACGGTCACCACGGTTCCGTGCGCCCGCTCCAGGTGCGGCAGCGCGGCCCGGATCACCGCGGCGGTGCCGAGCAGGTTGATCGTCACGATCCGGTCCCAGGTCGCGCCGACGACGTCGGCGAGCCGGCCGGGCACATCCATGCCGGCGGCGGTCACCAGGCCGTCGAGGCCCCCGGCCTGCTCGGCGATCTGCCGGGTGGCCGCCTCGGCGGCCCGGGTGTCGGCCAGGTCGCACTCGACCCACGGCACCCCGTCGGCCGGCGCCCGCCGGTCCAGCACGTACGGCCGGCCGCCGGCCTTGGCCACGGCGGCCACCACCGCCGCGCCGAGCCCGCTCGACCCGCCGGTCACGAGGACGGCCCGTCCGTTGACATCCCTGCTCATACCGCTCCTTTGACGAGGTGGAGACCACGCTGGCGCGCGGCCGTGATGGTGCCGGTGGTGGACCGCCCGGCCAGGAAGGGCACGGTGACCACCCGCCCGCCCCAGCGGCGCACCAACTCCGCCTCGGGCAGCTCGGGCGCGCCGTCGCCCGCGTAGTCGCCGCCCTTCACCCAGACGTCCGGGCGCAGCCGGGCGAGCACCTGGTGCGGGGTGGGCTCGTCGAAGACCACCACCGCGTCGACGCAGTCCAGGGCGGCCAGCAGCCGGGCCCGGTCCTGTTCCGGGTTGACCGGGCGCTCCGGCCCCTTGAGGCCCCGGACGCTCCGGTCGGAGTTGAGGCAGACCACGAGGCAGTCGCCGAGGCGGTGGGCCGCCTGGAGGGTCGCCAGGTGACCGGCGTGCAGGATGTCGAAGCAGCCGCCGGTGGCGACCACCGTGCCGCCGTCGGCGCGTACCTTCGCGACGAGTTCCTCGCCGGTGCGGCCGGCGACCCGGTGCTCGGGCTGCTCCGGCTCCCGGTGCAGGCCGGCCGCACCGCCGGCCGCCACGTACGCGGACGCGGCACCGACCGCCGCCTGCACGGCCTCGGCTACCGACGCGCCGTCGGCCAGCGCCAGCGCGGCGGTGGCGGCGAACCGGTCCCCGGCGCCGCAGGTGTCCTCGACGTGCGCCACGGTGGACGGCGGCGGCACGACCAGCGGCGCGGTGCCGGAGTGGCAGAGCACCGCCCCGTCCGGTCCCGTGGTCACCGCGACCGCACCGACCCGCCACCGGCGACGCAGCTCCTGCCCGGCCCGGGTGGCCGTGGAGAGCGCCGAACCGGCGCCGGCGTCGCCGGTGAGCTGCCGCAGCTCGGCCAGGTTCGGGGTGGCCAGTCGGGCCCCGGGCACCGCGGCGGGGCCGCGCGGGTGCGGGTCCCAGACCACCGGGGCGGTGGCGTCGGCCAGCGCCGCGCGCAGCGTCGGCTGCCGGACCAGCCCGCGGCCGTAGTCGCTCACCAGGATGGCCCGGGCCCGGGACAGCAGCTCCAGCACCGCCTCCGGCGGCTCGCCCGGTGGCTGAGGGTCACCGCCCCGGTCCAGCCGGAGCAGGGTCTGCCCGCCGGCCCGGAGCCGGATCTTCTCGGCGGTGGCGCCGGGCAGGCGGACCGGAAAGAGCTCGACGCCCGCCTCGGTCACCAGCTGTGCCAGCCGGGCCCCGCCGGCGTCGTCGGCCAGCCCGGTCACCAGCGCCACCTCGGTCTCCTGCGCGGCGGCGAGCAGCGCGGCCAGCCCGGCCCCGCCCGGCCGCTCGGCGGCGGACCGTTCGTCGAGCACCGGCACCGGCGCGTCCGGGGCGACCCGGCCGACCACGCCGCTGACGTCCCGGTCCAGGAGCGCGTCGCCGACCACGACCAGCGGGCGGGTCACGACCGCACCGACCCCGGGCCGGCGGACCCGTGCCCGTCGGCCGGCTGCCCGGCGCTGCCGTGCCCGTCGGCGGAGTGTCCGTTGTGCCCGTTGACGCCGTGGCCGTCGGTCGGGCGGTACCGGCGCGCCCCGTCCCGGGCGTGCCCGTCCAGCGCCCGGCCGACGCCCAGGTGCGGCCCGGATCCCACCCCGGCGAACAGGTGGCGGTCACCGCCGTCCCGGTCACCTCCGGCGGGGACGGACGGGGCCGCCCAGCGGGCGACGGCCCCCGGCCGCGGCGCGGGGACGGGCGCCGTGGGGAGCTGCCGGATCAGCGGCAGGGCCTGGTCGACGTACTCGCAGAGCAGGTGCGTGGAGACCAGGTGCAGCTCCTGCACGACCTGGCTGTCCGGGGACGGCACGGCGAGCACGTCGTGGCACTCCTCGGCGAGCGGGTTGGGGGCGGGGCCGGTGAAGGCCCAGCAGCGTAGGCCGGTGTCGTGTGCGGCGCGGGCGGCGGTGAGCAGGTTGGTGCTGGTGCCGCTGGTGGACATGAGCAGGAGGATGTCGTCGGGTCGGCCGTGGGCGCGGACCTGGCGGGCGAAGACCTCGTCGTAGCCGTAGTCGTTGCCGATGGCGGTGAGGGCGGAGGTTTCGGCGTGCAGGGCGATGGCGGAGAGGGGTTCGCGGTCGTCGCGGAGTTTGCCGACGAGTTCGGCGGTGAGGTGTTGGGCCTCGGCGGCGCTGCCGCCGTTGCCGGCCACCAGCAACCGCCCGCCCCGGGCCAGCGTCCAGGCCAGCTCGGTGCCCCAGCCCGCCAGCCGCTCGGCCTCCCGCCGGTACGGCAGGAGTGCCGCGGCCAGCCCGGAGAGGTGGGCGTCGAGGGCGTCGTGGCGGGTCATCACGCCACCGCCGACGCCGGCCGGGACGCCGTGGTCAGCGCGGCGTAGACCGCGCCGAGCTGTTCGGCGCAGCGCTTCCAGGAGTACCGGCTGCGGATCCGGTCCAGCGCCGCCGTGGCGTACGCGAAACGGCGGACCCGGTCGGCGAGGAGCCGGCGCAGCGCGGTGCCGAGCGCGCGGGGATCGCGGGGCGGCACGAGGTCGCCGGTCAGCCCGTCCACGACGCTGTCCGCGATGCCGCCCACGTTGGTGCCGATCACCGGCACGCCGCAGGCCATCCCCTCCAGGGGCGTGAGCCCGAACGGCTCGTACCAGGGGGCGGCGACCAGCACGTCCGCCGAGCGGTACCAGGTGGGCATGTCCTCGCGCGGCACCGCGCCGACCAGCTTCACCCGGTCGGCCACGCCGCAGGACTCGGCCAGGGCGGACAGCCGCCGGGCGAACGCGTCGGCGGGGAGCAGCTCGGCCGGCGGGCCGCCGACCACCACGCACTCGGCGTCCGGCACGGCGGGCAGCGCCCGGACCACGTCCAGGAAGCCCTTCCGCTCCACCATCCGGCCGACGGTGAGGACGCGGGGGCGGGCCGGGTCGCGGGGTGCGACCGGGCCGTCGGGGCGGAACACGGCCTGGTTGACGCCGGACGGGACCAGCGCCATCCGGGACCGGGGCACGCCCATCCGGACCAGCTCGGCGACCTCGTCCTCGCACTGCACGATCACGCGGTCCACGGTCCGGCCGAGCGCCCGCTCGTAGCCGATCCGCCCTGGTGGACTGGTGTCCCGCGCGCCCTGGTGCCGGCGCTTGACCGTGCCGAGCGCGTGGTACGTCAGCACCGTCGGCACCCCGGTCCGCCGCCCGGCGTGCACGGTGGCCAGGCCGCTCATCCAGAAGTGCGCGTGCGCCACGTCCGGGATCCAGCCGCCGCGCCGCCACGAGTCGGCCAGCCAGCTGCCGAACTCGCCCATGTACGGCAGCAGCTCGTCCTTCGGCACCCGCTGCGCCGGGCCGGCCGGCACGTGGCACACCTGGTAGCCGTCCGGGCTGGACACCACCTCGGCCAGCGTGGCGGAGTCCCGGCGGGTGTAGACGCGGACGTCGTGCCCCTCGCCGACGAGCGCGGCCGCGAGTTCCGCCACGTGGGTGTTCTGCCCGCCCGCGTCCTCCTCGCCGAGGGCGGCGAGAGGGCTGGCGTGCTCTGAAATCATCGCGATGCGCATGTCTCCTCCTCCATGAGCCGGTCCCAGTCGGCGAGGAACCGGTCGAGCCCGAAGCGTTCCTTCGTCACCTCGCGCGCCCGCGCCCCCAGCCGGTACGCGGCGTCGCGGTCCTCGGTCAGCCAGCGGGCCGCCTCGACGAGCGTGTCCACCCGGGTGGAGAGCACCCCCGCGTCGGGTGGCACGGCGTCCACGGCCTCGGTGGTGGCCAGCGCGACCACCGGCATGCCGATGGTCATGGCCTCGATGAGGCTCAACCCCAGCGACGTCCAGCGGCACAGGTGCAGGTACGCCCGCCGCTGCGCCACCTCGGCGTGCATCCGGTGCTGCGGCGGGTCGTCGTGGACGGCGAGCCGGTCCGCCGGCAGGCCGAGCCGGTCGGGCAGCCCGGCCACGCCCATGCCGAAGACGTCGAGCGGGGCGACCGCGGCGAAGCGCGGCATCAGGTCGGTGCCGGTGACCCGCCAGCGGCGGACCGGCTCGTTGGTGACCACGGCGAGGCGGTCCAGTTCGCCAATCCACTCGACGGCCGGCGGCACGATGCCGTGCTCGACGACCGCGGTGCGGGTGCCCCCGTTGTCCCAGAACAGCTCGTTGAAGTGGGTCACGTGGGTGAGCAGCAGGTCGTCCCGGTCGGCCATCGGGTGGCGGGTGTTGGGCACGTCGCCCTTCGGGGTGTTGTGCTCGACGTAGATCGCCGGCACGTCCCGGCCGGGCCGGCGGCCCAGCCACCGTTCGGCCAGGTCCAGCTCCTCGGGCCGTTGCAGGAGCACCAGGTCGACCTCGGCCCGCCCCAGCTCCTCCGGGGTCACCTCGACGGCGTTCTCCGGCCACGGGTAGGTCCGCGCCCGGCCCCGCCCGTACGGGCCGCGGTCGGGCGTGACCGGCACGAGGTACCGGTGTCTCCCGTGCACGAAGGACGTCGTCCAGGAGCCGTGCACGTGCCACAGCAGAACGTTCATCTCTCTCCTCGTCGGCGACGGTGCGGGGGCGGGCGGTGGGTTCAGCCGGGGACGAGCCGGCGGACGGCGGCGACCACCCGGGCCGGGTCGAGGCTGTTCAGGCAGGGGTGTCCGGCGACCGGGCAGACGGCGGCCCGGGTGTCCCGGCAGGCCGCCCCGGCGTCGCCGAGCCGGACGGTGGGCACCCGGTAGGGCCCCCACTGTCCGAACGGGACGGTCGGGGCGAAGAGGCTGACCACCGGGGTGCCGAGGGCGGCGGCCAGGTGGGCCGGTCCGGTGTTGCCCACGACGAGGCAGCGGGCCCCGGCGAGGATCCGGGCGAGCCCGGCCAGGTCGGTGGCGCCACCGAGGTCGGTGCCGCCGGCCGCGGCGACGTGGGCCGTCAACTCGCGTTCGCCGGGCCCGCCGGTGACCAGCACCCGGTGCCCGTCGGCCGCGAGGGCGGCCACGATCTCGGCGCAGCGGTCGGGCGGGCAGGCCCGGGCGGGCGCCGACGAGCCGGGGTGCACCACCAGGTAGTCGCCGGCGGGCAGGTCGACGGCCGGCGCGGGCAGGTCGGCGCGGAGCCGCAGCCCCGGTTCGTCGTCGGGGGGCAGCGCGAAGCCGGCCGCGGCGGCCAGTGACAGGGCCCGCTCCGGTTCGGGCACTCCGACCGGCACCCGGTGCCGGACGTCGAGCAGGGACCCGGGGTAGTCGTCGCTGATGGCGCTGATCCGGGGGACGCCGGCCATCCGCAGCAGCAGGGCGAGGGGGAGCGGTGACTGGTGGAACGAGGTGAAGACGACCGCCTCGTCGGCCCGCACCGCGGCCAGCCGGCCGGTGAGCCGGCGCATGTCGTCGGGGTCGACCGGCCCGGGGGAGCCGTCGATCCAGGGCAGCGGCCACTCGATGATCTCGTCGACGCCGGGCAGCAGTTCCGCCGCTGCCCGGCCGCGTGGCCCGCAGAGCAGCACCACCCGTTCCGCCCCGGCCGCCACGGCGCGGATGCCGGGGCCGGTGACCAGCACGTCGCCGGCCGAGTCGCTGCGCACCACCAGCACCGTGCCGGCCCGCCCGGCGCGCGGCGCCTCCGGTCGTACCGCCCGGTCCCGGCGCAGGATCTCGGCCACCGCGCCGGGCAGGTCCCGGGCGACGGCCGGCGCCTCGGCGACCTCCTCGGGGCGGGTGACCGGGGTGGGCACGAGGATTCCGGTGGCGCCGGCGGCCAGCGCGGCGGCCATGTCGCGGCCGATGTCGCCGACCAGCACGCACCGCCGGGACGTGGTGCCCAGCGCCCGGGCCGCCTCGTGCACGAGTCCGGGGGCCGGCTTGCGGCAGGCGCAGCCGTCGGTGTCGTCGTGCGGGCAGATCGCCCAGTGGTCGAAGGCGCCGAGCAGCTCCTCGATCCGGGCGTGCACGGCGTGCATCTGCCGCTCGGTGAAGTGTCCCCGGGCCAGCCCGGACTGGTTGGTCACCACGGCCAGCCGGAGCCCGGCCGCGCGCAGCCGGTCCAGCGCCGCCCGGGCACCGGGCAGCGGCCGCACCTTCTCCGGGTCGCCGTTGTAGGGCACGTCCTCGACCAGCGTGCCGTCCCGGTCGAGCAGCACCGCGTCGTAGAGGGCGGGACCGGCCGGATTCATGGCCGGACAATTGCCCTGGGGCAAGGAACTAAACATCACCGTCGCGCCCCGGGATCGCGCGCGGTGACCAGCGCCCCGGCGGGGACGGCGCGGGCGCGCCACCAGCCCCGTACAAAATGGACGACCGCGAGCGGCGGGATGAGCGCGCTGGTCACCAGCATCGTGGCGACCTCGTCGGGGGTGCGCGGGCCGGGGGCGACGCGGGCCCGGGTGAACTCGGCGGTGCCGGCCGCCCAGACCAGCGCGGCGAGCCCGCCGGCCACGCCGACCGCCCGCCGGGCGCGGACGGCACGCGGGGGAGCGGCCCGCAGCGCCGCGGCGGCCAGCGCCACGGCGCCGGCCGCGGCGACCGCCACGTGCCGGGGCCGCCGCCCCGGCGGCAGGTCGAGGTCGGCCCGCCAGCCCGGGCCGTACAGCCGGCGCAGCAGCGCGTCGTCGGCGTTGCCGCGCTGGGTGCGCAGGCTGACCCAGCGGCTCTCCGGGCGGACCGGGTGGGTCACCCGGCGCCGCCCGCGGACCAGGTCCCAGCCGGCGCGGCGGACCCGGTGGGCCAGCTCGGCGTCCTCCCGGTAGGCGCGCGGGAAGCGTTCGTCGAACCCGCCGACGGCGGCCAGAGCCCTCCGGCGGTAGGCCATGTCCGCCGTGATCCACCGCCCCTCGGCCAGGCCGGCGGTGCCGCGTTCCCAGTCGGTGGGGCGCCGGTGCGCAGGCAGCGGCACCTCCACCACGCCCTGCACACCGCCGACCCGGCCGGCCACCGCGAGGTCGGCGCGCAGCCGCCGGGCCCAGTCCGGCGCCGGCACCACGTCGTCGTCGAGGAAGACCACCCACTCGCCGCGGGCGGCCCGCCAGCCCAGGTTGCGGGCGGCCGCCGGGCCCGCGCCGCGCCCGGTCAGCACCTTCGTGTACGCGGCCAGCGCCCCCGGCACCGCCAGTTCCCCGGTGTCGTCGCGCCGGTCGTCCACCAGCAGCACCTCGACCCCGGGCAGCTCGTCGAGCTGGCCGGCGAGGGCGTCCAGCAGAGTGGCCAGGCTCGGCCGCCCCAGCGTGGGCACGACCACACTGATCACCGGGCACCACCGCCCAGGGCGCGGCGGTGCACCGCGAACGGGCCGACGGCGAGCAGGTCCACCGGGGCGGAGCCGAACAGCTCCATGGCCTCGCGCGGGGTGTCCACCATGGGCCGTCCGGCGGTGTTGAGCGAGGTGTTCACCACGACCGGCAGCCGGGTGCGCCGCTCGAACTCGGCCAGCAGCTCGGCCACCAGCGGCTCGGTCTCCGGGTGCACGGTCTGCACCCGGGCGGTCCCGTCGACGTGGGTGACCGCCGGGATCCGGTCCCGCCACTCCGGCTTCACCCGGTGCACGAACAGCATGTACGGGCTGGGGTAGACCCCGTCGAACAGGTCCGCGAAGCGTTCCGCGCGGACCATCGGGGCGATCGGCCGGAACTGCTCCCGGCCCTTGACGTCGTTCATCCGCCGGGTGGTGTCCGGGTCGCCGGGGTGCGCCAGCAGCGACCGGTGGCCGAGCGCCCGCGGGCCGTACTCGCTGCGCCCCTGGTACCAGGCCACGATGCCGTTGTCGGCGAGCACCCGGGCGGCCTCGGCGGCGATCGACGCCGGCCGGGTGTACGGCAGCGCGGCCCGCCGCAGCTCCGCCTCCAGCTCCTCGTCCGACCAGCCCCGGCCCAGGTCCGCGCCCGCCATCGGGGTGGACCGGTCGCCCAGCTCGCCGGCCACGTGCAGCGCCGCGCCGAGCGCCGTGCCCGCGTCGCCGGCCGCCGGCTGCACCCAGACGTCCCGGTACGGCCCCTCGGCGGCGAGCCGGGCGTTGGCCACGCAGTTCAGCGCCACGCCGCCGGCCATGGCCAGGGTGCGGGCCCCGCCGGAGGCGTCGTACAGCCAGCGGGACAGGTCCAGGATGACCTCCTCCAGCCGCGCCTGGACGCTGGCGGCCAGGTCGGCGTGCTCCTCGGTCAGCTCGCCGCCGGCGGCGACCGTCTTGGCCAGGCCGGCCCAGTCGATCCGCTCGACCTGGAAGCCGCCGTCGTCGGTGACCCGGACCAGGTCGCGGAGCAGGCCCAGGTGCTTCGGCCGGCCGTAGGAGGCCAGCGCCATGACCTTGTACTCGTCGCTGGAGTGCAGGAAGCCCAGGTGCCGGGTGAGGTCCTCGTAGAGCAGGCCGAGCGAGTGGGGGAGCTGCTGGGAGTACAGCGGCGACAGCCGGCCGTCGCGGTAGACGCCGGCCAGGTGGCTGGCCACCTCGCCGCGGCCGTCGAGCACCAGCACCGCGGTGTCGTCCCCGGCCGGCGGGGCGGCCAGGCCGGCGGAGGCGGCGTGCGCGACGTGGTGCGGCACGAACCGCACCCGGTCCGGGTCGAGGCCGGGCAGGGCGGCGGCGAGGAACTGCGGGGCCCGCCGGGCGTAGTCGACCCGCAGCCAGTCCCACGGGTCGCTGAGGCCCAGCTCGGCCGCGTCCCGGCAGAGGCCGGGGTCGAACGAGTACGCCACCGCGTCGAGGCTGTCCACGTCGATCCCGGCGCTGGCCAGGCACCACGCGGCGGACAGTTCGGGCAGCTCCCAGGCGGAGAAGGGGACCGGGCGTTTGCCGTGCTTGCGCCGGCTGAACCGCTCCTCCTCGGCGGCGGCCACCACCCGGCCGTCGACCACCAGGGCGGCCGCGGGGTCATGGAAGATGGCGTTGATTCCAAGGACGCGCATGAGTGGTCCCTACCCCGGCGACCACGACCTAACCTGTAGATCATCGACTTCTCCCGAGAAGTCGAATCTCCGTTGTGGACGCCCCTGCACGGGACCAAAGCCGCTGGTCGGCGCGGCGGTAAGCGGCGAAGCCGGGCAAAGCGGCGCCCGGCCCCTCCCGCGGGCCTCAGCGCAGCATGCCCGGCCCGAACACCTCGTACGCGATCCGCTCGGCCGGCACCCCCCGGCGCAGCAGGCCGCCCCGGACCAGGGCCATGAACGGCACCGGCCCGCACAGGTGCACGTACGCGCCGGGGGCGAGCGGGACCAGCGCCGGGTCGACGAGCCCCTCGGTGATCTCCGCCTTCACCCCGGCCAGGTCGCCGCCGGCGGTGTCCTCGTACCAGAGGTGGACGGCGAGGTTCGGCAGCCGCTCCTGGAGCGCCGGCAGTTCGTGGCGCAGCGCGTGCGCGGCGCCGGTCCGGTCGGCGTGCACGAGCGTCACCGGCCGGTCGGGTTCGGTGGCCGCCAGGTAGGCGAGTGCCGACATGGCCGGGGTCAGCCCGATGCCGGCGCTGACCAGCAGCAGCGGCTGGCCGTCGCCGAGCGCGCTGACCTCACCGAACGGCGGGCTGAGCCGGAGCGTGTCGCCGACGGCGACCCGCTCGTGCAGGAAACCGGAGACGATGCCGTCGGGCGTGCCGGCGGTGCCGCGTACCCGCTTCACCGTGATCCGCCAGTGGTCGGCGCCGGGCCGGCCGGAGAGGCTGTACTGCCGGATCTGCTGGCCGCGACCGCCGTCCAGGTCGACCGCCACCGAGGTGTACCGGCCGGCGGTGAAGCCGGGCACCCGCCCGCCGTCGGCGGGGACCAGGGTGAACGACACCACGTCCGGGGTCTCCGCGGTCTTCGCCGTGACCCGCCACTCGCGCCACACCGAGCCGTTCTCCGGCACCCCGGCCTCGGTGTAGAGGCGCGCCTCCCGGGCGATCAGCTCGCAGGCCAGCAGCCAGTACACCTCGTCCCAGGCGGCCGCGACCTCCGGGGTGACCGCCTCGCCGAGCACCTCGGCCACGGCGGCCATCAGGTGCCGGCCGACGATGGTGTACTGGGTGGCGGTGATCCCGAGGGAGACGTGCTTGTGCGCGATCCGGTCCAGGACCGGCCCCCACGGCACCGCGCTGCCCCCGGTCAGGTGCTCGGCGTACGCGACCACGGCGTCGGCGAGCGCCGCCTTCTGCGTGCCGGTGGCCTGGTTGCTGCGGTTGAAGATGTTCAGCAGCTCCGGGTGGGCGGCGAACATCCGCTGGTAGAACCGGCCGGTGATCGTCTCGCCGTGTGCCTGCACGGCGGGCAGCGTCGCCGTCACCACGGCTGCGGAGGATTCCGAGAGCACGACTACTCCTTCGGGCGTCGAACGGGTTGATCACCACTGAACAGGAATGGCAGATGCCTCTTCAGGGCCGAAGGTCCCGAGAGCCGCGTGGCCGGCGTCACTGCCGCGAACGGGCTGGTCGGCCCGTGTCGCGGCGTGCACACCCTGGCTAGGGTCGAGGCGTGAAGCTCAACCGGTCGACCGACATGGCCCTGCGGATCGCCATGCTGACCGCCGCGTCCCCGGCCCGGACCACCGTGGACGAACTCGCCACCCAGCTCGCGCTGCCGCGCAGCCACGTGGCCAAGGTGGTGCAGCGCCTGCAGCGGCTCGGCGTGCTGGTGACCACCCGGGGCCGCTCCGGCGGGGTGGCCTTCGCCGAGCCCGCCGGGGAGCTGACCGTGGGCCACGTGGTACGGGCCTTCGAGGGCGGCGACGAGGTGGTCAACTGTGAGCAGCCGGCGTGCCCGCTGGTCGCCGGCTGCCGGCTGCGGGGCGAACTGCGCCGCGCCCAGGCCGCCTTCCTCGCCGTGCTCGACGGGGTACGCCTCGGCGACCTGGTCGACGGCGCGGCCGGCCCGCTGCTGCTCACCCTCGGCGTTCCGGTGGTTCACACCTGATGGCGGTCTCGCATCCGATCTTCGCCCGGGTCTTCGCCCGCGCCAGCGTCGCCATGGACCGGGCCGGCGCCGCCGCGCACCGGCGGCGCCTGGTCGCCGGGCTGCGCGGCCGGGTCGTCGAGGTGGGCGCCGGCAACGGGCGGAACCTCCCGCACTATGCGCCGCCGGTGACCGGAGTGCTCGCCGTGGAGCCCGAGCCGCGGCTGCGCGCCCTCGTCCGGGCCGCCGCGCCCGACGCCCGCGTGCCGGTGACCGTGGCCGCCGGCCTGGCCGAGGCCCTGCCGGTCGCCGACGCGAGCGCCGACGCGGTGGTGCTGTCGCTGGTGCTCTGCTCGGTGCCGGACCAGGCGGTGGCGCTGCGCGAGGCGCGCCGGGTGCTCCGCCCGGGCGGACAGCTCCGCTTCTACGAGCACGTCGTGGCGGAGACCCCCGGGCTGCGCCGGGCCCAGCGCTTCGCCGACGCCACGCTCTGGCCGCTGTGCTGCGCCGGCTGCCACACCGGACGGGACACCGTGGCGGCGATCAAGGCCGCCGGCTTCACCGTGGTCGAGCTGGACCGGTTCCGTTTCCCGCCGAGCGGAATGCCGGGGCCGGCGTCGCCGCACGTGCTCGGCGCGGCCGTCCGCCCCTGACCCACCGCGAGGCGCCCCCGGGCCGGGACGCCTCGCGGTCGTGGCCGGTCAGCCCACCGTGATCGTGCCGTCCGGGGCGCGGACGCAGGAGACCGCCCGGGAGCCCGTCGTGGCGGCGCCGGCCAGGCAGCGGCCGAGCACCCGGTGGCCGGCGGCGCTCGGGTGCCACGACTCCTGGCAGGTCTGGAAGTAGGTGCCGCAGGCGTTCGCGATCCGCTGGATGTCGAGCTTGTCGTAACCGGAGAGGCTGGTCACGAAGACGCCGGTCGGGCCGTCCATGAGCCGGATCGGGGTGGCCAGCGCGTTGCCGGGGCTGCCCGCCGACTCGCAGAGCCGGGCGCCGTCGAAGGCGCGCTGCACGTTGAGGTAGACCAGGTCGTCCTGCGGGAACTCGGCGGCCAGGGTGCTCCGGACCGAGCTGACCAGGGTGCCGAGACCCTGCGAGAAGCGCTGGCCCGGGGCGAGACTGCCGCGGTGGATCGGGCAGCCGGCCGCGTACCGCTCGGCGCCGAGGGCGCGGAACTTGTCCCGGGTGTCGTCCCGGTCGTCCTCGCTCCAGTAGCCCGGGGCCAGCTCGGCGGGGAGCGGGTTGGTGTAGTCCTGGAGCACCACTCGGTGCTGGCCGTCGGCGTCGATCTGGTCGAGCGTGGTGAGGAGTTGCCGGACCGCCGTGGTGGTCTCCGCGGTCGCGGCGGCGAACTGGGCGGCGGTGGCCAGGTCGGCGTCCGTGCAGGGCTCCTGCTCGACCGGCCCGCCGAGGTACGCCCAGAACTCCCACCAGCCGGTCCAGGCGTCGGCGATGAACCGGTTGGCGCACTTCTCCGCCACGCTGCCGAAGGTGAACGAGCTGTTGTTCGAGCCGAGGCCCACCAGCACCAGGTCGATGTCGTGGGTGCGTGCCACCGCCCGGAGCTGGTCGAGCTGGGCGCCGACCTGCCGGCCCTTGGTCCGGCTCGCCGAGGCGGCCGCGATGTCGTAGGGCTGCCCGCCCGAGCAGGCCAGGTTGAACCGGGCGGCGATGCCCGGCAGGTCGGCCTGGAACAGCGAGGCGTTGGGCGAGCGGTGGCAGAAGTAGGCGTTGCTGTTCGGCGCCGACCAGCCGGGGAAGCCCTGGGCCACCCCGTTGACGTCGACGACCGGCGCGTACGCCCCGGCGCCCTCGCCGCTGATGAAGCTGTCGCCCAGCGCCACGGCGGCGGTGGGCAGGGCGGCCGCGGCGGGCCCGGCGGGCGCCACGGCGGCCGGCAGCGCCACCGCGGCCACGGCCAACGCCGCCGCGAGCGCGGCACGACGGAACAGGGACATGGGCCGACCCCCTCACACATCGAAATGTGAAAGATCCTCTGAGGAGGCGATCAGATCACGGCCGTGTGACGCACGTCAATGGATGGACATCCCGGGTGTTCGCTCCCGCGGCGCCCGGCGGGAAGACACCGGCGGGGCACGTCGTTGTCCTGCACGGACGCCTCCTCGCCCCCGCGGCGCCGGCCGACCGCGCCGCACCGCACCGGGTGCCGCGGGTCTGTCGGAGTGCCGGGCTAGGCTCGCTCCGGCGCGCCGCGCCCGGCGATCGACGTGGGGGATCGCACGGTGAACGGCACGACACCGCCGAGACCTGGGAGTACGACCAGTTGACCGCACAGCCTGAGACCCTGTACGGGGCCGACGACCTGACGCACCTGGAGGGCCTCGACGCCGTCCGGAAGCGCCCCGGCATGTACATCGGCTCGACCGACAGCCGTGGCGTGGGTCACCTCGTCAACGAGATCCTCGACAACTCGACCGACGAGGGTGTCGCGGGTCACGCCACGAAGGTCGACGTCATCCTGCACGCCGACGGCTCGGTGCGGGTCGACGACGACGGCCGCGGCATCCCGACCGACGTGCACGCCAAGTCCGGGATCTCGGGCGTCGAGCTGGTGCTGACCCGGCTGCACGCGGGCGGCAAGTTCGGCGGGTCCGGCTACAAGACCTCGGGCGGCCTGCACGGTGTGGGCGCCTCGGCCGTGAACGCGCTCTCCCGGCGGTTCGACGTCACGGTCCGCCGCGGCGGCAAGATCCACTCGATGTCGTTCCGGCACGGCGTACCCGGGATCTTCGACGGCGACGGCCCGGAGGCGCCGTTCACGCCCGGCCCCGGTCTGCAGATCGTCGGCGCCATGAAGCGCGGCCAGCGCACCGGCACCTCCATCCGCTGGTGGCACGACCCGCGCTACTTCGAGACCGGCGCGGCGCTGGACACCGAGGCGGTCCGGCTCAAGCTGCGCAACACCGCCTTCCTCGTCCCCGGCGTGGCCTACCGGCTGCGCGACGAGACCGGCGAGAAGGCCGTCGAGGAGAACTTCCACTTCCCCAACGGCCTCACCGACATGGTGGACTACCTTGCCCCGGCCGGCGACCGCCCGGTCTCCGGCACTCTGCTGGTCACCGGCGAGGGGACCTACCGGGAGAACGCCGCCGACGCCAACGGCGTCATGCAGTCCAACGTGCAGCGCCGGGCCGAGATCGAGGTGGCTTTCCGCTGGGGCACCGGCTACGAGCGCACCGTCGAGTGCTTCACCAACACGATCCGCAACGCCCACGGCGGCACCCACCGCAAGGGCTTCGAGCGGGCCCTGGCGCGCACCCTGGCCGAGGCCGCCCGCACGACCCGCGGCCTGCTCAAGCCCAAGGAGGACGCGCCCACCCTGGACGACGTCCTGGAGGGCATGACCGCGGTGGTCCACGTGCGGATCCCGGAGCCGCAGTTCACCTCGCAGACCAAGGACGAGCTGTCCACCGCGGGCATCACCAAGGTGCTCCAGGGGCTGGTCGAGGCGCACCTCAAGGCCTGGCTGGAGGACCGGCGGACCAAGGCCGAGGCCCGCACGGTGCTGCAGAAGATCGTCGACGCGGCCCGGGTCCGGCTCACCCAGAAGCAGCAGAAGGACGCCGCCCGGCGCAAGACCGCCCTGGAGGGCGCGTCGATGCCGGCCAAGCTGGTCGACTGCCGGGCCACCGGGGTGGACCGCAGCGAGCTGTTCATCGTGGAGGGTGACAGCGCCCTGGGCACCAGCCGGATGGCCCGCTCCTCGGAATACCAGGCCCTGCTGCCGATCCGCGGCAAGATCCTCAACGTGCAGAAGGCCAACCTCCAGCAGGTGCTGGACAACGCCGAGTGCGCGGCGATCGTGCAGGTGCTCGGCGCCGGCTCGGGGCGCACCTTCGACCTCACCGCGCTGCGCTACGGCCGGGTGCTCATCATGGCCGACGCGGACGTGGACGGGGCGCACATCCGGACCCTGCTCATCACGCTCTTCGCCCGCTACATGCGACCGCTCATCGAGGCGGGCCGGCTCTACGCGGCCATGCCGCCCCTGCACAAGATCACCACCAAGGGGCGCAACCCGCAGACGGTCTACACCTACACCCAGGCCGAGATGGAGGCGACGGTCCGCAAGCTGGAGAAGGCCGGCAAGCAGATCGTGACCCCCATCCCGCGGTTCAAGGGTCTCGGTGAGATGGACGCCGACGAGCTGTGGGAGACGACCATGAACCCGGCAACGCGGGCGGTCCGCCGCATCACCCTCGACGACGTCGAGGCCGCCGAGCGGATCCTCGAACTGCTCATGGGAGAGAAGGTCGAGCCCCGCCGCAACTGGCTCATCGACTCGGCCGACCGGGTCGACCGCGACGCCATCGACGCCTGACCACCGGGTTCTTCGAAGGGAAAGCTGAACCATGGCACGCCGCAAGGACGACCGCGCCAAGGCGGACCTCTCCGCCTTCGACCAGGCCGGCGCCCGGGTCTTCGACAACCCGCTGGTCACCGAGGTGTCGGACTCCTACCTGGAATACGCCTTCTCGGTCATCCACTCCCGGGCCCTGCCCGACGCCCGGGACGGGCTCAAGCCGGTGCACCGGCGCATCCTCTGGTCCATGTACGAGCAGGGCCACCGCCCCGACCGGGGGCACGTGAAGTCGGCCCGGATCGTCGGCGACGTCATGGGCAAGTACCACCCGCACGGCGACACGGCGATCTACGACGCGATGGTCCGGCTCGCCCAGGACTTCTCGCTCAACGTGCCGCTGATCGACGGGCACGGCAACTTCGGCTCGCCCGACGACGGCCCGGCCGCCGCCCGCTACACCGAGGCGCGCATGTCCCGCGAGGCCATGCTGCTGGTCGGCGAGCTGGGCGAGGACACCGTCGACGTCGAGCCCAACTACGACGGCTCGCTGACCCAGCCCACCGTGCTGCCGGCGGCCTTCCCGAACCTGCTGGTCAACGGCGCGTCCGGGATCGCGGTCGGCATGGCCACCAACATGATCCCGCACAACCTGGCCGAGGTCGTCCACGCCGCCCGCTGGCTGATCAACCACCCGGACGCCACGCTCGACAAGCTCATGGAGTTCGTCCCCGGCCCCGACCTGCCCACCGGCGGGCTGCTGCTCGGCCTCGACGAGGTGCGCCGGGCCTACGAGACCGGGCGCGGCGTGGTGCGGATGCGGGCCCGGGTGCAGACCGGCCCGCTGGAGGGCAGCCGGGGCCGGCAGGCCATCACGGTCACCGAGCTGCCCTACGGGGTGGGCGCCGAGAAGGTCATCGCCGCCATCACCAACGAGGTCAACAAGACCAAGCGGTTGACCGGCATCGCCGACGTCAAGGACCTCACCGACCGGGAGAACGGCACCCGGCTGGTCATCGAGTGCAAGGTCGGCGTCAACCCGCAGGCACTGCTGGCCGATCTCTGGCGGCTCACCCCGCTGGAGCAGTCCTTCGGCGTGAACAACCTGGTCCTGGTCGACGGCCAGCCGCAGACCCTGGGGCTCAAGCAGCTGCTGGAGGTGTTCCTCGCCCACCGCTACGAGGTGGTCACCCGGCGCAGCGCGTACCGCAAGCGCAAGCGCGAGGAGCGGCTGCACCTGGTCGACGGCCTGCTGATCGCCCTGCTCGACATCGACAAGGTGGTCAAGCTGATCCGGGCCAGCGAGGACGCCCAGGCCGCCAAGGACGGCCTCATGCAGAAGTTCAAGCTCTCCGAGATCCAGGCCACCTACATCCTGGACACCCCGCTGCGCCGGCTCACGAAGTACGACCGGCTGGAGCTGGAGGCCGAGCAGGAGAAGCTGCGCGGCGAGATCGCCGAGCTGTCGAAGATCCTCGACGACCCGAAGGTGCTGCGGAAGCTGGTCTCCGACGAGCTGGCCGCCGTGATCAAGCAGTTCGGCGCCGACCGCCGCACCACCCTGGTCGACGGCGACCTCAAGGAGGTCCTGGCGGCCTCCGTGCCGGCCGGGCCGCTGGAGGTCGCCGACGATCCCTGCCAGGTCATCCTCTCCGCCACCGGGCTGGTCGCCCGCACGGCGGCCGAGTCGGAGGAGGCCGCCGAGGCGCGCCGGCGCAGCGGCCGGGTCAAGCACGACGCGGTACGCGCCGTGGTGCACTCGACCGCCCGCGGCCGGGTGCTCCTGGTGACCAGCGCCGGGCGGGCCTTCAAGATCGACGTGCTCCCGCTGCCGGTGCTGCCGGAGCAGTCCGGCACGGTGTCGCTGCGCGGCGGCATGTCCGCCGCCGAGCTGGTGCCGCTGGAGCAGGGTGAGACGGTCGTCGGGCTGGCCCCGCTCGGCCCGCCCGCCGAGGGCTCGCCCGGCCTGGCGCTCGGCACCCGCCACGGCGTGGTGAAGGTCTGCGCGCCCGAGTGGCCGGTCCGCTCGGACGAGTTCGAGGTGATCTCGCTGCGCGACGGCGACGAGGTGGTCGGGGCGACCTGGCTCACCGACGGGGCGGAGACCCTGGCGTTCGTCTCCTCGGAGGCGTCGCTGCTGCGCTTCGCGGCGTCGGTGGTCCGGCCGCAGGGCATCAAGGGCGGCGGCATGGCCGGCATCAACCTGCCGGCCGGGGCGCGGGTGGTCTTCTTCGGCGCGATCCGCACCGACGACCCGGGCCACGGGGAGCCGATGGTGGTCACCTCGACCGGCGCCACGGTCAAGGTGACGCCCTTCAAGGCGTACCCGGCGAAGGGCCGGGCGACCGGCGGCGTGCGCGCCCAGCGGTTGCTCAAGGGTGAGCTGGACCTGGCCGTGGCCTGGATCGGCCCGCGCCCGGTCGGCGCCACCGCCACCGGCGACCCGGTCGAGCTGCCCCCGGCCGACCCCCGCCGCGACGGCTCCGGCTTCGCGGTGATGCTCGGCCCCACGGTGGTCGGCCACCAGATCGACCGCGACTGACCCCACGGAGGAAGGGGCCGCGGCTGCCGCCGCGGCCCCTTCCCACATCCGGGGGTGCGGTCAGAGTTCCGGTTCGGGGCCTTGGCGGGTCGTGGGGGTCGTGCCGCGGAGGTGGGCGATCAGGCGCATGCCGTGGTAGATCACCAGGGCGGCGGCGGTGCCCAGGGCGATGCCGTTGAACGAGAGGTCGCCGGCGGTCAGGGTGTAGTTGGCGGCGCCGACGATCACGGCGACCGCGGCCGTCATGAGGTTGACCGGGTCGTGGAAGTCCACCCGGTTCTCGATCCAGATGCGGGCGCCCAGCACGGCGATCAGGCCGTACAGGGCCGTGGTGGCGCCGCCCAGCACCCCGGCCGGCACAGTGAGGATCAGCGCGCCGAACTTCGGGCAGAGCCCGAGCAGCACCGCCGCGAACCCGGCCACCCAGTACGCCGCCGTCGAGTAGACCCGGGTCGCCGCCATCACGCCGATGTTCTCCGCGTACGTGGTGGTGCCGGAGCCGCCCCCGGAGCCGGCCAGCACGGTGGCGACGCCGTCGCCGAGGAACGCCCGCCCCATGTCCCGGTCCAGGTTCCGCCCGGTCATCGCGGCGACCGCCTTGACGTGCCCCGCGTTCTCCGCGATCAGCACCAGGATCACCGGGATGACCAGCACCACGGCGCGTAGGCCGAAGCTCGGGGCGTGGAACTGCGGCAGGCCCACCCAGGCGGCCTCCTTCAGCGTGGTGACCGCCGTCGGGTCGAGCTGGCCGAGCAGCGCGGCCAGCACCCAGCCGACCACGACGCCGAGCAGGATCGACAGCCGGGCCAGGAAGCCGCGGAAGAGCACCGTGGCGACCAGGATGGCGACCAGGGTGATCACCGCGATCAGCGGCTGCGCCTTGACGCCGGTGCCGCTGCCGCCGCCGTCCCAGGCCACGGGGGCCAGATTGAGCCCGATGAGGGCCACGATGGCGCCGGTCACCACCGGCGGCATGAGGGCGTCGATCCAGCGCGCCCCGGCCAGTTGCACCACCACGCCGACCAGCGCCAGCGCGACGCCGGCCACCACGATGCCGCCCAGCGCCGCGCCGATGCCGCCGTCGGTCTTCGCGGCCAGCACCGGGGCGATGAAGGCGAACGACGACCCCAGGTACGAGGGCAGCCGGTTGCCGGTGATCAGCAGGAACAGCAGCGTGCCCAGCCCGGAGAAGAACAGCGTGGTGGCCGGTGGGAAGCCGGTGATCAGCGGCACCGTGAAGGTGGCGCCGAACATGGCGACCACGTGCTGCACGCCGACTCCGACGGTGCGCGGCCAGGACAGCCGCTCGCCGGGGTGGACCACGTCGCCGGGGGTCACGGAGCGGCCGTCGCCGTGCCGGGTCCAGGGGGACCAGCGGGAGGTGGTGGGGGACTGGGTCATGGCAGCCCTTCGCGTCGTCAGGTGACGGGGGCGTGATCGACCCTGAGAGTTGTTTCTAGCACGGCGCCGGTCCGGGCCCGGGGCCGGCTCGGCGTCAGGCCACGCCGGCCGGGCGGAACTGGACGCTGACCCGGGGGCCGACCGGCCGGGCGGTCTTCGGGATGGCGTGCTCCCAGGTGCGCTGGCAGGAACCGCCCATCACCACGAGGTCGCCGTGGCCGAGCGGGAAGCGCAGGCTGGTCCCCCCTCCGCCGCGGGGGCGCAGCAGCAGCGGCCGGGGCGACCCGAACGAGACGATGGCCACCAGGGTGTCGGTGTGCGCGGAGCGGCCCAGGGTGTCGCCGTGCCAGGCCACGCTGTCCCGGCCGTCCCGGTAGAGGCACATCCCGGCCGTCACGAACGGCTCGCCCAGCTCGGCCGCGTAGTGCCGGGTGAGCGTGTCGCGCGCCGTGGTGAGCACCGGATGCGGCAGTCGCCGGCCGGCGGCGTACCAGCAGAGCAGGCGGGGGACGTCGATTTCGGCGTCGTACATGGTGCGGCGCTCGGCCCGCCACGGCACCTCGTGCAGCAGCGTGTCGAGCACCGCGTCGGAGCCCGCCACCCAGCCGGGCAGGTGGTCGACCCAGGCGCCCCGGCTCAGCTCGTGCCGGCGCACCCGGCCGGCGAGCGGGCCCAGGGTGGGACCCTGGGCGGCGAAGTCGAGCATCGAGGGCTGGTACGCGATGTCGGACACGCGGCCGATCCTACCCTGCTCTCGAACAGGCGTACGAGGACCGGCGGCGCTCGGGGTCGCGACCTCGGGCGCCCGGTAGGGTGCCCGGCGTGACGAGTGCCCCGGCCGCCCCCCGCGCCACCCGCCTGCCGTCGCTGACCGGGCTGCGCTGGATCGCCGCCCTGCTGGTCTTCGCCTTCCACGTCGGCACCATGGGGATCGTCGCCCAGCCCGACCTGAAGGCCTTCGTGGGCACGGCGTTCGGCCTCGGCCTCTCCGGGGTGGAGTTCTTCTTCATCCTCAGTGGATTCGTGCTGGTCTGGTCGTACCGCGACGGCGAGGCCCGCCGCACCTTCCTGCGCCGGCGGCTCGCCAAGATCTACCCGAACCACCTGGTGACCTTCGTGGTGGCGCTGGCCGTCGCGCTCTGGTTCGCCGACCCGGTCGCCCCGTGGGCCGCGGTCGGCAACCTTTTCCTGCTGCAGGCCTGGATCCCCCTGGACGGCTACTTCTACAGCGTCAACAACGTGAGCTGGTCGCTCTCCTGCGAGCTGGCCTTCTACCTCTGCCTGCCGCTGGTGCTGCCGTGGCTGCGCCGGGCCCGGACCGGCGCGCTGTGGGCGGTCGTGGTCGCCGTGCCGCTGCTCATCCTGGCCCTCTGGCCCGCGCAGCAGCTGGTGCCGGAGGAGAGCCGCTGGTGGTTCACCCAGATCTTCCCGGTCACCCGCTCCTTCGAGTTCTGGCTGGGGGTGGCGGCCGCCGAGCTGCTGCGCCGAGGCCGCTGGCGCGGCCCCAACCTGACCGTGGCCAGCCTGCTCTTCGTGGCCACCTGGGTGGTGGCCGCGCTGTGGATCCGCGCCGAGTTCTGGGCGGCCCTGCTCGCGGCGGCCTACCTGCTGGTCATCACGGCGGCGGCGGACGCCGACGTGCGGGGCCGGCCCACGCCGTGGCGGTCCCGCGCGATGGTCTGGCTCGGCGAGGTCTCCTTTGCCTTCTACCTGGTCCACGTGCTGGTCATGAGGACCGTGCTGCGGCTCACCGGCGACTGGGGCACGGGCCTGGGCGGCTGGTCGGGCCCGCTCGCGGTGCTCGCCTTCCTGCTGGTCAACCTCCTGCTCGCCGCCGCCCTGCACCGGTGGGTGGAGATGCCCCTGATGCGCCGCCTCGGCCCGCCGCGCCGGGCCCGCCGGGCGCCGGCGCCGCGGATCCCCGCGCCGCGCGCGGCCCCCGGCACCCCGACCAGACCCGTCGAGTACGCCGGACGGCGCGACCCGGGCTGAGCCGGGCACGTCCGCCGGCCCGGTTCTCGCACCCGCCGCCTGTCCACCGTGGCCGGTGCCGAGTGCCCGGTGCGGCACCGCGACACGCCCGCGCGACGGTGCGATGTGGCGTCATCGGCGGTAGTTTGTACCCGTGCTGCCGATCGCGCTCACCTGTCCCGTGTGGTGGGTGGCGCGCTGGACCGCCCGGACGCTGGCCACGCTGGCCGTGCTCGTCGCCTGCTCGTTCGGCGCGGCCACGTTGCCGCTCGGCGGGCCCGCGACCGCACCGGTGGCGGCCACCGTGGTGGCCTCCGCCGAGGGTCTGTCCCTGCGCGCCGACGCCGCCGGGCAGCTCCGGGCCGCAGCCGACCCCGCCACCCCCGGCACCGGGCAGGACGTCCGGGGCCAAGCCGTCGACGCGCCGGCCCTGCCGGCGGGTCAGCCCCGGCCGGCGGCGACGCCCGGGGCCGTGACCCGCGCGGCGGACCGGTCGCTCGCCCTCGCCGGGCTGGTCCCGGCCACCGTCGGCTCCCGGGCGCCGCCCGCCCGCTGACCCCGCCCGCGGGCCGACGGCCCGCGCCCGCCGCACGCACCGAACCTCACCCCCGCACCCGCCCGCCGGGCGGCCCGGCGGCACCCGTTGCCGCCGCGCCCGCCGCCCTGCGCGGTCGTGCGGACACCTCTCCACCACGTTCTCTCCCGTGAGGTGCCGACCATGCCGCAGACCGTTCTCTACCATTTCCTCACCGAGGTGCCCGAGGCCGCCGCCATCTGGTCGGCCCTGCTCCTGCTCGCCCTCGGCCTGCTCGCCGTGCTGGTCGCCCGCCCGGAGCGGGACGGCGCTTCCGATCCGGCCCCCGACCCGGCCGTGGAGGCGGCCGCCCGCCGGGCCGACCTGCGCCGCTACGCCGACGAGGTGGCGGTGGCCGCCGCCGGCGCCGCGCAGACCGCCCGGCGGCGCCGGGAGCAGTGGCTCACCGCCCAGGACGAGGCCGACCGGGCCTGGCGGGCGTACGACGAGGCCGAGGCCGCCGCCCGCCGCCTGGCCCCCGCGGCGGCCCTGCCCGCGCCGCACACCCCGCGCACCCCGGCCGAGTACGCGGCCCGGGAGCGCTGGCTGCACCACGCGGCGATGACCGCGCACTGGCGGGGCGACCTGAGCGCGCGGCAGCTCGCCGACGTGCTGGCCCACCGCAACGGGTGGGACCCGCGCCGGCACCCGGCCGAGCAGGAGATCGTCCTGGCCCGAGCGGTACGCGAGAGCCGCCGGGCGGCCTGGGCGGCGGCCGCGGAGCGGGAGCGGCGGGCCTGGCGGGACGCCGAGCTGGCGGCCGAGGCGGCGCGGACCCTGTCCGCCGAGTCCTACGCGGCGGCCACCGCGCTCCGTCCCGGCCGTGCCGAGGACCCGGTCGCGGCGGTGGAGGGCCGTGACGACGCGGCGACGACCCGGCTCCCGGTCCCGGTGCCGGCCGCGGTGCCCGGCGCCCGCTGGCGCCCCGCCCGTGCCGGCTGACCCGGACCCACTCGCGAGGACACCGCCCGGGACGGCGGCACGCCGGGCCCGACCGGTGCCGCCCCGGGCGGAGCGACGTCGACCGAATTGTTATCCGAAATGTGGTGAGCCCGATCACGGGCATCCCGGAAACGGTCATCGAGGACAGAGCGGCCGATCGACGACCGCAATTCCGCGCCGGTCGCCACCGAATGTCCGCTTTCCGCCGTGCGGTGCCGCCGTAACTGCTCGTCCCATTGAGTGAAGTGAGTGACGACTGCTCCGGTATCCGTAGTCGTGCACGAGGTTTACGCAGGTGGGAGCGCTTGGCAGCAGGAGTGCCCACCGGTAGTGTCGGCGCGTCCGGAGCGGTTTCCGATCGCAAGAGGCGACGCCGCGCCGACCCGCCTAATCGTGCTCACACGAACCGGGGACCCACAGCAACACCGGGGTGAATCCGCGGGCCACGGCTCGCGGTAGGGCGTACTTCCCGCCCGAATCCGTCAGCTAACCCGGTCGGCGGTCACGGAAGGAGTGCCATTCCTCGTGCTCACCACCCCCCGCTCGTCCCCCCGCCTCCACGGCATCGTGGTGCCGGCGCTCGCCTGACGGCGACCTGACCCGGCCACCCCCCGACCGCCCGGCCCCCGGGCGCTCCCCTTCCGCGGCGACCCGCCGCCCCGCCAGCGCGCGTGAGCTCCTCCGCGCGTGGGGCCGGTGTGTGCCGCGCACGCTCCCGTGGAGGAACCCGTGAAGCATCACCTGAAGCGTCAGCTGCGGCGTCTCGTGACCGAGCGCCCGTACCAGATCATCGCCGGCTCGGCCGCCGCGCTCGTGCTGGCCGGCGGCGCCGGCGCCGCCCTCACCGCCGCCGACGAGGCCCCGGTCCACCGGGAGAACACCGCCGCGGTCGCCGAGCTGGGCTCGCGGCTCGGTGAGGTCGCCAGCCGGGGCGAGGCCCGGGTCGCCATCCCGTCGCCGTCCGCCTCGCCGAGCGCGTCGCCGTTGGTCGCGAAGGCCGCCGCCAAGGCCACCACCGACCCGGACACCACCCGGAAGGCGAAGCCGAAGCCGCCGTCGACCAAGGTCCTCGACTACGAGTACCAGGCGCAGACCCAGTACTGGAACTGCGGCCCGGCCGCGGTGCGGAACGCGCTCAGCGCGAGCGGCGTCGAGACCACCCAGGAAGCGATGGCCGGCCCGCTCGGCACCACCGAGAGCGGCACCAACTCGGCCGAGGACACCACCCGCGGCCTGAACCAGATGGTCAAGGGCAACCCGTACCGGACCCACATGTTCGGCGGCTCGGCGAGCCCGGCCGAGATGGACCAGCTCCAGGCGGACGTGGTCAAGGCGATCACCGATGGCCGGGGCGTGGTGGTCAACGTGGCCGGCGACGCCACCGACACCGACGGCGGCTGGCACTCGTTCCCGGGCGGCCACTACATCGCCGTGGTCGGCTACAAGAACGACGGCCGGACCGTCCGGATCGCCGACTCGGCGAACCCGGCGCTGCCCGCGTACTGGGTCAGCACCATCGACCTGGCGAACTGGGCGGCCACCCGCGGCTACTCCGCCTGATCGCACCCTTCCCCGTCGGGCACCGGCTCCACCGAGCCGGTGCCCGACGTCGTCGTGCCGGCCGCTCTCGCGCGTCGTGTCCGTCCGGTGGCACACTGCGCCCTATGGGCGACACGACGGGTACCCGCCAGCTGCTGCTGCACGGCATGGGCGCCACCGGTGAGGTGTGGCTGCCGTGGGCGCCGCTGCTGGAGCGCCACTGGGCGGGGCGCTGGCTCGCCCCCGACCTGGCCGGGCACGGCTGGTCGTCTCCGCTGCCGGAATACTCCTTCGAGGCCCTGGCCCGGCGGGTGGTCGAGGGGTTCGGCCCGGTGGCCGAGCGGCTCGGCCCCCGGGACCGGCTCGTGCTGCTCGGCCACTCGCTCGGCGGGGTGGTGGCGCTGGCGCTGGCCGCGCGGTCGCGGCGGCTGCCGGTCGACGCGGTGGTCGGGCTCGGCATCAAGGCCGTCTGGTCCCCGGCCGACCTGGAGAAGACCAGCGAGCTGGCCGCCCGTCCGGTGACCTGGTTCGCCACCCGGGACGAGGCGGCCCGCCGCTACCTGCGGGTCTCCGGGCTGGCCGGGCTGTTCGCCCCCGACCACCCCGTGGTGGAGGCGGGGTTGCGCCGGGAGGACGGCCGGTGGCGGCTGGCCATGGATCCGGCCGCCTTCGCGGTGGGGGAGCCCCGGCTGCCGGCGCTGCTCGCCGCCGTCGACGTCCCCGTGCTGCTGGCCCGCGGGGAGCAGGACCCGATGGTGACCGACGCGCAGCTCAAGGAACTGGGCGTCCCGGTCGCCACCCTGCCCGGCCTGGGCCACAACGCGCACGTCGAGGACCCCGCGGCGGTGCTCGCCCTGCTCGACGCGTACCTCTGACCGTCGGGTCAGGCGGCGGGGGAGGGGACCGGGGAGCCGTCGCGCGGGGCGGGCGCGGTCGGGACCGGCGCGAGCTGCCGGCGGGCGGCGTCGAGGAAGACCTCGGCGTACGACTCGGCCGGGAAGTCGCCCAGGTAGCGGGCCCGGGTGGCCCAGCGCGCCGCCGCCTTCGGGTCGGTGTCCAGCAGCCCGGTCAGCACCTCGTCCACGTTGGACATGTCCCGGCGCAGCACGTAGCCGGAGCCGGCCAGCGGGAACCGCGCGACGAAGTCGTCCCCGTCGACGCCCATGTCGGTGACCGCGTATGGCTTGCCCGAGTAGAGCCAGTCGGAGATCACCCCGGAGACGTCCGAGACCAGGGCGTCGGCCCGGTTGACGCACTCGGTCAGGGTCAGCTCGCGGGCGGCCGCCGCGCCCCACAGGTGCGCCCGCCCGGTCCGGGCCCGGTCGGCGGCGAGCAGCTCGGTGAGGCGGGCCAACTGCCGGGCCGAGGCCGGGTTCTGGGTGGTGTACGGGTGCGCCCGCAGGATCACCGTGGCCCCCCGGTCGAGCAGCCGGCGGATCAGCGTCTCGGCCACCGGCAGCGAGCAGTAGTCGGCGTCGGCGTGGTGCCCGGTCCAGGTGGGGGTGTACAGCACGGTCGGGTGGGCGAGCCCGGTGACCGGCTCCCGGCGTACCTCGATCGCCTCCACCTGGGGCCGGCCCACCACGACGAACTTCTCGGCGGGGATCTCCACGCCGGCCCGGGCGTACCGCTCGATGGCCGCCGGCCCGGCCACGAAGATCTTGTCGAAGATCGCCGAGACCGGGTTGGCGCTGGGCGCCTTGTCGCTGTCGCCGTGGTGCAGCTGCACGTGGGTGAGCTGCGCGAAGCGGATGCAGTGGCTGTTCTTCGCGCCGTGGTTGACGTAGAAGGCCGCCCGCAGGCTCGGCACCAGCGCCTCGTCCATGGTCTTCAGCGTGGGGCAGAAGACCACGGGCGCGCTGGTGGCCGCGGCCACCGTCGGGAGGAACTCGGGCTCGCGCAGCAGCACCAGGAACGGCCGGCCGATCCGCTCCAGGTAGGGCAGCCACATGGTGACCTGGTACTCGGAGCCGGGCGGGGCGGAGAAGTAGAGCAGGAACTCGGGCTGGTGCCGGCGCAGCGCCCGGCCCACCGGGCCGCCGCCGGCCGGCGGCCGGAACCGGCGCCGGGCCAGGTCGAGGCCGACCGCGCCGCAGCCCGCCCCCACCAGCAGCGCGGCCACCAGGGCCACCCAGGCGGGCAGGGCCAGGCCGGCGGCGAGCGCCACCAGGGCGAGCAGCACCAGCAGCGCGTCGCCGAGCCGGGCGGCGACCATCGGCGTCCAGGACCGGACCGGCAGGTTGGCCGCCCGGATCTCCAGCGCGCCGGCGTCGCGCAGCGGCCCGACCAGCAGCACCAGGCCGAGCAGGACCAGCGCGGTGGCCGCCAGCGCCGGGTCGAAGCCGGCGTCCAGCCGGCGGGCGTAGCCGACCAGGATGCCGGCGGCGACCAGCACCGACTCGGCGAGGCCGTCGGCGGTCGGCCGGACCCGGCGCTCCCAGGCGGCGGCGGCGAGCGCGGCGACCGCGACCGTCAGGCCCCAGCCGGTGGCCCCGGTGAGCGCCACGACGAGGAAGGCCAGCACTGCCAGCCCGGTGGTCAGCACCCGGGCGAGCAGCTTCCGGACCAGGTCACCGCGCATCTGGCTCGTCCTGTCCCGCGACTCAGGCGTCGATGCCGGTGGGCATCTGCTCAGACGCTTGCGCGCCCGATTGGGCGGGCACCGCGACCACCGGCTCGCCGGGCGCCCGGCGCACGTCGATCACCTGGCCGGTCAGCTCGGAGATCAGCACGTCCAGGGAGGCCTGGGCGACGGCCTCGGCGGAGAGCAGCGTGTGCTCCGGCTCCTCGCCGAACGCCTTCGTGCGCATCGGGGTGGCGGTGCGCTCCGGGTTGACGCAGTTCACCCGTACGCCGAACTCGGCCCACTCGTCGGCGAGCGCCTGGGTCAGGTTGACCAGGGCGGCCTTGGTGGCCGAGTAGAGCGCGTAGCGGGCCCGGCCCCGGGTGTAGGAGCTGGAGGTGTAGAGGAGCAGCTGGCCCTTGGTCTGCTGCAGGTAGGGCAGCGACTGCCGGGCGATGGTGACCGGGCCGACGAAGTTGACGTGCAGGAGGCGGTCCATCGTCTCCTCGTCCATCTCCGCCAGGGCGCCCTTCTCCAGGATCCCGGCGGTGACCACCACGTGGTCGATCCGGCCGGTCGCCTCGAAGGCGGTCTTCAGCGCGGCCGAGACGTCCTCGGCCCGCTCGACGTGGGTGCCGGTGGTGGAGCGGCTGAATGGGAAGACCTGGGCGCCGTAGCGGCGGGCCAGCTCGGTGAGGTCGTGGCCGATGCCGTAGCTGCCGCCGAAGACCACGATGGTCCGGCCGGTCAGCTCCTCGGTGTAGCCGCGGTGGCCGCTGACCTTGGGCACCTGGGCGGCGGCGAGCTGGAAGAGCTTGTCCGCCAGGTGCACGTCGACCGGGTGGGTGACCTTGATGTTCTCGTCCGAGCCGTCGATCACCTTGATCGGCGTGCCGGGCAGGTAACGCAGCACCACGCCGCAGTCGTCGGTCGCGGCGAAGTCCGGGTCGCCCTCGGCCCGCCGGTACGCCTCACGGATAATGCCGGAGCGGAACGCCTGCGGGGTCTGGCCGCGGCGCAGGGTGGCGCGGACCGGGATGTCGGTGATGCACTCGTCCTGGTCGACCTGGATGATCGTGTCGGCGGACGGGATGGCCACGTCCACCGCCGAGTAGCTCCAGAGCGCGTTCACGCACTCGCGCACGATCCGGGCGCTGACCAGCGGGCGCACCGCGTCGTGGAAGAGGATGTTGACGTCGCCCTCGCCGACGGCGTCCAGCGCGATCCGGGTGGTGTCGTTGCGGGTGTCACCGCCCTCGATCACCTTGCTGACCTTGCGGAAGCCCGCGTTGGCGACGATCCGCTCCGCGTCGGGCACGTGCCCGGCCGCCATCAGCACGATGATCTCGTCGATCTCCGGTGCCGCCTCGAACACGGCCAGGGTGTGCTCGATGATCGGCTTGCCGGCGATCTTCAGCAGCTGCTTCGGGATGCCCAGCCCCAGACGTGTCCCGGTCCCCCCGGCGAGGATCACGGCCACCGTCCGCGAGGGGCGCCAGGGAGCCGGGCTCGCCGGCGCGGCGTCCGGTGCGGGGGTGCGGTCCTGCGTCATTGCCGTTCCTCACTTCTGCGGGGGGTTTGGGGTTCGGTGACCGGGTGGTGAATTTTGGTCGGCGCCGAGGGAAACCTTAACGCGTACGACGGAGCGCACCGACCCGGGCGAGCCCGGGACCGGTGCGCTCCCGGACGGCTACTTCTGGTTCTCGTAGGCGTCGCAGACCTCCTGGGTGGGGCCGTCCATCTTCAGGACGCCGCTCTCCAGCCAGATGGTGCGCTCGCAGGTGTCCCGGATCGAGCCGATGGAGTGGCTGACCAGGAAAACGGTGCCGGCGCTGTCGCGCAGCTCCCGCACCCGCTGCTCGCTGCGGGCCCGGAACTTGCGGTCACCGGTGGCCAACGCCTCGTCGATGAGCAGCACGTCGTGCTTCTTCGCGGAGGAGATGGCGAAGCGCAGCCGGGCGCCCATGCCGGAGGAGTAGGTGCGCATCGGCAGCGAGGCGAAATCGCCGCGCTCGTTGATCCCGGAGAACTCGATGATCTCCGGCGCGAGCCGCTTGACCTCCTCGGGCGACATGCCCATGGCCAGGCACCCGAGCACCACGTTGCGCTCACCGGAGAGGTCGTTGAGCAGCGCCGCGTTCACGCCGAGCAGGGACGGCTGGCCCTGCGTGTAGACCGCGCCCCGGGCCGGCGGGAGCAGGCCGGCGATGGCCCGCAGCAGGGTGGACTTGCCGGAGCCGTTGCTGCCGATCAGGCCGATGGCCTCACCCTCGTACGCGGTGAAGCTCACCCCCTTGACCGCGTGCACCTCACGGATGTTCGGCGCGTTGGTGCGGGACACGATGCGCTTGAGCGCGGAGACCGGGGTGGTGCCCCCGGTGGCGCCCTTGTGGATCTTGTAGATCACGTGCACGTCGTCCACCACCACGGTGGGAATGCGCCCCGAGTCCTCCACGGCGGTGCTGCCCGCCGGCTGCGTGAGGTCAGCCACGGCCGTACTCCTTCTCTCCGCGCCAGAAGTAGACGAATCCGCCGACACCGAAGACCACCGCCCAGAGCACCGCGAGGGTCCACAGCCGCGGCGGCGAGGATGCGATGTGTGCCGGGTACGCCGAGTCGAGCAGCGCGTACCGGGCCAGCTCGATGTAGACCAGGATCGGGTTGGATTCCAGGGCGGTCGCCGCCCAGCCAGGGAGCCGGTCCTCGAAGAGCTTGACGCTGTAGAGCACACCGGAGCCGTAGAGCCAGGTCCGCAGCACGAACGGCATGACCTGCTTGAGGTCGGTGACCTTGGAGCCGATCCGGGCCATGATCATGGTCAGCCCGACGTTGAAGATCGACTGGAGTACCAGCATCGGCGCGATCAGCAGCCAGCGGAAGGTGATCGGCTCGCCGGTGAACAGCACGATCCCGGCCAGCACCACCATCGACATGAGCAGCTGCTGGAGCTGCACGAGGGTGACCGTGATCGGCAGCGCGGCACGCGGGAACTGGAGCGCCCGGATCAGGCCCAGGTTGCCGGTGATCGCGCTGGTGCCCTGGAGTGCCGCGCTCTGGGTGAACGTGAAGATGAAGACACCCGTGCAGAGATACGCGATGAAGTTCGGCACGTGCCGGTTCTGCGAGATGATCACGCCGAAGATCAGGTAGTAGACCGCCGCGTTGGTGAGCGGGGTGAGCACCTGCCAGAGCTGGCCGAGCTGAGTGTTGCTGAACGAGGAGGCGACCTTCGCCCGCGAGTACGCGGTCATGAAGTGTCGGTACGCCCACAGCCGGCGGGCGTACTCGGCCAGAGGCGGGCGTTCCCCGGCGACCCGGAGCCCGTACCGCTGGGCGAGCTGGGCCCGGGTCAGCCCGGATTCGGGGTCGGCCACCGCGGTGTTGGCCATGGTGAGGCGCTCCGATCTTTCGTGCCGATGGGGAGCAGGAGATGTGTGTCGCGGCGTGGAAATCTAGCGTGGCCGGGCGGGGAGGTGCCTCGCTGATGCGTGGAAGGTAGTCGAAAACACGTCGGGACGCAACCGTATCGTCGTTGCGCTACATTGTCCCACGTGACGACCGAGAAGAGGCGTGCCCCGGCCGGCGCGGCGGTGCTGCGCGGGGAGATCACCAGTGCCATCCGCGCCGCCGTGATGCAGGAGTTGGCCGAGGTCGGCTACGGCCGCCTCTCCATCGAGGCGGTGGCCCGCCGGGCCGGGGTCAGCAAGACCGCGATCTACCGCCGCTGGCGCTCGAAACTCGACCTCGTGCTGGACATGGTCTCCGCGGCGGCGGGCCGCAACCTGCCGCTGCTGGACACCGGGAGCCTCCTGGGCGACCTGGAGATCCTGCTCCACGTGATGGCCCGTGCGCTGCGTCACCGCCTGGCCTCGCAGATCATCCCGGACCTGCTGGCCGAGGCTGCCCGCAATCCGCAGATCGCGGAGAAGCTCCAGGCGGCGCTGGACGACTACCAGCAGGCCGTCGGCCGGATCCTCATCGGCCGGGCCGTCGAGCGGGGTGAGCTCTCCCCGGACACCGACCGGCGCGCCGCGGTGGACCTGATCGTCGGTCCGGTCTACTGGCGGATGGCCATCTCCCGGGCGCCGTTGGATCTCGACGAGGTGCCCCGCCTGGCCTCCGCGATCGTCGCGGCCCTCCGGGTAGCATGCTTGGGGCCTGTCCGCGGCGAGGTGGAAGTGTGACCCCCGGGTCCCCGTCCGCGGCCCGCCAGTCGATCATGAACACCAGGACAACAACTGGTCGGACAATGGGTGCGACCGGGTTGTTTTGAGCATCAACCGCTACCATCCCCCGAAACCGTCCCCCACGTGAGAACCCTGTCGACAGGAGGAAGCCCCATGGTCGGGCCGCATCCAGAGTTCATTCCCCCAGCACGACCGATCATCGGTGAGGCCGAGATCGAGGCGGCTGTCCGGGTGCTGCGGAGCGGCCGGGTCGTGCAGGGCCCCGAGGTCGCGGCGTTCGAGGAGGAGTTCGGCGAGCTGGTCGCCGGGCGGCACTGCGTGGCCGTCAACTCCGGGACCTCCGCGCTCCAGCTCACCCTGATGGCGCTCGGCTTCGGCCCGGGCGACGAGGTCATCGTGCCCTCGTTCTCCTTCGCCGCCAGCGCGAACGCGGTCCGGCTGGTCGGCGCCGAGCCGGTCTTCGTGGACATCGAGCCGGGCAGCTTCTGCGTCGACCCGGAGGCCGTCGCCGCCGCCGTCACGCCCCGCACCGTCGCCATCATGCCGGTGCACCTCTACGGTCACCCGGCGGCCATGGACCAGATCATGGCCATCGCCGAGCGACACGGCCTCGCCGTGGTGGAGGACGCCGCCCAGGCGCACGGAGCCGCCCTGCACGGCACCCCGGTCGGCGCCTTCGGCACCGCGGGCTGCTTCAGCTTCTACCCCACGAAGAACATGCACGCCCTGGAGGGCGGCATGGTCACCACCGCCGACGCCGAGCTGGCCCGCACGCTGCGGCTGCTGCGCAACCAGGGCATGGAGCAGCGGTACGCCAACGAGATCGTCGGCGCCAACATGCGGATGACGGACGTGGCCGCCGCGATCGGCCGGGTGCAGCTCACCCAGCTCGCCGAGTGGACCGAGCAGCGCCGGGCCAACGCCAAGTTCCTCGACTCGAAGATCACCGGGATGGTCACCCCGCCCGTGGCGGACGCCGCGAAGCACGTCTACCACCAGTACACCGTGCGGGTGCAGGGCAACCGGGACGCGGCCATGGCCCGCCTCACCGAGCTGGGCATCGGCAACGCGGTCTACTACCCGACCCCGATCCACCGCCTCAAGCCCTACCTCGACTCCGAGGGCAAGCCGGGCCCGTGGGACCTGCCGGAGACCGAGCGCGCCGCCGCCGAGGTGGTCTCGCTGCCGGTGCACCCGTCGCTGAGCCCGGCCGACCTGGAGCGGATCGCCGAGGGCGCGAACCTCGCCGGGGGTGCCCGATGAGCGAGGCCCGCAAGCTGCGCGCCGGCCTGATCGGCCTCGGCGCGATGGGGCGCAACCACGCTCGGGTGCTGTCCAACCTCGACGGCGTCGAGCTGGTCGGCGTGGTCGACCCGGCCGGCGACGTGACCGGCACGCTGCGCGCGCCGGTGGTTCCCACGCTGGGTGACCTGCTGGCCATGGGTGTCGACTACGCGGTCGTCGCCTGCCCGACCGCCCTGCACGAGCAGGTCGGCCTGGAGCTGGCCGCCAACGGTGTCTGCGCGCTGATCGAGAAGCCGCTGGCCCAGTCCGTCGAGGCCGCCACGAAGCTGGTGGAGGCGTTCGAGTCGGCCGGCCTGGTCGCCGGTGTCGGGCACATCGAGCGCTACAACCCGGCGCTGCAGAGCCTGCGCACCCGGCTGGAGGCCGGCGAGCTGGGCGAGGTCTTCCAGGTCGTCACCCGGCGCCAGGGGCCGTTCCCGCACCGGATCGCCGACGTCGGCGTGGTGATGGACCTGGCCACCCACGACATCGACCTGACCGCCTGGGTCACCGGCAGCGAATACCGCTCGGTGTCGGCCCGGACGGTCTCGCGCAGCGGCCGGCTGCACGAGGACATGGTCGCCGTGGTCGGCCAGCTCGCCGACGGCACGATGGTCAACCACCTGGTCAACTGGCTGAGCCCGCTCAAGGAGCGGTCCACCGTGGTCACCGGTGACAAGGGCTGCTTCGTCGCCGACACGCTCACGGCCGACCTGACCTTCTACGCCAACGCCGCCATCGACACCGAGTGGGAGGCGCTGCGCGCATTCCGCGGCGTGGCCGAGGGCGACATGGTCCGGTACGCGATCCCGAAGCGCGAGCCGCTGCTGGTCGAGCACGAGCGCTTCCGCGACGCGGTCGAGGGCAAGCAGAGCGACATCGTCACCCTGCGGCAGGGCCTGCGTACCGTGCAGGTCGCCGCCGGCCTGCTGGAGTCCGCCTCGGACGGCAAGGTCGTGTCCGTCGCGTCCAGCGGCAGTGACGTGGAGCCGGCACTGCGATGAGCCCGGCGCCGGTGCGGCGGACGGTCTCCGCGGTGAAGCGGCGGCTCCCCCGGCGGTGGCGCATCGCGCTCCGCCGGGCCGCCGCCGGCGACCGGCCCTGGGAGAACCCTTCGGTACGTGAGCTCTGCGAGCTGCCCGCCACCGTGCCCCTGCTCGTGCACGCGGGCGGGATCGCGGGCGACCGGGCCCTGGCCGGCGTGGTACGCGCCCTGGCCCGGCTGCCCGAGTTCCACTTGGCGCTGGTCTGCGGCGAAGCCGAGCGGGCGGCGGCCCAGGACCTGATCCGCCGGGCCGGCAAGGCCCGGCGCCGGGTCCACGAGGTGCCGCGCCCCCGTACGGTGACAGCCGCGTTCCTCGCCTCGGCGGACGTGGCCGTCTTCGGATTCGAACCGGACGCCGGTCTCGCGCTGCTCGATACCTTCCTCGCGGCCGGGCTGCGGGTCGTCGCGGCGGACAACCGGGTGGTCCGCGAGCATCTGGCCCGGCACCAGGCCGGCGACTTCTTCGCGCCCGGCTCGCTGCCCTCGTTCGCGAAGGCGGTGGAGCGGGCCTGGCAGCGCGGCGGCGACGAGATGCCCGCACCCGTGGAACCCCCGGCAGCGCCGATCGAGGCCGGCGCCCCGGGTCCCTGGCGGGCACTCGGCGCCGGTCCGGTCCGGCTGGGGCTGGGCACCGCGAACTACGCCGGGCAGCTGTCCGCCCTGGCGGTGGCGATCAGCGCCGCGCGAGCGGACGTCGGCGTCGAGCTGGTGATGGCCAAGCCACCGGCCACGTACCGCTACCCGGCCGACCGGTACCTGCACTACCCCGGGGAACACCGGCTCGACGTGCAGCTGGAGCAGGCCCGGCGGGTGCTCGGCTGGTACACGCACCTGATCGTGGACGCCTTCCGCCCGGTGCTCGGCCGGGTCAACGGCGACGACATCTCCGCGGACCTGCCCGCGCTGCGCCGCGCCCGGATCAAGGTCGCGCTCCTGGCGCACGGCAGCGAGATCCGCCACCCGGGCGCGCACCTGGAGCGGCACGCCGAGTCCGCGTTCCGGGACGCCCCGGAGGAACTGCGCGAACAGCTCACCACGGTGACCGAGCGGAACCGGCGCACCGCCGAGGAGAGCGGCCTGCCGATCTTCGTGACCACCCCCGACCTGCTGGACGACCTGCCGTTCGCCACCTGGGCACCGCTGATCGTCGACGTGGACGGCTGGTCCTGTGACCGCCCGGTGCTGGAACGCGCCCGGCCCGTCGTGCTGCACGCGCCGTCGAAGCGGTGGACCAAGGGCACCGACCGGCTCCTGCCCCAGTTGCAGGAGCTGCACGATCGACGGATCATCGAACTGCGCCTGGTGGAGGGTCTGCCGCACAGCGAGATGCGTCGCCTGGTGCAGGACTGCGACATCGTGGTCGACCAGTTGGTGATGGGCAGTTACGGCACCTTCTCCTGCGAGGGGATGGCCGCCGGCAAGGTCGTGGTGGCGTACGTCAGCGAGGGGCCGCACCGGGCGGCCGGCGTCCAGCCGCCGATCGCCAACGCCACGCCCAGCACGCTGGTCAAGACGATCGAGTCGCTGCTCGACGACAGGCGCGCCGCGGTCGCCCTCGCCGCGGAGGGCGCGCGATACGTCCGTGACCACCACGACGGGCGACGGACCGCCGAGGCCTTCGACGCCTTCCTCCGGTGACCCGCCGACCGCCCGTGCCCCACCCCGTCAACCAGGAGAAGCACCCGATGCAAGCAGGCCCGAACAGCAACGCCCGACCGACCCGGGGACGGGTGGTGATGCTGGTCGACAACGGCGTGCACGGCGACTCCCGGGTGCAGAAGGCCGCCCGGTCGGCAGCCGACGCCGGCTGGGAGGTCGTCCTCCTCGGCATCCGCAACCCGCGTTCCGAGTCGGACAACTGGCGGATCGGCGACGCCGAGGTGCGGCTGCTCCGGGTGCCGAAGCCGCTGCACCGGCTGCCCCGGGACTACAGCCGCTCGCTGCGGCGGCCCCTGGCGTACGCCTCGACCACCAAGGCCGCCTATCGCGTTCAGGAGATCAAGGCCTGGCAGGCCGACCTCTACGAGCGCCGGGTCCGCGCCCAGGCACTCGGCGGCCGGCTTCCCGCCGCCGTGGGCCGGGCGGCCCAGATGCCGTCCCGCGCCGCCGCCACGGCACTGGCCCGGTGGGTGCGGTTCCGCAGTGGGGAGACCCGCCGCCTGCGCAAGGCCCAGGGCGACCCGGAGGCGCTGCTCAACCGGCTGCCCGTCCGGTTCTGGCAGAGCCTGCTGGGCAACCGCAGCTGGCGCCGGCTGGACCCGGGCCTGTGGGACTTCGAGCTGGCCTTCCGCACGGCGATCGACGAGCTGGAGCCGGACATCATCCACGCCAACGACTTCCGGATGCTCGGGATCGGGGCGCGGGCGACGCTGCGGGCGCGGGCCGCCGGCCGGGACACCAAGCTGGTCTGGGACGCCCACGAGTTCGTCGGCGGCATCACCGGCCGGGCCGACAACCCGCGCTGGCTGCCGGCCCAGATCGCCTACACGGCCGAGTACGCCGCCTACCCGGACGCGGTGGTGACGGTCTCCGACACCCTCGCCGACCTGCTCCAGGAGACCCACGGCCTGCCCGACCGGCCGGCCGTGGTGCTCAACGCGCCCATGGCCCCGCCGGCCGAGGCCGACGGCGACGTGCCGGACCTGCGAGCGCTCTGCGGCGTGGACGACCGGACGCCGGTGCTCGTCTACTCGGGCGCGGTGAACCCGAGCCGCGGCTGCCAGATCATGGTGGAGGCGCTGCCCGAGCTGCCCGAGGTGCACGTCGCGTTCGTGACGATGAACCCGAACGGCGACAACCAGTTCTCCGAGGAGTTGCGGGAGCGGGCCGTCGAGCTGGGCGTCGCGGACCGGGTGCACCTGCTGCCGTACGTGATGCACTGGCAGGTGGTGCCGTTCCTGTCTGCGGCGGACGCGGGCGTCATCCCGATCCACCACAAGCCCAACCACGAGCTGGCGCTGATCACCAAGTTCCTGGAATATTCGCACGCCCGGCTGCCCATCGTGGTCAGCGACGTGAAGACCATGGCGCAGACCGCCCGGGCCACCGGCCAGGGTGAGGTGTTCACCGCCGAGGACCTGACCGACTACGTCCGGGCCGTGCGGTCCGTGCTCGCCGACCCGGAGCGGTATCGGGCCGCCTATGACAAGCCCGGCCTGCTGGAGGCCTGGACGTGGGAGGCCCAGGCCCGGATCCTCGACGAGGTGTACAGCTCACTGCTGGGCGTTCCGGCGGACGGCGGGGCACGTCCTCCGGCCGCGCGGCGGCCGGAGGACGGGCGGACGCCGGCGAGCACCACCTGACCCGACAAACGGTTCGGCCGGCTCCCCTCGGGAGCCGGCCGAATTGTCTTCCGCGGATCCGGCGGTCAGCCGGCGGTGGCCGGCGGCTCCAGCAGCAGTCGGTCGAAGTCCTTCTGCGTGACCGACCAGTCCCAGGTGCTCAGCACGTGTGACGCCGCCGCCCGGCCCGCCTCGCGCCAGACCTCCTCCGACGCGGTGAGGGCCAGGATCCGCTCGGCGGCCTCCTCGGGGGTGCCCACCACCCAGTCGCTGGGGAAGAGGCTCCGCGCGCTGTGCGCCCGGCCGGCGAAGAACGGCCAGTCCCGCACCACCGGCACGGCGCCGCTGGCCGCACCCTCGACGAGTGCACAGTGGAAGCTCTCCCGCAGCGAGGTGCTGAGGATGACCCCGACGTCGGTGAGCGCACCGGGGACATCATCCGTGCGGCCGGTCCGCACCACGGCGCCGGACGCCTCCAGCTCGGCCAGTTCGGCGTCGAGCTCCCGGACGTACGCCGCGATCGCCGGGCTGAGCTCGGGGTTGAGGTCGTCGCCGATCAGCTTGAGGCGGTACCGCTCGTCCCGCCGGCGCAGCTCCCGCAGCACGGCCAGGGCCCAGCGCGGGTCCTTGGCCAGCGAACTCAACCCGACCAGCCCGAGGGTGAACCGGCTGTCGGCGGAGACCTTCGGTGCCACGTACCGGTGCAGCTCCATGGCGTTGCTGATCATGTGCGTCCGGGGCCCCTGCGGGGCGCGCAGCCGAGGCACCGCAGCCAGCGCCAGGTCGCGGAGGTGCTCGGAGACGAAGACCACATCGTCCACCCGGGACCAGTCGGTCAGGTGCGGCCACCAGCTGAACGCCTCGAAGCTGTGCAGGCGGACGATCACCCGGGTGGTGCCCGGGTCGATCATCGTCAGCATCGCGGCACCCAGGTTGCACCAGTCCACGAAGACCGTGTCCGCCCAGGCGAGGTGGGGGCCCCACGCCTCCTGGACCTCCCCGGCCCGCTTGGAGGTGCCGGCGAGCATGTGGTGCACCACGTTCGTGCGGCCGTTGCTGAGCACCGGGAGGATCGACTCCTCCATCAGGTTCAGCCGGCGGACCTCCACCTCGGGCATCGCCTCGTAGCGCTCGAGGATCGGCCCGAGGAAGTTGTCGTTCAGCCCGGTGAAGAAGAGCATCCGGTGCGGCCGGCCGGCCGGCGGGAACTCCGCCTGGCTCTGCCGGCCGCGCGGTGTCGCCATCGCCCTGCCGGCTTCGCTGTTGTGCAGCGGCGCGAGGAACTTCTCCGGATCCTCGGCCAGCGGCGAGGTGGGACCGTCGAACTGCACGATCCGGTGGAACATCAGGTTGAAGGCGCGCAGCACGTGCGGCGCGGCCTTGCCCGGGTTCCGCTTCTTGAGGAAGCCGTCGGCCAGCTTGAGCTGGCCCCGCACCACGGTCATGAGGTGCTCGGGCACCTTGCCCTGGCTCAGCTCCGCGTCGACGATCGGGCCGAGGAGCTGCCCCTTGGTCGTCGCGCTCGTCAGGCGGCCCTGCGCCGCCAGCGCCAACCGCTTCGCGCTGGCGCCGTGCCCGGTCTTGAGCATGCTGCCGCTGACCCGCCGGGCGATCTTGCCCCGGTGCCGCTCCGGCAGGCCGGGCGCCGTGACGGCCCCCTGCCAGAACCAGCGCACCGGGCTGAGCTTCATGGCCCTCTTGCCGGTGCTCATCTCGAACACCCGCTTCGCCAGGTCGACGGTCTGGCTGCGGGTGGCACTCGCCAGTACGGCCGGGGAGGGGCCGACGGTGGTGAGCCGGGGCCGGCGGTAGCGCGCCGGCTCCGCGGACCGCTTCTCCACCGCCCGCAGTGCCGGTGCGATGCCGTAGACCGCGTCGGCCCGCCGGTACCGCTGCGCCAGCTGCCACACGGTGTGCAGCGCCTGGGCGTCCAAGGCGACCAGGACGTCGGCCCGCTTGGCGTGCCGGCGGACCCACGGGTCGCGCTGCGCGCGCAGCCACGGCCGCCGGGCCGGGCTCGCCCGCTTGACCATCCGGCCGAACCGCGGGCCCAGCTCGGTGGAGGTGGGCAGCAGGTGCACCTCGGCCAGCTCCGTCGCCGCCGGGATCTTCTCCACCGGGTCGAAGGTGGTGGCCACCCGCACCGTGACGCCCTTGGCGCGGAACTGCTCCAGCGCGTCGGTCAGGACCGCCACCCGGCCGGGGACGGTTCCCATAACCATCAGGACCTCGATCATGACCTACCTTCTCGGGCCAGGACGCGCGCGCCGGCGGGGGACACCTGCGGGGTGCCGGTCGGTCCGCCGGCGCCCAGCACCAGCTCGGTGACCTCCCGGACGGCGGGGATGAGCTGCTCCTCGCGGGCGTACTGCCGCGCCTCGGCCCGGGCCTTCTCCCGCTCGGCCTCGTCGGCGGTGCGGGCCATCGCGGCGGCCCGCCGGAAGGCGCCGGCCAGCTCGGCCGGATCCAGTCCGACCGCCCCCGTCCAGAGCGGATAGGTGGACAGCACGGTGGAGGCGTCGTGGTCCGCCTCGTGGGCCGACACCACCGGCAGGCCGGTCGCCATGTACTCGTAGACCTTGCCGGAGGTCATGTACCGGCCGCCGGTCACCATGAGTACCACCGCGTCCCAGCGGGAGTAGAGGTCGACCACCTCGGCCTTGGGCACCGAGCCGCCGACCAGCACGCCGTCGGCGGCGGCGGCCTTGAGCAGCTCGGCGTGCGCGTTGTCGCCGCGCGCCCAGGCGGCACCGATGTGGCCGCGCACCTCGAAGCGGGCGTCGGCCAGTGCCGGGTCCTCCGCGCGCGCCGTCCGCCAGCCCTCGAGTACGGCCTTCAGCAGCGGTACGGGCAGGTTCAGGGCGCCGAGGTAACCGAAGGTCAGCGGGCGGTCCGGGGGAGCGGGACGGACCTGGGCCGGGATGCTGGCCGCGTCGTAGCCGTTGCGCACGATCCGCATCTTGTGCGCCAGCTCGGGGTAGCGCTCGCGGTACCAGCGGGAGATCGGCTCGTTCACGTTCCAGATGGCCACGGCGTCGGTGAGCAGCTTGATCTCCCACTGCCCGGAGACCGACTCCTTGGGGAACGCCTCACCGTTGTTGATCACGTCGACGGACCAGCCGTCGCGGAAGTCCACCACGTAGGGCACCCGGTGGGTCTCCCACAGCTTCCAGGTCGCGGCCAGGTTGACGTACGGGGCGCAGGTCGTCACCAGCAGGTCGACGTGCCGCTCCCGATGGATCTGGAGCAGCGCCTTCTCCAGCGCGGGGCGCCAGCCGCCGAAGACCGGCTCGGGAAAGACCTTCAGGTTCTGCTTGCGCAGGTTGGCCAGGTAGTCCAGGTGCGCCAGGGCACGCTGCTCCGTGAAGGAGCGGATGTCGGTCTCCAGGTCGTCCCGGAACAGCGGCAGCTTCACCACCCGGACATGGGAGTCCAGGCCCTGGGAGAGGGTGTGGTCGAGTCCGTACTCCCGCTCCCAGGCCTCGTCCGCGATGGTGACCGCGGTCACGTCCCAGCCCGCGGCGGCGAACTGGTTCGCCGTCTCCCGCATGCGGTAGGCGCAGCTCTTGGCCGCCGGCGGGAAGCCGATCGCGAGGTAGACCATGTGCGGTCGGGACCCGGACCGTCGCGGCCGGGGGAGTTTCAACGAGTCCCAGAGAGTTCGCCCGTTGTTCATCGATTCCGATCCTGGGGAGGTGGGGAGATGCCGCGTCGCGACCTGGACGGATCGGCCGGATGCGGTGCCTGCTCCGCCGACGGCCAGGTAACGACCCTCGGACAGCGTGCGGACACTACAATAACGCCGTCCCGCGCGCCGGACCTGTCGCCGCCCGGCGGGCCGCCCGGGCACCGTGCCCCGGGTCACCGGGGCCCAGGTCACCCGTGGTGCCCGCGACACGACGACGTCGCCTCGGCCGGTCCCCGACCGGAGCGACGGCTTTCGTAGACTCCTACGCCATGACCTCGCCCGCGCCCGACACCCGCGACCGTGAGCCCGTCCGCACTGACGGTGCCGAGGCGGCGGGCGACGACTCGTCCGATCCGGGGTCGTCCACCCCGCGCCCGACGGCGACCGCGCCATCGACCGGGTCGGGTCCGGACGCGGCGGCCGAGGGCCGCCGTGGCGGCGGCCGGTGGCGGCGGGTCGACGCGCTGGTCGCCCTGGTCTACCTGGCCGGCGCGTTCTGGGTCACCGCCCGGGGCTGGCGGGACTACGACGGGCGCCTGCTCGGCAGCCGCCCCAACGACCAGGGCTTCAACGAGTGGATGCTGGCCTACGCGGCGCACGCGGTCAGCCACCTGGAGAACCCGTTCTTCACCACGCTCCAGAACGCCCCGTCCGGCGTGAACCTGATGACCAACGTCGGGATGCAGCTGCCCGGGCTCGTGCTCACCCCGGTCACCCTGCTCTTCGGCGCGTCCTTCTCCTACCTGCTGTTCATCACGCTGAACCTGGCCGGCACCGGCTACGCCTGGTACTACGTGCTCTCCCGGCATGTGGTGGAGTCCCGCGGAGCGGCCTTCATCGGCGGCCTGTTCTGCGCCTTCGCGCCGGCGCTGGTTTCACACAGCAACGGTCACCCGCACATCACCGCGCAGTGGCTGGTGCCGTTCATCGTGTGGCGGGTGATCGCCCTGTCCCGAGGCGGGCGGGTGGTCCGCGACGGCCTCGTGTTGGGCGGCCTGGTGGTGGCCCAGTTCTTCATCAGCCTGGAGATCCTCTTCCTCACCGCGCTCGGCTGCCTGATGCTGGTCCTGGCATACCTGGCCTTCCGGCCCCGCGACGCGGTGCGCCGGCTGCGCCCGATGCTGCCCGGCCTCGCAATCACCGCCGTGCTGGTGTCGATCGCGGCCGCGTACCCGCTGTGGATGCAGTTCGCCGGACCGCAGCACCGGGTCGGTCACCCGGGGACCCCGGACATCTACGCCCTCAAGCTCGGCTCGTTCGTCAAGTTCGCCACCCAGTCGGTGGCCGGCGGCCCGACCAGCGCGGTCGGCTGGGCGCCGAACACCACCGAGCAGGCGAGCTTCTACGGATGGTCGATGCTGGTGGTCGCGTTCGGCCTGCTCTGGTGGCTGCGCCGGGAGATCACGGTCCGGGTGCTCGGGGCCGTCGGCCTCGTCTCGGCGCTGTTCTCCATCGGCACCACCTGGACCTCCGGCACCCGCCGCACCGACATCCCGGCGCCGTTCGCGCTGGTGCAGAACCTGCCGGTGTTCGACTCCGTGGTGGTGTCCCGGTTCGCGTTGATCACCACGGTGGCGCTCGGCGTGCTGCTGGCCGTCGCCGGGGACCGGCTCGCCGCCCACCGGGACCAGCCGTCCGGCCGCCTGGCGGCCCGGGTGGGCGCCGTGGCGGTGGCCGCCGCGCTGCTGCCGATCCTGCCCATGCCGCTGGAGGCCCGCGGCCGTAACCCGGTGCCGGACTTCGTCACCAGCGGCGCCTGGCACGACCACGTGGCCCCTGGTCGCACCCTGGTCCCGGTGCCGGTCAACGGCATGACGTCGCTCTACTGGAGCTCCGCGGCGGTGGCCGGCTTCGCGGTGCCGGAGGGCTACTTCCTCGCGCCGGTCTCCGCCACCGACGCCACCGGCCGGTGGGGCGTCGACCCCCAGCCGACCGCCAAGCTGCTCACCGCCGTCTCGCTCGGCGAACGGGGGACCGCGGTCGGCCCGGCCGAGATCGCCCAGGCGCGGGCCGACGTCCGGTACTGGAAGGCCGACGCGGTGGCGCTGCCCGATCGGGGAGCCCGCCGCCACGACGACCTGAAGACCGTGCTCGACGCGCTGTACGGCCCGGGGCAGCGGGTCGACGACGTCTGGCTCTGGGACGTCCGGCCGTTCACCCGGTGACGGCCGTCCGGCCCGTCACCGGGTGACCTGTCAGGGCGACTTCGTCCAGATCAGCAGCAGGTAGCCGCCGAAGTAGGCGGAGAACGCGGTCAGCGTCACCAGCACCGTGGCCGCCCGCGCCCAGCCGGCCCGGGCCAGGCCGACGGCGGCCGGCAGCAGCAGCGGGAACGCCGGCAGCAGGAACCGCGCCTTGGAGTGGTAGTAGCCGGCCGCGCCGAGCGTGGTGAGCAGCAGCAGCCCGCTGTAGAGCAGCAGTTGCCAGGGCTGCCGGTCGAGCGCGCTCAGCACGAAGAACATGATCGACAGTAGCGCCACGACGGTGACCACCAGCAGCGGCAGCGCGGCCACCTGCACCAGGGCCTGCTGCCCCCGCTCCACCGTGTAGACGCCGAAGTCGAAGGTGGTGCCCCAGCCGGCCGACTGGATGTGGAACCAGCCGTCCGGCCGCCCGGTCCGCGCGCCCACCCAGGCCAGGTAGGCCAGCCAGCCGGCCGGGGCCAGCAGCAGGGCGACCCAGGGCCGCCAGCCGTCGCGGCGCCGGACGATCGCCAGCAGCGCGGCCAACACCACCACCGGGATCAGCGACGAGGCGGTCGGCCGGGTCAGGCCGGCGAACAGGCAGACCACACCCGCGGTGAGCCACCGGCGGCGCAGCAGCGCGTACAGCGTCCAGGCGGCCAGGGCGGTGAACAGGCTCTCGCTGTAGCCCATCGACTCCACGACGCCGTGCGGCATGGCTGCCCAGAGCGCGGCGAGCAGGACGCCGGTGCGCCGGTCGTGCAGGTGGGCGCCGATCGCGAAGAGCCCCCAGGCGGCCGCCAGTGCGGCGAGCCAGGCCACGATCAGCGCCGCTTCGCGCGGGCTGAACGGGGAGATCCGGTCCAGGCCCGCGGTGAGACCGGGATAGAGCGGGAAGAACGCCATGTTGCTCTGCGTCTTCTCGTACCCGTCGTACCCGTGCTGGGCGATCGCGAGGTACCAGTTGCCGTCGGCCCGGGTGAGCCGTTCACCCAGGGACATGCCCACGTTGCGCGCCCAGAGGGAGACGCTGAGCACACCGACCAGGCGGATCACGGCGTAGACCGCGAGCGCGGGCAGGGCGTACCGGGCGGCGGCCCACAGCCGCCCGCCCGCGCCGGGGCGGCCCGGCTCCGGTGCCGGCGTCGGCCGGCTCGGTTCCTTGGTCGTCACCACGTCCATGCTGCGATCCTGTCCGCGCTCAGCTGGGATGATCCGACGGCGGGCGCGGCCCGTCGGAGAGGCGCGACGCCGGCCCGGCCCGCGAACGGACGAGGTCGCCGGTCGTTGAACAGCATGGAGGGTAGCAATCGACGCCGGAGGCCGCGGACCGCCGACGGCGGCGGGCGTTTCCGCGGACCCGTTGTCGTAGACTCGCTCGGGTCCGCGGGTGCGGTGCTGGTGACAACGGAGACGGGCAGGAATGGGATCTGACGGCACGACCGCCCCGGCGGCCACCCGGGGACGGGTCGTCATGCTGGTGGACAACGGGGTCATCGGTGACTCCCGGGTGCAGAAGGCCGCACGGTCGGCGGCCGAGGCCGGCTGGGACGTCGTCCTCCTCGGGCGCGCACCCGTCGGGCAGCCGCAGCGCTGGCGACTCGGCGACGCCGAGGTCCGCCTGATCCCGATGCCCGAGCCGCTCGCCAAGCGCCGGCACGAGTTCCGGCGGGTGTGGCTGCGCCGGCCGTTCGCCTACCCGCCGTCCGGCATCGCCGCCCACCGCACCCAGGCGGTGAAGGCCTGGCGGGCCGACCTGGCGGTCCGGCGGGCGGCGCTGACCACCGCGGCCCGGGAGTCCGGCGCCGGCCGGCCCGGCGGGCTGCCCTGGGCTGCGCTGCGGGCCGAGGAGAAGCTCGCCGGCCTGACCCGCAAGTGGGTGGGCTTCCGCAACCGGCAGCTCCACCAGGCCCGCAAGAGCCGCAAGCTCGACGGTCCCTGGGACCGGGCGTACACGCTGTTCTGGCAGCGGCTGCGCGGCGACGGCGCGTGGCGCCGCCTCGAACCGGGGCTGTGGGACTACGAGCTTGCCTACGGCCCGGTCGTCGACGAGCTGGCCCCGGACCTGATCCACGCCAACGACTTCCGGATGATCGGCGTCGGCGCCCGCGCGAAGATCCGGGCCGCCGCCAAGGGCCGCCGGGTCGCGCTGGTCTGGGACGCCCACGAGTACCTGCCCGGTGTGCAGCCGTGGCGGGACAACGCCCGCTGGCTGCCCGGCAACGTGGCGCACGAGCGGGAGTACGTGCCGTACGCGGACGCCACGATGACCGTCTCCGGCGGCCTGGCCGACCTGCTGCGCCGCGAGCACGGGCTGGCGGAGCGCCCGGCGGTGGTGCTCAACGCCCCGGCCGTGGACGAGCTGCCGGCCGACGCGGGCGAGCCGGTTCCGGACATCCGCGCGCTCTGCGGCATCGGCCCGGACACCCCGCTGCTGGTCTACAGCGGGGTGGCCGCCGCCAAGCGTGGCCTCGGGGTGATGGTCGAGGCGCTGCCCCGGCTGCCCGGCGCGCACGTCGCGTTCGTGGTCAACAAGCCCACCTCGGCGTACGTCAAGGGTCTGGTCACCCGGGCCGGCGAGCTGGGCGTGGCGGACCGCGTGCACCTGCTGCCCTACGTCCCGCACCACCAGGTGGTCCGGTTCCTGTCCGGCGCGCAGGTCGGCGTCATCCCGATCCAGCACTGGCCCAACCACGAGATCGCGCTGATCACCAAGTTCTTCGAGTATTCACACGCCCGCCTCCCGCTGGTCGTCTCCGACGTGCGGACGATGGCGGACACTGTCCGGGAGACCGGGCAGGGCGAGGTGTTCACGGCCGAGGACGTGGCCGACTTCGTCCGGGCGGTCACCGCGGTGCTCGCCGACCCGGCGCGCTACCGCGCCGCGTACGACCGGCCGGGTCTGCTGGCCGGCTGGACCTGGGAGGCGCAGGCGCAGGTGCTCGACGCCGTCTACTCCCGGCTGCTGCCCGACGCCTCGTCCCGGCCGGCCGGCGACCCGCTCCCGACCTCGGTGGGGGTCGGCGCGTGAGCCGTCAGCCGGACGTGACGGTGGTCGTCGCCGTCTACAACACCATGCCGTACCTGACCACCTGCCTGGAGTCGCTGGTCGGGCAGACCATCGGGCTGGACCGGCTGGAGGTCGTGGCGGTCGACGACGGCTCCACCGACGGCAGCGGCGCCGAGCTGGACCGGTACGCCGCCCGCTACCCGGAGACGGTCCGGGTGCTGCACCAGGCCAACTCGGGCGGCCCGGCCGCACCGAGCAACCTCGGCCTGGACCACGCCCGCGGCCGGTACGTCTTCTTCATCGGCTCCGACGACCACCTCGGCCCCGAGGCGCTGGAGCGCCTGGTGGCCGCCGCCGACCGCTGGGACTCCGACGTGGTGCTCGGCCGGATGGTCGGCACCAACAAGCGCTACGTGCACCAGGCGGTCTACGGGAGCACCCAGGAACGGCTCGACCTCTTCGACAGCGCGCTGCCCTGGTCGCTGTCGAACACCAAGCTGTTCCGGCGGGCCCTGGTGGAGCGCCACGGCCTGCGGTTCCGCACCGACATGCCGATGGGCAGCGACCAGCCGTTCACGCTGGAGGCCTGCTTCCGGGCGAACAAGATCTCCGTCCTCGCCGACTACGAGTACTACTACGCGGTCAAGCGGGAGAACGCGCAGAACATCACCTACGCCAGCCGCTTCGAGGAGCGGCTGCGCTGCGCCGAGGAACTCGTCGGGTTCGTGGCCGGGCTCATCGAGCCGGGCCCGCACCGGGACGCGGTGCTGCTGCGCCACTTCAGCTGGGAGGTCGCGAAGCTGCTCCGGACGGAGTTCCTGGGCCTCTCCCCGGACGTCCAGCAGCACGTCCACGACCGGATCCGCAAGCTCGCCGAGGCGTACCTGACCGAGGGCGTCCTGGCCCGGATGGCGCCCGACCTGCGGCTGCGGCTCGCCGTGGCGCGCGACGGCGACCTGGCGCAACTCCGGGAGCTGATCGGGCAGCAGGCCGACAAGGCGCTGCCCGAGGTCACCATCGCCGACGGCCGCTGGTACGCCCACCACGTCGGCTTCCGCGACCCGGCGTTCGGCTACCCGGACGACTGGTACGACGTCACCGACCGGGCCGGCAAGGTACTGGCCAAGCTGACCGCGACCGGGCTGGCCTGGGGCCGGGACGCCGCCGGCGCCCGCGCCCTGGTGGTCACCGCGCGCAGCCCCTGGGCCGTGCTGTCCGAACTGGCCCCCGGGGCGGTCCGGGTCAGCGTGGGCGAGGTGGCGGGTGTGACGTCGGTCGCGCCCGACGGCACCGGTACCGTCGTACGGACGGACTTCGCGGTGGACCGGCTGCTCGCGGTCGCCGCGGCGAACGGGGGGCGTCGGGTGGTGCGTGCCGAGGTGACCGCGCTGGGCGGGATCGCCTCGGCGCCGCTCCGGACGGACCGCCGCGTCGCGGCGCCCCGGCGGCTGGCCCGGCGCGGCGTCCGGCTCCACCTCGTCACGCCCACCACCAATCACAAGGGCCAGGTGATCGTCGCGATCACGCCGGTGACCCCCGGTCGGTTCCTTGCCCGCCTGCGCCGAATGTGGCCCTCTGGAGGAAAGTAGTTTCATGAACATCTGCGTCGTCGCGCTCGGCAAGATCGGTCTGCCGCTCGCCGTGCAGTTCGCCTCGAAGGGGCACCGCGTGATCGGTGCCGACGTCTCCGAGCGGGTCGTCCAGCTGGTCAACGACGGCGCCGTGCCGTTCCCCGGCGAGACCGACCTGGACGTCAAGCTGAAGGAGGCGGTCGCCGCCGGGCTCCTGTCGGCCACCACCGACACGGCCGCCGCGGTCGCCGAGTCCGAGGCCGTCGTCGTGGTCGTGCCGCTCTTCGTCGACGCCGAGGGCGTGCCGGACTTCGGCTGGATGGACGACGCCACCCGGGCCATCGCCCGCGGGCTCAAGCCCGGCACCCTGGTCAGCTACGAGACCACCCTGCCGGTCGGCACCACCCGCAACCGCTGGGCCTCCATGCTGGAGGAGGGCTCCGGCCTCACCGCCGGCCAGGACTTCCACCTGGTGTTCAGCCCGGAGCGGGTGCTCACCGGCCGGGTCTTCGCCGACCTGCGCCGCTACCCCAAGCTCGTCGGCGGCATCGACGAGGCGTCGGCCGAGCACGGCGTGCGCTTCTACGAGGCGGTGCTCGACTTCGACGAGCGGCCCGACCTCGACCGCCCGAACGGCGTCTGGGACCTCGGCTCGGCCGAGGCCTCCGAGCTGGCCAAGCTCGCCGAGACGACCTACCGCGACGTCAACATCGGCCTGGCGAACCAGTTCGCCCGCTTCGCCGACACGGTGGGCGTCGACGTCACCAAGGTCATCGAGGCCTGCAACACCCAGCCGTACAGCCACATCCACTCGCCCGGCATCGCCGTCGGCGGCCACTGCATCCCGATCTACCCGCGGATGTACCTGTGGAACGACCCGGCGGCCACCGTGGTCCGCTCGGCCCGCGAGGCCAACGCCGCCATGCCGGAATACGCCGTCGATCTGCTCGCGGCCGCGTACGGGGATCTGACCGGGGTGGGCGTGCTGGTGCTCGGCGCGGCCTACCGGGGCGGCGTCAAGGAGACCGCGTTCTCCGGCGTCTTCCCGACCGTCGAGGCGCTGCGCGCGCGGGGCGCCGTCCCGTACGTCGCCGACCCGATGTACACCAACGAGGAGCTGGCCGCGCACGGCCTGCCCGGCTACGAGGGCGAGCCGGTCGGCGCCGCGGTCATCCAGGCCGACCACGCCGAGTACCGCAACCTCACCCCGGCCGACCTGCCGGGCGTGACGGTGCTGGTCGACGGCCGCCGGGTCACCGACCCGGCGCGGTGGGCCGGCGTCCGCCGCGTGGTCATCGGCGGCTGACCCTTCCGCGAATTCCGGGCCCCGGCCGTGTGACGGCCGGGGCCCGCTCGCGTCGCGGCGGCGCCGCGCGCTCAGCCCTGGTGCGGCGGGTTGTCGACGTCCCGGGAGACGACCTCGCCCTTCTCGTCCACCCAGCCCTTCGGCCGGGCCGGGTTGCCGGCCACCAGCTGGTACGGCTTGACGTCCCGGGTGACCACCGAGCCGGCGGCGATCATCGCGTACTCGCCCACCTCGATGCCGCAGACCAGGGTCGCGTTGGCGCCGATCGAGGCGCCCCGGCGGACCATGGTCGGGGTGATGGTCCAGTCCGGGTTCTGGGCGCGGGGGCGGAAGTCGTTGGTGAACACGGCGCAGGGGCCGACGAAGACCTCGTCCTCGATGGTCACGCCCTGGTAGACCGACACGTTGTTCTGGATCTTCACCCGGTCGCCGACGGTGACCTGCGCGTCGACGTACACGTTGCGGCCGATGACGCAGCCGGCGCCGACCTGCGCGCTCGACCGGATGTGGGCCAGGTGCCAGACCTTGGTGCCGTCGCCGACCTTGGCGCCGTCCTCCACGTCGGCCGTCGGGTGGACGAAGACGGAGGCGGACCGGTCGTTGGTGTCAGTCATGTCAACTCGCATCGTGGCAGGGCGCGTCGTCGCGCCGTCGGTGCCGGACGGCCGCGCCGGCTGACCGCCGCGCGCCCGGCCGGGCCAGGGCCACCCGGCCGCGCCGGGCTCCCGGAGCCGGCGGGCGGGCACGTCGCAGCATAGCGAGCCGTCACGCCACCAGTTCGGCCACCGCGTCGGCGGCGGGCCGGTCGGCGGGCAGGGGATGCGCGGCCACCACCGCCTCCACCGGCAGCGCCGCGTAGAGGTGCGGGAAGAGCGCGCCGCCCCGGGACACCTCCCAGCGCAGGGCGTCGCCGAGCCGCGTCTCGTCCACGGCGAGGACGGTGAGGCCGGTGGCCCCGGCGAAGACCCGGCGGGCGGTCTCCACCACCTGGTCCGCCCCGGACAGGTGGATGTAGCCGTCCTGCCGGTCCATCGCGGTGCCGGCGAACCGCCCGTCCGCCCGCGCCTGCTCCCACTCGCTGTCGGCCAGAATCTTGTAGATCACCACCGCAGCCTAGAAGCCCACCGGGCCTCCCGTCCCGCCGCGTCGTCTGCCACCATTCGCAGGGCAGCACGTCGAGCGGATGGAGGCACGGGTGCGGATCCTCCTGGTCGAGGACGATCGTCGGGTGGCCGCCGCCCTGTCGTCGGCGCTCACCCGGCGCGGGTACGAGGTGGAGCACGCCGCCACCGTCGAGGCCGCGCTCTCCGCCGCCCCCTGCGACCTGGTGCTGCTCGACCTGACCCTGCCCGACGGGGACGGCACCGACCTGTGCCGGGAGCTGCGCCGGCGCAGCAGCCAGCTCGGCATCATCGCGGTGACCGCCCGAGGCGAGGAACGTGACCGGGTGCTCGGGCTGCGGCTGGGCGCCGACGACTACGTGGTGAAACCGTTCTCCATGGTGGAGCTCCAGGCGCGGATCGAGGCGGTGCTGCGCCGGGCCGCGCACACCGCGCCGGAGCGCAGTCTCATCGAGGCCGGCGCCGTACGCATCGACGTGGGCGGCCGGACGGTCAGCGTCGCCGGCCGGCCCGTGGCGCTCACCCGCAAGGAGTTCGACATCCTGCTCTCCCTGGCCCGCCAGCCCGGGGTCGCCGTCCCGCGGGACCGGATCCTGCTCGACGTCTGGGGCACCACCTGGGCCGACCGGCACACCGTGGAGGTGCACGTCGGGTCGCTGCGCGGCAAGCTCGGCGACCCGACGCTGGTGGAAACCGTCCGCGGGGTCGGCTACCGGCTCCGCGGCAAGTGAGGAGGCCGCCGTGCGTCGCCGGCTGGTGATCAGCTACCTGCTGCTGATGGTGCTGGTGCTGCTCGCCCTGGAGACCCCGCTGGCGGCCACCCTGGCCACCCGGGAGACCGACCGGGTCCGCGCCGACCGGCTCGCCGACGCCACCCGGTTCGCCTCGCTGGCCGGCCCGGCGCTGCGTGGCGGCACCCCCGGCCCGCTGGACGCGGAACTCGCCGCCTACGACGACCTCTACGGCATCGGTGCGGCCGTGGTCGACCGGGACCGCCGGACCGTGGTCGCCTCGACGCGCTGGGAGTTCGGCGCGGGCACCGACCTGGCCCTGGACACCGCGCTGGCCGGGCAGCAGTTCAGCCGGCCGGAGGCGGTCCGCCCGTGGGTGGGCGGGCCGCTGGTGGTGGCGGTCCCGATCAACGACGGCGGTGAGGTGCTCGGCGCCGTGGTCACCACCACCCCGGCGGCCAAGGTGCGCCGCACGGTCACGGCCTGGTGGCTGCTGCTCGCCGGGATCGGCCTGCTCGCGGTGCTGGCCTGCGTCTCCACCGCGTTCGGGCTGGCCGGCTGGGTGCTGCGCCCGGTCACCGAGCTGGACGCGGTCACCCACGAGATCGCCGAGGGACACCGGCGGGCCCGGGTCCGCCCCCGCCTCGGCCCGCCGGAGCTGCGCCGGCTGGCCACCAGCTTCAACGCCATGGCCGACGCCGTCTCCGACGTGATGGACCGGCAGCGGGCGTTCGTCGCGCACGCCAGCCACCAGCTGCGCAACCCGCTCACCGCGCTGCGGCTGCGGGTGGAGGAGCTGGGGCCGAGCCTCACCGACCCCGACGGCCGGGCCGAGCACCAGCTGGCGCTGGAGGAGACCGACCGCCTGGCCACCGTGCTCGACGCGCTGCTCACCCTGGCCCGCGCCGAGCGGGAGGAGAACCAGCGGGTCACCGTGGACGCCGCCGCGATCGCCGCCTCCCGGGTGGCGGCCTGGCTGCCGCTCGCCCGCCACCGGTCGGTCACCCTCGCGCTCCACGGCGCCGGCACGCCGGCCTACGCCCGGACCGTGCCGACCGCCGTCGACCAGGCGCTCGACGCGCTGATCGACAACGCGGTCAAGTTCAGCGGCGCCGGGGGAGCGGTGACGGTGACCGTACGTCCGGCCGACGGCGGCATCGCGCTGGAGGTGCGGGACACCGGCCCCGGCATGACGGCCGGTCAGCTCGACCAGGCCACCGAGCGGTTCTGGCGGGCACCGGACGTGCAGAACGTCGACGGCGCCGGGCTCGGGCTGACCATCGTCGCGGTGCTGGTCGACGCCTCCGACGGCCGGCTCACCATGCGTCAGGGCGAGCCGCGGGGGCTGGTCGCCGAGGTGTGGTTCCCAGCCCCGGACGACGAGCCCGTCGAGCCGGACGAACCCGCTCCCGCGCTCGGCGACGACCCGGTCGAACCGGTCGGCTCCGACGCCGGGCGCCGCTGAGCCCGCCTCAGGGCTTGGTGGCGCGGTACCAGTCGGCCGCGCCCGGATGCAGCGGCAGCGGGGTGGTGACGATCGCCGACCGGGGACTCATCCGGCCGGCCGCCGGGTGCGCCGCGGCCAGCTCCTCCCGCCGCTCCATCAACAGCCTTGTCACCTCGCGCACCAGCGCCGCCGGCAGGCCGGCACTGGCGATCAGGTAGTTCGGGTTCGCCACCGTGCTGACCGGGTCCGCCCCGTAGACCGAGCGGGGGATGTCCCGGGTCACGTAGACCTGCCCGTACCCGCGGCGCAGCGGCTCGGTCCAGTCGCCCAGGTCGACCATGCGCAACGACGTGCTGCCGGCCAGCTCGGTGACGCCGCGCACCGGCAGGCCGCCGGAGAAGAAGAAGGCGTCGATCCGGCCGGCGCGCAGCGCCGTCACCGAGGCGTCCAGGCCGAGATGCTCCTGGTGGACCCGGTCGCCGCCGAGCTGGGCGACGGCCAGCAGCCGGCTGGCGGTGACCTCGGTGCCGGAGCCGTCGGCGCCCACCGACACCCGCCGGCCCCGCAGGTCGGCCAGGGTGCGTACCGGACCACCGGCCGTGGTGACCAGGTGCAGCAGGTCGTCGTAGACCCGGGCCACGGCGAGCACCGCGGGGTGCTCCGGCGCACGCGGCGGCAGCACGTCGGCCTGGGTGAAGCCCAGCTCCGCCTGGCCGGAGCCGACCAGCCGGACGTTCTGCGCGGACGCCGCGGTGATCTCCACGCTGGCCTGCACACCGGGCAGCTCCCGGTTGAGCAGCGCGGCCAGCGACTGGCCGAACGCGTGGTAGACGGCCGTGGGGCTACCCGTGGCGATCCGGATGCGGACCGGCTCGGTGGGCTCGTCCCGGCAGCCGGACAGACCGGCCACGAGCAGCAGGAGGAGCGCCAGCGGGGCGGCGGTCCGGCGCCGGCCGCGCACAGACCAGTGTCGGCTCACGGGCAGCACTCTGCGCCGTGGGGCACCCGCCGCGCAAGCCCGGCCGATCCGGCGCCCACCCGGCCGGTCCGGCCCCGGGTGGGGGAGCTGCGCGCTCCACCCACCCGAGCCCGGAACCAGTGGGTCACTGCCAGAAGTACTGCGTGGTGGAGACCAGCTGCCCGGGGATCACCGCCCCGTTGGTGGACAACTCGGTGTACGCCCAGTACTCGAGGTCCTCCTCCAGCGGTGCGTTCGGCCGGAGCTTGTACGACGGGGTCGTACCCCGCTCCACCCTGGCCGGCAGCTCCAGCGTGGCGGGGGCGTAGTGGCCGTCGCGGCTGAGGATCACGTGGCCGAGCCGGTAGTCGACGACCGGGCTGCCGGAGGCCTGCGCGAAGACGTACGCCGTGTAGGTGCCGGCCTCCGGCATGAAGGTCCAGGCCCGCTCGCTGCTGTGCCAGGCGCTGGCACTCCGGTACACCAGCTTGTCACCCTTGTACAGCCAGAGGTCGAGGTTGGTGTTCGGGTCGTCGGCGGCGGTCTGCACCACGATCCCGGCGCTGCCCGCCGGCACCGTGAAGGTGTGCGCCCGGACCCCGAGGGCCTCCCGATCGAAGACCCCGCCGTTGACGCCCGCCGGCATCGAGTACGAGTCCCACCGCATGGGGGCGTAGCCGGTCGACCGGCCGGAGATCGTGCCGGTGAAGCCCGGCTCCAGCAGCCCGTAGGCGCCGTTGACGATCCGGCCGAACTCCTCCAGGTTGTCGTCGTACGGCCTGGGGGAGATGCCCCACGGGCGCGCGGCGACCGGAATCCGCACCTGGTGGGCATCGCTGCGCCAGGTGATCGCGCCGGTGACGTAGCGGTCCCACGGGGCGCTGCCGCGCCGGAGCCTGATGGTGACCGTGGCGGTCCTGCCCGCTGGGATCGTCACCACCGTCGGCGTCACGCTGACCTGCATGCCCGGCAGCCCGGTGACCGAGGCCCGGTACGTCTCCTTCGTGCCACCGACGTTGGTCAGCTTGCGGGTCAGCGTCACCTGCCTGGTCCCGTCGTACTCGCGCAGGGAGATCGACGGCAGGTTCAGGTCCCGGCCGTCCGGCTGGGCCGCCGTACTGAACGCGACCAGGTCGGCGGCGGCCGGTTCGATGACCAGCCCCGGGTCGCCGGCCCGGTCCAGGGTCAGCAGGCCGCTGCCCTGGGTCAGCGGGTTGTCGGTGCCCACCGTGTCGATGGCGGTGGTGCGCAGTGCCGAGGCCACCGCCCCGGGCGACCAGTCGGGGTGCTCGGCCCGCAGGATCGCGGCCGCGCCGGCCACGTGCGGGGCCGCCATCGAGGTGCCCGAGTACGCGTCGTACTGCCGGCCGAAGTTCCCGGGCGGGGAGACGGCCGCGATGATGTCGCTGCCGGGGGCGACCAGGTCGGGCTTCATGAGCCCGTTGTGCGTCTTGTCCGGCCCGGTGGACGAGTAGTCCGCGACGCTCGGCACGCCGGGGACGCTGGACCCGTCACCGCCGGAGGTGAGCAGCGCGGTGCCGTCGGTCGGGTGGCGCATCAGGTAGTTGAAGATCTTGCCGGCCTGCTCCTTGGTGTTCAGGTAGAGCACCGGGAAGTCGTAGATCGAGTTGACCCGGAAGTTGCCCACGGGGTCGAAGAGGACGACCGCCGCGGCACCGTTGGCCTTGGCCTCCGCCACCTGGTCGTACGGGTGGTCCAGCGCGCAGGCGACCACCTTGTCCTTCACCTTCGCCGGGTCCAGGCCGTAGCAGTACGCCGAGCCGTCCTCCAACGTGCCGGCCTGCTCGCCGAAGACCAGCGGGCGGGGCTTACCACCGGGAAGGACGTCCAGCGAGGCGCCCACGATCCTGGTGCCGTTGCCGACCTGGACCGTTCCCTCGTTCACGTTGGTCACTGCCGCGCCGACCGTGGTCACCCACGGCTGGGCGTTGCTGATCGCGCCGCTGAAGCCGTCGTTGCCGGCGGACGCCGAGACGAAGACCCCGGCGAGCGTGGCGTTGAGGAAGGCGGTGCCGATGGGGGTGTTCGGTTCCCAGTCCCCCAACTGCTTCCCGATCGAGTAGTTGAGCACCTGGACGCCGTCGGCGACCGCGGCGTCGATGCCGGCGATGATATCGGCGTCGTACCCGGAACCGCCCCACAGGACCTTGTAGACGGCGATCTGAGCGTCCGGCGCCACGCCGGAGATCGGACCGAAGTGCCGCCCCGAGATGGTGACGTCCCCGACCGGCAGTCCGGCCGCGGTCGAAGCGGTGTGCGTGCCGTGCCCGACCATGTCCCGGGGGGACAGGACCTCGCCCTCCGGCAGCTCGCCCGCAGCCGCGAGATACGTGTCGGCGAAGTACCGGGCGCCGACGATCTTGCCGTTGCAGTGCTCGACCGCGAAGGCGTACCCGGTCTGGCAGGTGCCGTGCCAGCCCGCCGGGGCCGGCATGGCCCTGGCGAACGACGGGCTGTCCGGCCAGATGCCGGTGTCCAGGACGCCGATCACGGTCCCGGCGCCGGTGCCGCTGCCCGGCTTCGGCCCGGTGGGCTTCGGCGCGGCGGCCACCTCGGCGCCCGTTGCCGCGTCGCCGGTCGGCGCGGCGGCGGTCGGCGCGGCGGCGGTCGGCGCGGCGGGCGTCGGCGTGGCCTCGCCCGCTGTCGCCCGGTCGATGCTGACCTTGCGGGACTCGGTGACCGAGCGGACCCGCTTGTCCCGCTTCAGCGCGTCGACCTGGGTGGGAGTCAGCGTGGCGGAGAACCCGTCGAAGGCGGTGGTGTAGACCTGGTCGACCTTGATCTTGGCCGCCTCGGCCACGGCGTTCCGCTGGGTGCCCAGGTGCTTCCGGTACGCCGTGGCCGCCGTGGACTGGGGCTCCAGCCGCCTGCCGGCTGCCGGGCGGGTCCGGGGCAGCCCCGAGATCCCGCCGGTGTACGTGGTCACCGGATCCTCGGCCAACTCGACGACGTATCGGGCGGGACCGGTGGGCCTGCTCTGCTGCTGCGGCTCGGACCTCCCGGTCCGGCCCGCGTCGAACCGGCCGGCCCCGCCGGTCAGGTCCACCCGGTCACCGGTCTTCGTCCGTCCGAAGTCGAGGCCGCTGTCCGTCACCCCGGCCGGGTTCGCCGGTGCTGCCGACGCCGTGCCCCCGGCGGCGACCGTCCCGCCGCCGACCAGGGTGAGGACCAGCAGGGGTATCGCCAGTCCTCTTCGGCGACGGGTTCCACTCGTGCTCGTAGCCACGAGGCTCCTTCCAGAATTACTGCTCGGGAGCGCTCCCAAGCATCGGTGCACCCCTCGATCCGGAGGAGGTGCCGGCGCCACCCGTCCGGTTCGCCAACCTCGGCGGGCCGCGACTTCTCCTCGCCCGGCAACGGGCGGATGACACCCAGGGAGACGCTAGGGGCGACGACGCCGGTCAACCAGGCAAGATCACCGGCAATTTGACGTGTCGAGGTCCGAGAGGGAGCCGAGCAGCTTCCGGGCCCGGGCCGCCCGCCTCCGGTCACCGTCGGCCTCGAAGTCGCGTATCGCGTCCAGCAGGACCCGCCTACCTCGCGAGTCACCGGACCGCAGCAGCACCTCGGCGAGACCCAGCGCCGCCTCGCCGGAACCGTACGGGTCGCCCCCGGCCGTGAAGTCGGCGGCCGCCGCCCCCATCGACGCGATCGCCTCGGTCCACTGCCCGAGGTCGGCGTGGGCACGCCCGAGCCGATGCCGGATCCAACCCGTCAGGGGACGACTGGCGAACTGCCGGCTGGCCGGCTGGGCCGCCGAGGCGGCCCGCCAGTCGTCGAGCGCGCGCCGCAGGTGGGTCACGGCCGCAGCCGCGTCGCCCTGCTCCCGCCGGATGTCGGCCAGGCTGTACGACGTGATCAGCCGTCCGGTCAGGTCCCCCGCCTCGGTCAACTCCCGCAGCGCCCGGGCGCAGGTCTCGGCGGCGCCGGCCAGGTCTCCGTCGCGGTAGCGCACCCCGACGAGGTAGAAACACGCCCAGCCGAGGGTGCGCCGGTCACCCGCCGCGGCGGCCAGCCGGTAGGCCCGGCGGTGCTGCGTGACCGCGTCCGCCGGCCGGCCGAGCACCACGCTCTGGGCCCACCCCAGGGCGTTGCGCTGCGCGGCCTCCGCCACCGGGTCGCCGCTGGCCTGCGCCGCGGCGACGGCGAGGCCGAAGAGTTCGGGCCAGTCGATCACGTGGTGGTAGCGGTCCGAGTACCAGTAGAGCGCCTCGGCGGCCGCGATCACGTCCCGGTGCCGCCCTGCCGCCCCGGCCTGCCGCACAGCCCACCACCAGCCGTGCCGCTCGGCGGTGAGCCAGGCCATGGCGCCCTGGCCGCTGCCGAACTCGGCGCCGGCGGCCGGTTGCCGCCCGGGGTCCGGGTCGAGCCACCTGCCGGCGACCTCGACCATCCCGAGCAGCCAGGCCCGTACCCGGTCGGCGGCCTCGTCGCGGTCCGCCGGCGACTCCTCGGCGGCGAGACGTTCGGCGGCGAAGACGCGAAGCAGGTCGTGCAACACGTAGCGGCCGGGTGCCGCCGCCGGGGCCAGGAGGCTGGCGTCGACCAGCATCTCGAGCGTCGCCTCGGCTTCGTCGACGTCGACCGCCAACAACTGGCCCACGGCGGCGACGGAGTACTCCGGCCAGGGCAACAACGCGAGCCGGCGCAGGGTCTGCCGCGCGAGCTGTGGCAGCTGCCCGTAGGACAGGCTCAGCCCGGCCCGGACCCGGGTGTCCCCGGGATGCAGCAGGTCGAGGCGGCGGCTCTCGTCGCGGATCCGCTCGACCAGCCAGCCGACGCTCCAGGACGGCCGGGAGGCGAGCCGGTTCCCGGCCACCCGCAGGGCGAGCGGCAGCCCGGTGCAGAGCCGCACGAGCTCGCGGGTGGCTTCCGGCTCGGCCGACACCCGGTCGGCCCCGACGATCTCCTCGATCAGACCCGTCGCGCTGGCCTCGTCGAGATCCTCCAGGCGCAGCCGGCAGGTGCTGTCCAGCCCGCCGAGGTTGAACCGGCTGGACACCAGCGTCAGCCAGCCGGGGCCCGTCGGGAGCAACGGTCGCACCTGGGTCTCGGTGGCCGCGTTGTCGAGGACCAGCAGCCCGGTACGGTCGGCGGTCAGCATCCGGTAGAGCGCGAGCCGTTCCCCCGGGCTGTGCGGTGTCCATCCGCCCCCGGTCCCGCGTAGGGCCGCGAGCAGTTGGTCCATCGCCTGGTCGGCCGAGAGCGGCTCCAGGTCCGTCCCGCGCAGGTCGATGTGGCACGCGATGCCGGCGATCTCCGCCGCGAGGAGGTGTGCCGCCCGCACCACCAGGCTGGTCTTGCCGACCCCGGGCTGGCCGCTGACCACGACGGTGGCGTTGCCCGACCGGGCGGCGAGGCCCCGTGCCTGCGCGATCAACTGGTCCAGCTCGGCCCGCCGACCGACGAAGTCCGGCACCACCGGGGGAAGGCTGCTGTGCTGCCACGCCGGTGCCGCACCAGCCGCGTGCACGGTCTGGAGCAACCGGGCGCGCGGCTCACCGGTCAGGCCCAGGGCGTTGGCAATCTCCTCCACGGTCCGGCGGCGCGGCCGGGCGATCCGGGCGCCCTCCAGGTTGCGCACGGTCCGCACGGCGACCCCGGCCGCCTCGGCGAGTGCCTCCTGGCTGAGCCGCGCCGCGATCCTGTGCCCGTGCAACAGGGTTGCCAGCTGGCCCACGTCGCCGGTGTGCCACCCCGGTGCGGACGGGGCGACATGGTCGGCGATGGGGCGAGGCAAGCGCAGATCAACACTCCCGTGGACGTACTGCCCGGGGATCGCGGCGCCACGACCGGACGCCATCCGGGCAGTCTGGACCTTATCCGGGCAGTGTTGCAGGCACGTTGCCGCCGGGGCGTACCGCTCAGGAGGCGGTCGCCGCGGGGACCAGGGTCGCGCTGTCCACGATCCGCGCCCGGTGCGCGCCGTTGGCCACGCTCACCAGGAAGCAGCCCGCGCCGGGGCGGAGCACCGCGGGGACCTCCAGCAGCGCCGCGCCCCGGACCAGCACCGCGGCCAGGTCCCGGTCGGCCAGCCGGATGCCGAGGCTGTGCCGGCGCACGTGCCGCCCGCCGGCCAGCAGCGCCGCCCGCCACGCCGCGGCGGCCAGCCGGGGCCGCCACACCCGGCGGGCCGTGGAGGCGCCCGGGAAGGGACCGCCGAGCAGCTCCCGGCGACCCTGCCGCCAGCCGGCCTCCAGCAGGGCCGCGTACGCCGACCGGTGCTCCCGGGGCACCGACAGCCGGTGCAGCTCGTACCGGCGGCGCAGGCCGCCCGTGGTCAGCTCGTGCTCCACCGGCACGTCCAGCCGCTGCAGCAGCTGCCGCATCCGCTGCGCCGCGTCCTGGCGGTTGAACTCGGCGATCCCGCCGCGGTGCGTGCCGGCGTCGACCCGGCGGGCGTCGGTGGCCGGGGGTGGGGTGCAGCGCACCAGGCAGGCGACCTCGAAGGCGTCGGCCAGGGTGAGCCAGTCCAGTGGCGGAGGCGGGCACGGCTGGCGGGGCCGGTCGAGCAGGGTGGTGGACTCGGGGGCCATCGGAACAGCTCCTTGGTCGGAATCGGGGTGCCCTAACCGTGACCCCCGGCGTCCGCGCCGCGAAACCGCTGCGGCCGAGCCTTGAGCAAAATTTGCGGCAACCCGCCCTCAGAGCTCGGTGACCACCACGTCGAGCTGGCGGGGCCGGCCCGCCGCCCGCGGCTGCTCCTCAACTGCATACTTCAGCTCGCGCAGCGCCCCGACCAGCGCGTCGGCGGTACGCGGGCGGGCGCCGGCGGTGAGCAGATCGCGGACCAGCCGGCCCTTGGTGGCCTTGTTGAAATGGCTGACCACCGACCGGGTCGGCACCCCGTCCACCTCGCGCTCGTGCAGCACCCGCACCGTCACGGTGCGCTCGGCCACCGCCCCGCGCGGCGCCCAGGTTGCCGCGTACGCGCCGGAGCGCAGGTCCAGCACCGGGCCGGTCCCGGCGGCCGTCGCCATGGCCTCCGCGAGCGCCCGGCGCCAGTACGCCGCCAGCGCCCCGACCCCCGGCAGCCGCGCCCCGATCGGGCAGCGGTAGGGCGGGATCCGGTCGGTGAGGCGGACCGCGCCCCAGAGGCCCGAGCTGACCAGTACCGCACGGCGGGCCAGCCGTTCCGCCGCCGGCGGCAGCGTGGCCAGGTCGAGGGCCTCGTAGAGGACGCCCGTGTAGATCCGTCCGGCCGGCGCGGTGGCCGCCGCCCGCAGCCGCGCGTTGCGCCGCAGCTCGCCGCGCTGCCCCTCACTCAGGCCCAGCGCGTCGCGGGCCGCCGCCTCGTCCGGGCCGGCGCAGAGGTCGACGAGGGCGGCCAGCACCTCCTCCCGGGCCGGGTTCAGCTCCGGCAGGGAGAGCTTCGACAGGTCCAGCCGCCGGCCGGTGCCGGCCTCGGCCTTCCCCTCCGACGGAGGCAGCAGGATGAGCATCGGCACAGCGTACGGCGCGGGTTCAGCGCCACGGCCGCACGGCGGCATCCGGGTGGTACACCCGATAGCCGCCCACCTCGCCCACCACCGCCGCATCGGCCCGGTCGCCGAGCAGCCGGCGCAGCGCGCGCTCCGCCGACGAGCCGACGGCCACCACGTAGCCGGGCCGGGCCGCCCGCCCCACCCGCTTCCAGTACGCCGGATAGCGGTTCTGCCCGGGGCTCAGGTCGCCGTCGAGCACCCCGCAGACCACCGCCTCGCCGGTGTTGAAGATCAGCCGGTTGCAGGTCCAGTAGTCCCCGTACACCTCGCGCAGGCCGGCGCGGCGCACCGTCTCGGCCAGCTCCCGCGCCTGCCGCTCCTCGGCCCGCAGCGACGGGGCGTCCCGCACGAACGCCACGGTGCCCGCGACCGTGGCGGCCACCAGCGCGACCAGCACCAGGCCGGCCAGCGCCCCGCCGGACCGCGCCGCCGCGCCGGCCGTGGCCCGGACCGCGTGCGCGGCGGCACGCCACAGCGGCCACAGCACCGCCGGCAGCGAGATCTGGAGCACCGACAGGTACCGGGAGTTGCCCAGCGGATCGGTCGCGGCGAGCGGGCTGCGCACGTACGCCAGCAGGGTCAACGCCGCACCGACCACCAGGGCGAGGATCGCCACGGCCCGGACCCGCGCGGCGGGATCCGCAGCCCGGCGGAACGCGACCAGCCCGAGCACGGCGGCGGCCACCAGCAACACCGGGTAGATCAGCCCGAACCACTGCGCCCAGCGGGCGCAGCCGTCCATCGGGCAGAGCCCGGAGGCCAGCGGCACCCCCTCCAGCAGCCCGCCGTGCAGCCGCTCGGACAGCGACGGCGTCACGCCGTCCTTGGTGCTGATCTCGCGGAACACCGACAGCGAGTCCTGCCCGTCCGGGGCGACCAGGTTGTCCTTCACCACCGGTGCGACACCGAGCACGAAGCCCGCCACCAGCAGCACCCCCGGCCAGCCCACCAGATCCCGGGGTGCGGCCCAGACCAGCAGTAGGCCCGCCACCGCCAGGTAGGGCACGATCAGCCAGTCCGACCACAGCGCCAGCCCGGCCAGCAGGCCGAACAGGCCGGTGGCCAGCCAGCGGTGCCGGACCCGGCGCTCGCCGAGGGCGACCGCGATCAGCAGCATCGCCAGCACCGCCGGCTTCACCTCCGGCCGGCCGCCGACCACGGTGAGCTGGTCCCGGACGACGCGCTCCGAGCCGAGCGCCAGCAGGCCCACCACGAAGGCGGCCAGCCACGGCGAGAACAACCGGCGGGTCAACCGGTACGCCAGCCACAGGAACACCGCGAACAGGGCCAGCAACGGCAACCGCAGCAACGGCCAGCTCGCCCCCGCCCAGCCCACCAGCGGGGCCGCCAGGTAGGACTCCAACACACCCATGTAGCGCTGGCCGTAGAGGAAGACCGGCCGTTCGTCGCCGGTGGCGATGTGCAGCGCCGCCAGGCCGAAGGTCGCCTCGTCGCTGTTCGAGGTGGGCAGCGTGAGCAGCGTCAGCACCAGCCGGTAGCCGACCCCGGCCGCGCCGAGCACCAGCGCCACCAGCGCCGGCCGGTCCAGCGCCGGACGCCACCGTCCCGGGTCCCGCTCTGGTGTCGACACGACCAACGCCCCCGTCGTCGCCTCGACCGCAGTCTGTCACGGAGGTGCCGGGCGGCGGGGTGGATCGGCGCAGACCACTCGCGTGGCCGGCCCGCGTGGGTTGTGGCAGGGTGACAGCGTGCCACCCACACCACCGGACCAACTGGCCGTGCCGCAGCTGCACCGGGCCGCACGCATCGAGGACGCCCTGCACGGCCTCGTCGAACGCCGGCTCCGGCGCACCGGGTGGCAGGCCAACATCATCGCGTACGCCGGGTACGGCGCACCCGGTTGGGCGCGGGTGCTCTGCCGGGTGCTGCTCGGCCGTCCCGACACCCGGCAGCGGGGCCGGCTGGAGAAGGTCCGCGGCTGGCGCAGCTTCACCACCCTGCCCGCCAAGTACGCGAAGGTCACCATCGAGGCCGGCGGGGAACGCCAGGAGGCGACCGCGGACCGCAGCGGCTTCGTGGACACCGTCGTCAAGGCCGACTTCACCCCGGGCTGGGGCTGCGTACGCCTCAGCGTGGCCGACGCCGAACCGGTGGAGGCGCTGGTCCGCATCCTCGACCCGGAGGTCCGGTTCGGCATCCTCTCCGACATCGACGACACGGTCATGGTGACCGCGCTGCCCCGGCCCCTGCTCGCCGCGTGGAACACGTTCGTCCTCGACGAGCACGCCCGGGCCGCCGTCCCCGGCATGGCCGTGCTGTACGAACGCCTGGTCACCGCCCACCCCGGCGCCCCGGTCTTCTACCTCTCCACCGGCGCCTGGAACGTCGCGCCGACGCTGACCCGGTTCCTCTCCCGGCACCTCTACCCGGCCGGGCCGCTGCTGCTCACCGACTGGGGGCCGACCGCCGACCGCTGGTTCCGCAGCGGCCGGGAACACAAGCGGGCCACCCTGGCCCGGCTGGCCCGCGAGTTCCCCGACGTCCGCTGGCTGCTCATCGGCGACGACGGCCAGCACGACCAGGAGATCTACCGCGAGTTCGCCGCCGCCCACCCGGACAACGTGGCCGGCGTGGCCATCCGCCGGCTCTCACCCACCCAGTCGGTCCTCGCCGGCAGCCTGCCCACCCCGGCGGGCCGCCCCGCCGCCGGCCCGGTGGGCCAGAAGTGGCTGGCCGCCCCCGACGGCGCCGGCCTCTGGAAACTCCTCCGCGAAGCCGGCCTGGTCTAGCTCGGTCCCCCCTCGGCCTCGGCCGACCTTCTCGGCCGACCTTCTCGGCCGGCCTTCCCGGCCGGCTGTCTCGGCCGACATCCCGGCCGGCCTTCGCGGTCGATCATGAGGTTGACGGCGAAGTTGATCTCTTTTTGTGCCGCCAACCTCATGATCGACGGGATGGGTGTTGGTTCTGGATGGCGGCCGGGGGACGCGGTCGCCGGAGGGTGGGGCTGTGGCAGGAACGGCGACCCGCGCTGTGGGGTCGGTCTGGCCGGGTCGCCGTTCTGCCGGTGGCTCGTGGGTCACGCCGGTTCCCGGGTCCGCGACCTGCTGGGTGCTGGTGGTCAGTTGGTGTTCGGGCCGGCCTCGTTCATGTCCGCGTCGCCTGTGCCGGCGGCAGCGCCGGTGCCCTTCATGTTGGCGCCGGTGTCGGCTGAGTCGGCGGGGTCCGTGCCCTTGCGGTCCCCGTCGCCCTCCTGCTGGTTGGCGCCGGTCGCCTTGTCCTGCTTTCCGGCCCCGGCGTTGCCCGCGCCCTGGCCCGCGTCGCCCGGGGCGCAGCCCGGCACGCTCGGGTCGGCCACCATGTAGACCTCACCCTGACCGGCCTGGTCCATGCCCTGGCCCGCCTGGTCCTCCATGCCCTGGCCCGCCTGGTCGTCCATGCCCTGGCCTGCTTGGTCGTTCGCGCCTTGGCCGCCCTGGCCGCCCTGGCCGCCCTGGCCGTTCTTACCCTGGCCGGCCTCCTGGCCGCGGCCCGCCTGGCCGGTGCCCTGGCCCTGGCCGCGCTGGTCGCGCGCGACCTGGCGGGCGGCACGGATCTGCTTGACTATCGCCCGGAGCTGCTGGATGCGCGCCCGGATCTGCTGAAGCCGGTCCGCGACCCGCTTCCCGGCCTGCTGACCGGCGGCACCCTGCTGCCCGTCTGCGGCCTGCTCACCGTCTGCGGCCTGCTGACCGCCCGCGGCCTGACCGGCGTCCTGTTGCCCGTCGGCCGCCTGATCGTCCTGCTGCTCGGCCGCGCCCTGCTGGCCCGCTGCCGCGCCGGCGTCGCCGTTCTGCTGATCCGCGCCCTCCTGGCCGCCGGCACCCTGCTCGCCACCCGCCTGCTGGTCGTCCTGGGCGTCGCCTGCCTGCTGGCCACCGTCCGCCTGCTGCTGGGCGGCCTGGATGATCGCGGCGATCTGCTGCAGCACACCGCCGATCGCGTTGATGATGTCGGCGGCCCGCTCGGCGCCACCGGCCGCGCCACCGGCCTCACCGGCACCGGCCGCCCCGCCCTCACCGGCCCCGCCGTCACCGGCCCCGGCCTCACCGGCACCGGAAGCCCCGGCCTCACCGGCACCGGAAGCCCCGGCCTCAGCGGCACCGGCCCCGGAAGCCCCGGTCTGATCGGCCCCAGCCCCCGGGGCCTCGGCTCCGCCGGCAGCGGCCCCGGGAGCCGCGGTCTCGTCGGCCTCCGCCCCGGGCGCCTCGGCTCCGCCGGCCTGTGCCTTCCGGGCGCCCTGCACGATGTCGCGGACTCCGCTGAAGAGGCCGGCGAGCCGTTTCACCCGCGCTTCGGTCAGTCGCGGGTCGACGAGCTGGCCGGAGCGCTCGCCCCGCATCTGTCCGGTGATCGCCCAGGCCCGGTCGAGCTGCGTGCCCATCGCCTGTTCCCACGGCACCTCCGGGCAGGCCGCACCGGCGACCTCGACGGTGCCGGTGCAGCCGGCCGTGGCCCGGCGCTGCTGGATGAGGTCGACCACGGCCTGCCGGTTGGCGATCCGGGCGGCCGAGTTGGCGTCCGGGTTGCGGCGCTGGTCGGCGATGAAGGTCAGGTTGTTGCGCAGGGCGGTGTCCAGGCCCTGGCAGTTCTCGGCGGCCTGGCCGGTGCCGGTCGCGACCGCGAACGCCGCCCCGGCCGTCAGTGCCAGGGCCACCCCGCCCGCGATCTTCCGGTTCCGGGACGGGCTCACCGTCGTCCGTCGCCTGGTTGTGCCTCTGCTCCACGCCATCGAAGCTCCTCCGCCTCGTCCGTCACGGGTTCCGACATCCGATCAGCGGTACGGAGGGTGATGCACGTCCGTTCAGGTCGATCGCGGCTTCGCGCGACATCTCCACGCAGCGTAAGGATTACGGGTGCCGGCGCTACTCTCCGCACAGATCGTGCGCAGGGCGCCCAGATCTTGGTGAGTTACCGTCCGCCACGAACGGCAACTCGCCAAGGTCAGGCAACAAGCGGCAGGCAGCGAGCGGCGAACAGCCAGCGGCGATCAGCGAACCGCGAACAGCGAGCGGCGAACAGCGCGCCGGCGAACGGCGAACGGCGAGCGGCGCGAAGGTGGCAGCGGTGTCCAGGTCTCAGGCCGGGCGGAGCCAGAGCACCCCGAGCGGCGGCACCCGCAGCGCCGCCGAGGCCGGCATCCCGTGCCACGGCACGCTCTCCGCCTGCACCGTCCCGAGGTTGCCCACCCCCGACCCGCCGTAGTGGTGGGCGTCGGTGTTGAGCACCTCGGTCCAGGTGCCGCCGGCCGGCAGGCCGACCCGGTAGCCCTCCAGCGGCGTCGCGGAGAAGTTGGCCACGCAGACCAGGGTCTGCCCGTCGGGGGCGATCCGAATGAACGAGACGGTGTTGTTGGCGACGTCGTCCCCGGCGATCCAGCGGAAGCCGGCCGGGTCGGTGTCCTGCGCCCAGAGCGCCGGGGTTTCCCGGTAGACCCGGTTCAGGTCCCCGACGAGGCGGTGCACGCCGGCCCGCGCCGGGTCGTGCAGCAGGTACCAGTCGAGGCCGCGCTCCTCGCTCCACTCGCGGTCGTCGGCGAGTTCACAGCCCATGAAGAGCAACTGCTTGCCGGGGTGCGCCCACATGTACGCGAGCAGCGCTCGCACGTTGGCCAGCCGCTGCCACGTGTCGCCGGGCATCTTGCCGGTCAGGGAGCCCTTGCCGTGCACCACCTCGTCGTGGCTGATCGGCAGCACGTAGTTCTCGCTCCAGGCGTACGCCAGGGAGAAGGTGAGCTGGTGGTGGTGGTGCTGCCGGTAGATCGGGTCCTTGGAGGTGTAGAGCAGGGTGTCGTGCATCCAGCCCATGTTCCACTTGAAGCCGAAGCCCAGCCCGCCCTCGGCGGTGGGGCGGGTGACGCCCGGCCAGGCGGTGGACTCCTCGGCGACCATCACCACCCCGGCGTGCTGCTTGTAGACGGTGGCGTTGACCTCCTGGAGGAACGCGATGGCCTCCAGGTTCTCCCGGCCGCCGTGCACGTTGGGCGCCCACTGGCCCTCCTGGCGGCTGTAGTCCAGGTAGAGCATCGAGGCGACCGCGTCGACCCGGAGCCCGTCGACGTGGAACTCGTCCAGCCAGTAGAGGGCGTTGGCGACCAGGAAGTTGCGCACCTCGCGGCGGCCGAAGTCGAAGACGTACGTGCCCCAGTCGGGGTGTTCGCCGCGGCGCGGGTCGGGGTGCTCGTAGAGCGGGGTGCCGTCGAAGCGGGCCAGGGCCCACTCGTCCTTGGGGAAGTGCGCCGGCACCCAGTCGAGGATGACGCCGATGCCGGCCTGGTGCAGCCGGTCGACGAGGTGGCGGAACTCGTCGGGGTCGCCGAACCGGGCCGTGGGGGCGTAGTAGCCGGTGACCTGGTAGCCCCAGGAGCCGCCGAACGGGTGCTCCATGACCGGCAGGAACTCGACGTGGGTGAACCCCAGCTCGGTGACGTACGCGGTGAGCTGCTCGGCCAGCTCCCGGTAGCCGAGGCCGGGGCGCCAGGAGCCGAGGTGCACCTCGTACACGCTCATGGGTTCCTGGTGCGGCGCCCGGCGGGCCCGGCGGGTCAGCCAGTCGGCGTCGCCCCAGGCGTACCGGGAGTGGTGCACCACGGAGGCGGTGGCCGGCGGCACCTCGGTGCGGGCCGCGAGCGGGTCGGCCTTGTCCCGCCAGTGCCCGTCGGCGCCGAGGATCCGGTACTTGTACCGGCTGCCGACGGTGGCGCCGGGCACGAAGATCTCCCACACCCCGCTGGACCCGAGCGAGCGCATCGGCCAGCCGTCGTCCGGCCCCCAGCCGCTGAAGTCGCCGACCACGCGGACGCCGCGGGCGTTGGGCGCCCAGACGGTGAACGCCACGCCCTCGTCGAAGACGCGGGCGCCGAGCGCCTCCCAGAGCCGCTCGTGCCGGCCCTCAGCGATGAGGTGCAGGTCCAGGTCGCCGAGGGTGGGCGGGTAGCGGTACGGGTCGTCGTGCGCCGCGCCGTCCACCTCGATCCGGTAGTCGAGCACCTCGCCGGGCAGCACGGCCTCGAAGACGCCCGCGTCGTGCACCCGCTTCATGGGGTGCCGCTCGTCGCCGGCGAGCACGGCCACGTCGGCCGCGCCCCGGCGCAGGGTCCGGATGGTGGTGCGCCCGTCGGCGGGGTGCGCGCCGAGCACGGCGTGGGGGTCGTGCGCCTGGCCGGCGATCAGCTGCTCCATCGTGCGTCGTCCTTCGCGGCCGGTGCGGTCGGGGCGGTGCCGCCGGAGAGGTCGGCGGGTACGTCTTCGACGGTCAGGTCGGCCGCCGCGGGGGCCGGCGGCGCGGCGTCGGGCTCGGCCGGCGCGGCGGGCCGCCGCACCGTGAACACGTGCGCGGGCTGCAGGAACGGGTCGAGCCGCACCGCGTTGCGCTGCCCCCAGTCGTAGTCGGTGCCGGTCAGCTCGTCGTGCACGGTGAACCGCTCGTGCCAGTCGAAGCCGAGCGCCGGCATGTCGAGGGTGGTGTTGCCCCACTGCACGGCGCGGGAGTCGAACGAGCAGACCACGATCACCGTGTTGCCGGTGTCCGGGTCGTGCTTGGACCAGCAGAGCAGCGCCGGGTTGTCGATGTCGTGGAAGCGCAGGTTGCGCAGCCGGTGCAGGGCGGGGTTGTCCCGGCGGACCCGGTTGAGGGTGGCGATGAACGGGGCGAGCGAGCGGCCCTGCTCCTGCGCGCCGGCCCAGTCGCGGGGGCGCAGCTCGTACTTCTCGTTGTCCAGGTACTCCTCGGCGCCGGGGCGGGCGACGTGCTCGAACAGTTCGTAGCCCGCGTACATGCCCCAGGAGGGGGAGAGCAGCGCGGCCAGCACCGCCCGGATCTTGAACATCGGCGGACCACCGTGCTGCAGCGACTCGTGCAGGATGTCCGGGGTGTTGGGCCAGAAGTTCGGTCGCATGTAGTCGGCCGCCGCGACCAGCTCCGCGCAGTACTCCCGCATCTCGGCCGCGGAGGTGCGCCAGGTGAAGTAGGTGTACGACTGGGTGAAGCCGATCTTCCCGAGCCCGTGCATGATCGCCGGGCGGGTGAACGCCTCGGCCAGGAACAGCACGTCCGGGTCGACCTTCTTGACCTCCCAGATCAGCCAGTGCCAGAAGTCGAACGGCTTGGTGTGCGGGTTGTCGACCCGGAAGATCCGGATGCCCTCGCCGACCCAGTGCAGCACCACCCGCAGGATCTCCGCCCGGATGCCCTCCGGGTCGTTGTCGAAGTTCAGCGGGTAGATGTCCTGGTACTTCTTCGGCGGGTTCTCCGCGTACGCGATGGTGCCGTCGGCCCGGGTGGTGAACCACTCCGGATGCTCGGTCACCCACGGGTGGTCCGGGGCGCACTGCAACGCCAGGTCCATGGCCACCTCGAGGCCCTGCTCGGCGGCGGCGGCGACGAAGTCGCGGAAGTCCTCCGGCGTACCCAGGTCGGGGTGGATGGCGTCGTGGCCGCCCTCGGCGGCGCCGATCGCCCACGGCGAGCCGACGTCGTCGGGCCCGGCGGTGAGCGCGTTGTTGGGGCCCTTGCGGTTGACCCGGCCGATCGGGTGGATCGGCGGCAGGTAGAGCACGTCGAAACCCATGGCCGCGACGCCCGGCAGGCGGTCCAGGGCGGTGACGAAGGTGCCGGACCGGGCGGGCGCGTCGACGGTGGCCGGGATGGCGCCCTCGGAGCGGGGGAAGAACTCGTACCAGGCGGAGAAGAGCGCCCGCGGCCGGTCCACCCAGAGGGTGTGCTCGTCGCCGGTGGTGACCAGCTCGCGGACCGGATGGTCCCAGAGCAGCGGGGCCAGGTCGAGCGCCGGGCCGACCCGGCGGGGCAGCTCGGCGTCCTCGTCGCGCAGCGCGGTCACCGCCGCCCGGACCCGCTCCCGGTCGGCGGCCGGCACGAGGTCGAGGGCGCCTTCCAGCACCCGGGCGCCCTCGGCCAGGTCGTTGGCCAGCTCGGCCGGGCCCTGGCCGGCGGCGACCTTCTTGGTGACCGCGTTCTGCCAGGTCAGGTACGGGTCCTGGAACGCCTCGACGGTGAACCGCCAGAGGCCGACCGCGTCGGGGCGGATGGTGGCGTGCCATCGGTCCTGGCCGGGCTCACCGGGGCGCATCCGGGTGAACGGGCGGGCGGCGCCGTCCGGGCCGAGCCAGACCACGTCGCAGCCGAGCGCGTCGTGGCCCTCGCGGTAGGCGCGGGCCGACACGGGCACGATCTCGCCGACCACCGCCTTGGCCGGGTAGCGACCGCAGGAGACGACGGGGGAGACGTCTTCGATCGGGAACCGTCCAGTCACCGGTTCAACCTACTGCCCGAGATCGCTTCGCGCTCAAGTCAGCCGGCGGCGCCCACCGACCGGTACACCTCCAGCGTCCGCTGGGCGATGGTGTCCCAGGAGAAGTGGTCGACGGCCCGGCGGCGGCCGGCCAGACCGAATTCCTCGCCCCGCTTCGGGTCGGCCAGCAGGTCGTTGATGGTCGCCGCCAGGTCGGCCACGAACCGCTCCGGGTCCAGCGGCCGGCCGCTGCCGTCGCCGGCCTGCTCGATCGGGACGAGCAGCCCGGTCTCGCCGTCGGCGACCACCTCGGGGATGCCGCCGGTGGCGGTGGCCACCACGGCCGTCTCGCAGGCCATGGCCTCCAGGTTGACGATGCCCATCGGCTCGTAGACGGACGGGCAGACGAAGATCGTGGCGTGGGTGAGCACCTGGATCACCTCGTGCTTGGGCAGCATCTCGGCGATCCAGACCACACCCGAGCGGCCGGCCCGCAGCTCGGCGACCAGCCCCTCCACCTCGGCGGCGATCTCCGGTGTGTCGGGGGCGCCGGCCAGCAGCACGAGCTGGGTGTCGGCGGGCAGTTCCCGGGCCGCCCGCAGCAGGTACGGCAGGCCCTTCTGCCGGGTGATCCGGCCCACGTAGACCACGCTGGGCCGGGTCGGGTCGATGCCCAGCCGCTCCACCACGTCGGTGCCCGGGTCCGGGGTGTACTGCGCCGTGTCGATGCCGTTGTGGACGACGCGCACCTTGTCGGGGTTGACCTCCGGGTACGCGGTCAGCACGTCCCGCCGCATGCCGTCGCTCACCGCGACGATCGCGTCGGCCGCCTCGAACGCGACCCGCTCGCACCACGACGAGAGCGCGTACCCGCCGCCGAGCTGCTCGGCCTTCCACGGGCGCAGCGGCTCCAGGCTGTGCGCGGTCACCACGTGCGGCACCCCGTGCAGCAGCTTGGCGGTGTGCCCGGCCAGGTTCGCGTACCAGGTGTGGCTGTGCACCACGTCGGCGCCCGCGGTGCCGGCGGCCATCTCCAGGTCGACGCCCATGGTGCGCAGCGCGGCGTTCGCGCCGGCCAGCGCCGCGGGCTCGGCGTACGCGGTGACGCCCGGCTCGTCGCGGGGCGCGCCGAAGCAGTGCACCCGCACGTCGGCGAGGCGGCGCAGCTCGCGCGCGAGGTACTCGACGTGCACCCCGGCGCCGCCGTAGACCTCCGGCGGGTACTCCCGGGTGAGCAGGTCGACGCGCAGCCGTGCGGAATCGCTCATGACCGGCACCCTAGCGCGCTTTCCCGCCCGGCACCGGGTGCGGAAACGTGCCCGTACGAGTGGTGAAGTCGGTGCGGTATGGATAGCGTCTGGGCATGGCTGCCAAGGTGCTCGCGATCGTCCTTGCCGGCGGGGAGGGCAAGCGCCTGATGCCCCTCACCACCGACCGGGCGAAGCCCGCCGTCCCCTTCGGCGGGATGTACCGCATGGTCGACTTCGTCCTCTCCAACCTGGCCAACGCCGGCTATCTCAAGATCGTCGTGCTGACCCAGTACAAGTCCCACTCGCTGGACCGCCACATCACCCAGACCTGGCGGATGTCGACGATGCTCGGCAACTACGTCACCCCCGTGCCGGCGCAGCAGCGCCGCGGCCCGTGGTGGTTCGCCGGTTCGGCCGACGCGATCTACCAGAGCTTCAACCTCATCAACGACGAGCAGCCCGACCACGTGATCGTCTTCGGCGCGGACCACATCTACCGGATGGACCCGCGGCAGATGGTCGAGGACCACATCGCCTCCGGCGCGGCGGTCACCGTGGCCGGCATCCGGCAGCCGCTGTCGATGGCCGACCAGTTCGGCGTCATCGAGGTCGGCGAGGACGGCCGGCGGATCCGCGCGTTCCGCGAGAAGCCCACCGACGCGGTGGGGCTGCCCGACGCGCCCGACCAGATCTACGCCTCCATGGGCAACTACGTCTTCAGCACCAAGGCGCTCTGCGAGGCGGTCGAGCGCGACGCCGAGGACAAGACCAGCAAGCACGACATGGGCGGCAGCATCATCCCCATGCTGGTCGAGCGGGGCGAGGCCAACGTCTACGACTTCAAGGACAACGAGGTGCCGGGCAGCACCGACCGGGACCGCGGCTACTGGCGGGACGTCGGGACGCTCGACTCCTTCTACGACGCCCACATGGACCTCATCAACGTCCACCCGGTGTTCAACCTCTACAACTTCGACTGGCCGATCTACAGCATGCAGCCGCCGTACCCCCCGGCGAAGTTCGTCCACCAGTGGGGCGAGCGGGTCGGCCGCGCGGTCGGCTCGATGGTCTCGCCGGGCGCGGTGGTCTCGGGCTCGCTGGTGGAGAACTCGATCGTCTCGCCGAAGGTGAAGGTGCACTCCTGGGCGCACGTCGACGGCGCGGTGCTCATGGAGGGTGTCGAGATCGGCCGGCACGCGGTGGTCCGCCGGGCGATCCTGGACAAGAACGTCTACGTTCCGGAGGGCGCCGAGATCGGCGTCGACCTGGAGAAGGACCGCCAGCGGTACACCGTCTCCGACAACGGCATCGTCGTCATCGGCAAGGGCCAGCGCGTCGAAGCCTGATCCACCCGCACCGTCCCAGGAGGTTCCCACCGTGGCCCACCCCCGTGCCGGCCAGCCCGCCGAGCCCGCCGACCTCGTCGACGTGCCCCGCCTGGTCACCGCCTACTACGCCGGGCACCCCGATCCGAGCGACCCGGCGCAGCAGGTCTCCTTCGGCACGTCCGGGCACCGCGGGTCGAGCCTGCGCAACGCCTTCAACGAGGACCACATCCTCGCCGTCACCCAGGCGCTCTGCGACTACCGGCGGGAGCAGGGCCTCGACGGCCCGCTGTTCCTGGCCCGGGACACCCACGCGCTGTCCGCCCCGGCCGAGGCCAGCGCGCTGGAGGTGCTCGCCGCCAACGACGTCACCGTGCTGGTGGACAGCCGCGACGGCTACACCCCCACGCCGGCGCTGTCGCACGCCGTCCTCACCCACAACCGGGGCCGCACCGCCGGGCTCGCCGACGGCATCGTGATCACGCCGTCGCACAACCCGCCGGACGACGGCGGCTTCAAGTACAACCCCACCCACGGCGGGCCCGCCGACAGCGACGTCACCAAGTGGATCCAGGACCGCGCGAACAGCATCCTCGCCGCCGGGCTCAAGGAGGTGAAGCGCATCCCGTACGCGCGGGCACGCGCCGCCGACACCACCGGGGAGTACGACTTCCTCGCCCGCTACGTCGACGACCTGCCCGCCGCGCTGGACATCGCCGCGATCCGGGACGCCGGGGTGCGCATCGGCGCCGACCCGATGGGCGGGGCGAGCGTGGCGTACTGGGGGGAGATCGCCGAACGGCACCGCCTCGACCTCACGGTGATCAACCCGACCGTCGACCCGACCTGGCGGTTCATGACCCTCGACGGCGACGGCAAGATCCGGATGGACTGCTCCTCGCCGAACGCCATGGCCTCGCTCATCGCGGCCCGCGACCGGTTCCAGATCTCCACGGGCAACGACGCCGACGCCGACCGGCACGGCATCGTCACGCCCGACGGCGGCCTCATGAACCCCAACCACTACCTGGCCGTGGCCATCGGCCACCTGTTCCGCACCCGGGAGCAGTGGGGGCCGGCGGCGGCCGTCGGCAAGACCCTGGTCTCCTCCTCGATGATCGACCGGGTCGCCGCCGACCTGGGCCGCCCCCTGCTGGAGGTGCCGGTCGGCTTCAAGTGGTTCGTGCCCGGCCTGCTCGACGGGGCGGTCGGCTTCGGCGGCGAGGAGAGCGCCGGCGCCTCCTTCCTGCGCCGCGACGGCGGCGTCTGGACCACCGACAAGGACGGCATCCTGCTCTGCCTGCTCGCCTCGGAGATCGTCGCCACCACCGGGAAGACGCCGAGCGAGCACTGGGCCGACCTGGCCGAGCGCTTCGGCGCGCCCGCGTACGCCCGGATCGACGCCCCGGCCACCCGCGAGGAGAAGGCGGTGCTGGCCAAGCTGTCGCCCGAGCAGGTGACCGCGACCGAGCTGGCCGGGGAGCCGATCACCGCCACCCTGACCACCGCGCCGGGCAACGGGGCGCCGATCGGCGGGCTCAAGGTGACCACCGCCTCGGGCTGGTTCGCCGCCCGGCCGTCCGGCACCGAGGACGTCTACAAGATCTACGCCGAGTCGTTCCAGGGCCCGGACCACCTCACCCGGATCCAGGAGGAGGCGCGGGCGCTGGTCTCCGAGGTGCTCCAACAGGCCTGACCGGGCCGGTCAGCAGGGCGGTTCCAGCTCCCGCTGGTCGCGCTCGCGCCGCAGCTCCTCAGGGAGCAGCTCGCGGAGCTGGTCGGGCAGGAACGGTAGGTCGAGCAGGCTCAGCTTCAACTGGTTGCGCTCCTGGTAGCGCTTCGGGTCGAGGCGGACCACCAGGCCGGCGTCCCGGCGGTAGCGGATCTCCACCGCCCCCTCGGTCGCCGCCTCCTTGATCACCAGCCCGTCCATCTCGACGGCGACCGCCGCCGAGTGCGGCTGAAGGTCCAGCCGGATGCCCTCCTCCGGGGCGAGCACCACCGCCCGGGAGATGCCCGCCATCGGCGCCGACGGGGTCACCACCACGGCGTCCGCCGCCGGCGAGATCAGCGGCCCGCCCGCCGCGTAGCTGTAGGCGGTCGAACCGGTCGGCGTGCTGACCACCAGCGCGTCGCAGCGGTAGTAGCCGTACCGCTGGCCGTCCACCGCGAGGGTGGCCGTGACGAACCCGGAGCCGGGCTGGCGGACCAGAGCGATGTCGTTGAAGGCCACCACGTCATCGCCGCACACGTCGCAGGCGAGGCAGGCGTGCGACTCGACGGTGAAGTCCTTCGCCAGCAGCCGGCTCAGCGCGTTCGGCAGGTCCGGCGGCTCCACCTCCACGAGGAAACCGAGCCGGCCCAGGTGCACGCCCAGCACCGGCTTCGGGTCGCGCACCGCCATGCGCAGCGCGCCCAACATGGTCCCGTCGCCGCCGATGCTGATCAGCGCGTCCGCGCGGACGGCCAGCTCGTCGGCGGGAACCGGCTCGACGCAGGACGGCACCCGGTGCTCGTCCTCGGCCCGGACCAGCAGCGTCTTGCGGTGGCGCGACGCCCACCGCTCGATGATCCCGACCACCTCGGAGACGTCCCGGGTGGGGTGCAACACCAGACCCAGCCCCGCCACCCGTACAGCTCACCACATCCCGGCTCGGTCGGCGGGGCGTACGGGCAGGCACGCCGGCAGGGGGATCACCGTCGGCGTGCCCGCCCCGCGCTCAGGGGCGCGGCCGCCGTCCAGCCGCCCAGGTCGGTGGTCTCGAGCGAGGTCGCCGAGACCACCGACCCGTTCCGATCACCCGCCCGGGCGCCGTCCAGGAAGACGCCGAGAGCCAGGATGCCCCGGCCCCGAGGGCGGCGAGGCGTCGCGGACGCGAGACGGCCCGCCCCGGTGTCGGGGCGGGCCGTGCGGACCGCGGTCAGTGGGACAGCTCGACGTCGAGCGGCCGGTCGTCCGCCGGGTCGACCGCCCGGTCACACAGCTGGACGAGGTGCGCGATGACCTTCTGCGGGTCGTCGAACGGATCCAGTCCAACCACCTCGATCGGGTCCAGCACCGGCACCGGCACGTGGGAGATCAGCGGGTGCAGCGGCCGGACGTCGACCTCACCGGTGCCGAGCAGGTCCTCGTGCAGCTTCTCGCCCGGCCGGAGTCCGGTGAAGACGATCGGGGTGGGATTCTGGGCCCGGTCGATCATCTCCCGGGCCAGGTCCTGGATGCGGACCGGCTCGCCCATGTCCAGCACGAGCGCCTCACCGTCGCGGCCGATGGCGGCGGCCTGCAGGACCAGCTGCACCGCCTCCTGGACGGTCATCAGGTAGCGGGTCACGTCGGGATGGGTGACGGTCACCGGCAGTCCGGCCTCGATCTGCCGCTGGAAGGCCGTCACCACCGATCCGCGGCTGCTCAGCACATTGCCGAAGCGCACGCTCAGGAACGTGCCGGGGTGGTTCGCGCCGGCGTGCGCCGTCAACCGCTCGGTGATCCGCTTCGAGTAGCCGAGCACGCTGATCGGATCGGCCGCCTTGTCGGTGGAGATGTTCACGAACCGGGCCACGTCCCGGCAGGCGTCGAGCACGTTCAGGGTGCCCCACACGTTCGTCTTGACCGCCTCGCCCGGGTGCCGCTGAAGGAGCGTGAGGTGCTTGAGCGCCGCCGCGTGGAAGACGATCTCCGGCCGCCGCTCCTGGAAGATCCGCCGGATCGCCTCGTCGTCGCGCAGGTCGGCGAGGATCAGGTCGGGACTGTCGAGCAGGGCGCGGCCGGCGAGCGACATCTGCAGGGCGTGCAGCGCCGACTCGTCCCGGTCCAGCATCATGAGCTCGCCCGGGTCGGCCCGCATGATCTGCCGGCAGAGCTCCGAACCGATCGATCCGCCCGCGCCGGTGACCAGGATCCGGCGTCCCCGCAGCCCGTCGTGGTCCAGCGTCAGGTCGCTGACCACCTGCCGCCGGCCGAGCAGGTCGCTGATCTGCAGGTCCCGCACGTCGTTCACGGTGATCCGGTGGTTGACCAGTTCCCGCATCGGGGGGACCACCTTGAACGCCGCGCCGGTGGCCAGAGTGGCCTCCCGGATCTGCCGGACCAGGTCCGCGTCGGCGTTGGCGACCGAGAGGATGAGGGTGCTCGCGCCGGTCCGGCGCACCGCGTCCGCCACGTCGTGCCGGCCGCCGAGCACCCGTACCCCGTAGATCCGCAGGTCCCGCTTGCCCGGGTCGTCGTCGAGCAGGCCGACCGGGAGGTAGGCGCTGGCCGGGTCGCTCACCATCGAGCGCAGCAGGCCCTCGCCCGCGGAACCGGCGCCGAAGAGCAGCACTTTCTGAGCGTCGGCGGCCCGGGGGCGCAGGGCGCGGTCCCGCTGGTGGCGGTAGACGGAGCGGGTGCCGAACATCAGCAGCAGCGCCAGAGCCGCCCCGACGACCGGCGTGCTGGCCGGAACCGGGCGCTGGGGGAGCGGCGCGAGCGCGAGCAGCAGCAGGGCCAGGGTGACGGCGGTGGTCGCGGCGAGGCCGCGGATCTCACCGAGGCTGCCGAGGGGGTGGCGCCCCGCGTACCGGCGGCGTACGGCCATGCCACCCAGGTGCAGCGCGGCGGCGACGACGCCGACCCCGACCGCCTTGGCCAGTTGGTCCGGGGTCAGATCGAACTCGTACCGGGCCCAAACGGCCGCCACGCTCCCGCCGAGCCATGCCGCCGTGTCGGCGCCCAGCAGCTGGGCGGCCCTCCGCCGTCTACCGGCCCGGCCTGCGCTTTCGGCGGTGGTTGTTTCCCGCGGCATCTGTTCTCCCCTGTTGGATCACCCGCATTTGGGCCGCCCACCAGGGCGGCCTCTTGCCCTTCCCTGCTTACCGGTAGGAGCGGACTTTTGTCAGGGTTTCGCCTTGAACGGGTTGTTCGGGCGTGTTTGCGATGTTTATTCAGGTCACGGCCATGCCCGCCCGACATGTCAACTCCGTACCCTCGAGAAGGTTCCGTTCGTTGGTCAGCGCGATATGGCGGGGGACGAACGGGAGAGCCGATGCACGTCGTGATCATGGCGGGCGGTGCCGGGGTGCGGCTGCGTCCGTACACCTCGACCCTGCCGAAGCCGCTGGTGCCCATCGGGGAGAGCTACGCCATCCTCGAGATCGTTCTGCGCCAGCTCGCCGCCCGCGGGTTCACGCACGTAACGCTGGCCATCAACCACCTGGGTTCGTTGATCCGGGCCTTCGTCGGGGACGGCTCCCGGTTCGGCCTCGCCGTCGACTACGTCGAGGAACAGCAGCCGTTGTCCACCATCGGTCCGCTCTTCGGCATCCGGGAACGGTTGCCGGAACACTTCCTCGTGATGAACGGTGACGTCCTCACCGACCTCGACTACGCGGACGTGCTGGCCAGACACGCGGGCTCCGGCGCGCCGCTGACGGTCGCCACCTACCGGCGGAGCGTGAAAATCGACTTCGGTGTCCTGGAGCTGGCGGGGGACAAGGTGACCTCGTTCTCCGAGAAGCCCGTCCTCCACTACCGGGTCAGCATGGGTGTCTACGGGCTCTCCCGGAGCACCATCGCCCACTACCCGGTGGGCCAACCGTTCGGGTTCGACCAACTCGTCCTGGACCTCCTGGGCAGGGGTGAGCCGCCGACCGGCTACGAGTTCGACGGCTACTGGCTCGACATCGGCCGTCCCGAGGACTACGACGAGGCGAACAGATGCTTCGCCGAGGTCCGGGACATGCTCCTGCCGGCCGGCACGCCGGTGCCGGTATGACCCGTGTGCTGCTGGTCGGCGCCTCCGGCTTCATCGGCGGCCACGTCCGCCGGGAGCTGGAAGCCGACATGGACCTCGTGTGCCTCTCGCGGGCCGAGTGCGACCTCGCCGGATCAACGCGGGAGACGCTCCGGGAACTGATCGGTGCCGTACGGCCCGACGCGGTCGTGTGCTGCGCGGGAGCGGTGACCGGCACTGCCGAGGAGCTGGTGCTGTCGAACACGCTGGCCGCCGCGAAGCTGCTGGACGCCGTCGCCGTCGCCGCGCCCGGAGCGCGGCTGGTCCGCCTCGGCTCGGCCGCCGAGTACGGCCCTGTGCCGTTCGGCGCCTCGGTCAGCGAGGACACGGTGCCGGCGCCGGTCAGCGAGTACGGCGTGAGCCAGGCGGCCGCAACCCGGCTCACCGCCCTGGCGGCCCGGGCCGGACTCGTGGACGCCGTCGTGCTGCGTGTGTTCAATCCCATCGGCCCCGGCATGCCTCGGACAACCCTGCTTGGCCGGGTGGCGGCGCGGCTCGCGCGGCTCGCCCCCGGTGAAGACCTGCGCACGGGTCCGCTGGACGCCCACCGTGACTTCGTTGACGTGCGGGACGTGGCGAGGGCCGTCCGGCACGCCCTGACGGTACGGGCTCCCGCGGCCCGCGTCCTGAACGTCGGAAGCGGGCGCGCACTGCCGGTGCGAGCCGCGGTCCGCCTCCTGGTCGAGGAGGCGTGCGCGACGGTCCGGATCCGCGAGGACTGCTCGCCGTCCCCGCGATCCGCCCAGGTGGGCTGGATGCGGGCCGACCTCACGCGGGTGACCTCGGTGCTGGGGTGGTCGCCCCGGCACGACCTGAACGACTCGGTCCGGGGGATCTGGCACGCGGCGGCTCCGGATCCGGCGGCGTCCTATTGATCCATGTCGGGCGGTCCCGGCGCGGGACCGGGCACGGCTGGACCGGCACAGTGGAGGAGCAGAGAACATGACGGCACACACGCCCGAAGGGCCGGTGGTGGTGACCGGAGCCGGCGGCTTCATCGGGTCCCACCTGGTCGAGGCTCTCGTCGGCGCCGGCCACCGGGTGCGCGCCTTCGTGCACTACAACGGCGCCGGCTCGCACGGCTGGCTGGACACGTTCGGCCCGGACCAGCTCGCGGGCGTCGAGGTGGTCGCCGGGGACATCCGGGACCGGGGGATGGTTCAACGGCTGGTCGACGGCGCGTCCGTCGTCTACCACCTCGCCGCCCTGGGCGGGATCCCGTACTCGTACCTGGCGCCCCAGTCCTATATCGACACGAACATCACCGGCACGCTCAACGTGCTGGAGAGCGCCAGGGTGGCGGGCGTGGGCCGAGTGGTGGTGACCTCCACCAGCGAGGTGTACGGAACAGCGACCACGGTGCCGATGACGGAAGCCCACCGGCTGCGGGGCCAGTCCCCGTACGCGGCCTCGAAGATCGGGGCGGACAAGCTCGCTGAGAGCTACCACCTCAGCTTCGGCCTGCCGGTGGTCACGCTCCGGCCGTTCAACACGTACGGACCACGGCAGTCCACCCGTGCCGTCATCCCGACAATCATCAGCCAGCTCGCCAAGGGAAGCGGGATGGTCGAGCTGGGCGCCTTGCGGACCACCCGCGATCTGCTCTACGTGACGGACACCGTGGCGGCCTTCCAGGCGGTCGGTACCGCGTCGCACGACGAGGTCGTGGGCCGGGTGTTCCAGGCGGCGACGGGGCGGGAGACCGCCATCGGTGAGCTGGTGCGTCGGATCGCCGCCATGTTCGGCGCCCAGCCGGAGGTGGTCGTCACGGACTCTCGGCTGCGTCCGGCGGAATCCGAGGTGGAACGCCTGGTCGGCGACGCCTGCCTGCTCCGGGCGCACACCGGCTGGCAGCCGGCCACCGGCATCGACGACGGGCTGAAGGCGACCGTGGAGTGGTTCCTCGATCCCGGCAACCTCGCCCGTTACCGCACGGACCGGGCGGTCTGAACCGGCCCGGATCACACCCCGCCTCACGGACGGCACTCCTGGCGGTCCCACACGGAAGGATGGCCCAAGACGGCCATGATCGACACCTCAACGAGGGTGATCGGACGGCATCACGCCACCCTCAGCGTCCCCCTGCCGCAGTCCGCCCCTGAACTCACCGCCAGCGCCCTCGCCGCCGATGTACGTCGCCTGGCCCTCGGCGCACTTCCCGCCCTCGGATCCCTCGGCATGTTCGCCACTCCCACTCTCCGACCATCCCTATTCCCCAACTTCTACTGGTTGCTCGTTGCCATGGCGATCCTCCCCGCGCTGGCGGCCATCACTCGAACAGCGCAACACCCGGCCGGGACCCGCACTGCGGTGGTCATCCTCACCGCTGTCTGGGTCGTATGGGCGCCACTCACCACCACATGGGCACCCGATCGGGCAGCAGCCAACCAGAAGGTCTGGTTCATGACCCTTGCCCTCGCCGGGTCGCTGTGCCTCATCGGTCTCTGCGGCGCGCATCCCGATCACCTGCGGGCAATGCGACGTGGATGGGTCCTCGGGTTCTGTATGACCGCTGCCATTGCGGTATGGGAACTCGCCACACGTCAACATCTCGTAGAGGGCCCTTGGTCCGTCACCGGCGACTATCTCGTCACTGGTGCCTTCTACAACCCCAACAATTACGCCGGCTACCTACTGTCCACACTGCCGTTCCTGGTGTGGGGTGCCATCGACTCCCGAACCGTGCTGGCTCGCCACGCTCATGTGCCGCTCCTGCTGCTGTGGTTCGTCCTCGCCGTCGCCACCCAGAGCCGAACCGCGCTGCTTGGCGCCCTGATCGCCGTGCCATTGGTCGTTGTGTGGTTGGCCCGAGCCGCTCGGATCCGGGCACGCCCCATCGCGGTCATGGCCGTGCACAGCGCCATCGCCGTCGGCTCCGCCCTGTGGCTGTTCTCCCGCACCGGACCGGGCCGGCAGCTCATCACCGACTACAAGTCACCGTTTGCTGCCGACCCGAGTACCGTCTATTCCGACGACGCCCGCCTCAACCTGACCCGCCTTGCGTGGCAGATCTTCACTGAATCCCACGGCGTTGGGCGAGGCGCCGGCGCTTTCGAGTCGATCGCCGCGCGAACTCACACGCTGGAGCTGGCGGGGCTGGTCGACCCTCACAACACCCTTCTGGAGACGGCCGCCGAGTTCGGATTGCCGCTGCTGTTGCCGCTGCTGGCCGTGCTCGTGGTGGCCTGCCGCGCCGCTCTGTTCACCCGGGTCCCTCCGACCGTGCGGGCGGCAGCGTTCGACCTTCGCATGGTAATCCTGCTCAGCGTGGTCGGGTTCGTTGCGGCGAGCCTCGCCAGCAGCAGCGTGCTCACTTGGCCGTGGTGGTGGCTGATGTTGGGGCAGATTGCCGCGTTGGGGTGGCTGCTGCACCGCTACGCTGACACAGCCCAGCACACGCGGGGATGAAAGTGCGCGGCCTCGGGTTCTATCGGCATGTCTCGCACCTGGCTACCGGCACTGCCGTGTCCCAGGCCGTCGCCGTCGTCACCTCCATACTGCTGGCCCGGTTCTACACCCCTCGCGAGTTCGGTGAATTCGCCGTCCTCCTCGCCGTTTCGATGATCGCCGCGACGGCGGCGACGTTGCGGTTGGAGATGGCCGTCCCATTGGCGCGAGATGATCAGGAAGCCGACGCAGTTGCGTCCGCCGCGGTCGCCTCGGTGATCATGGTGTCGGTGGCCGCTACGGTGGCGGTGGCGGTGTACGCGCTGCTTTTGTCGACCGGCGTCGGGCTCGCCGTGTGGCTGGCGCCGGTAGCGACCGCAGTGACCGGTGCGGCGTCGGTCGGCCGGATGGTGCAGTCCCGCCGTGACCGGTTCACGGTGGTGGCCCGGTCCACCGTCTCGTCGTCGTTGGTGCAGGGCGCAGGCCAGGTCGCGGGTGGGTTGGCCGGGTGGGGGGCGCTCGGCTTGGCGGGAGGCTACCTGGCCGGGCGGCTGTGGTCTGCGATGCTGCTGCTCGACCGTGTGCCACGAGGCGGCTGGCAGGCCTGGTGGGCGACTGCGCGCCGATGGCGGTCGTTCAGCCTACTGTCCACTGTGCCAGCGGTGCTGAACACGGCGAGCGTCGCCGCCGTCGCGCCGATCGTGGCGGCCTGCTACGGGGTGGCCGTGTCAGGGCTATTCGCGTTCGCCGCCCGCATCCTCACGTTGCCCACAGCGCTGGTGGGGCAGGCCGTCAGCGCGGTGCTGTACCCGAAACTCGCCCAACTCGATCGGGACGGTGGTGATCTGCGGACCGCGGTCGAACGGGTGTCCGCTGGGCTGGTGATGTTGGCCGTGCCTTGTTTTGGGCTCGTGGCGGTAGCCGGCCCGGAGTTGTTCGCGATGGCATTCGGAGATCGTTGGCGGCCGGCGGGCCTATTCGCGGCGGTCCTCGCGCCGTGGCTGGCCGCATCATTCGTGTCGAGCCCGTTGAGCACCCTCATGACAGTGAAGCACCAACTACGGCGGCTGTTGGTGTTGTCAGGGGTGGAAACCGTGCTGCGGGTAGGTGGGCTGGCCGCGGGTGTTGCTGGTGGCGGTCCGCTCGTGGGAGTGGCCAGCTACGCGATAGTCGGCACCGCGATCAGCCTGTGGTACGTGCGGTGGTCGATGCAACTGGCGGGGGTGCCGCTGCGGGCGTGGCTGCGGCGCCGTGGACCGTTCCTCGTCGCCGCCGCGCTGAGCTACCCGGTTTTGTTGGGGGCGAAGGGTCACGTCCCGGTTGCGGTGTTCGCCGTCGGGGTGGCGGCGGTGACGGTGGGACTGCTCGCGTGGGCCGTTGGCTGGCTGTGGCGGCAGATGCCCGGGCGACGGCCGGAAGCGGCTGTCGCGGGTCTTGCGGCCACGGTGACGGGTTGATCAGAGGGGATGCGCGGGGTGGACAGAGGAGTCACGGCTCGCCGGTTCGCGGTTGGCCCGGCAAACTACGCCGGGCAGGCCCACCAGTGGGCCCGAGCGGTGGAACGGGCGCACGGGCTACCCTCCATAGCGTTTGCCCTGCCCATGGGAATGCCGTTTCAGCGGGGTGGGTTCCGGTTTCCTACCGACCGACGGCTGCCGCACCCGCGGATGCTGCCCGGCCCGGCGAGAGCGGCGTGGATGCGGCATCGGGTGTTGCGCGGGGTGACGCACTTGGCGGTGGATGCATTCCTGCCGGTGTACAGCAGGCCCGGGGTCGCGCACATCGACGCTGACTTCGATCAGCTGCGCCGCGAGGGTTTGCAGGTGGCGTTGATATCCCACGGCACTGATCTTCGGGACCCGGAGGCGCACATGCGCCGCTACCCGTTTTCCTATTTCGCGTCGGCCCCGCCTGGCTGGGTGACGGTGACGGGGGAGCGGGCCCGCGCGAACCGGCAGATCTCCCGGGAGTTGGGGACGCCGCTATTCGTGTCCACCCCAGATTTGCTGCTCGACGCTGACTGGGCGCGGTGGCTGCCGGTGACGATCAACCCGGACAGGTGGGTGGCGTCGAGGCCACCGCTGGCCGGGAGGGTGCCGATAGTGGTGCACCGGCCCAGCCGAACCGTCCCGCCCATCAAGGGCACGGAGGTCATCGAACCGGTGCTGCGCCGGCTGGACGCCAAGGGTCACATCCGGTACGTCGATCCAGGTGTCGTGCCGAACGCGGCGATGCCGGAGCTGGTGGCGGGCGCTGACGTCGTGGTGGACCAGATCCTCACCGGCAGCTACGGGGTCGCTGCCGTGGAGGCGATGGCAGCGGGCCGGCTGGTCGTCGGGTTCGTCGGTGAGGAGACGGCCGGGTTGATGCCGGAACGCCCACCGATCGTCAACGCCGCACCGGACGAGTTCGAGGCAGTACTCGATGACATTCTGACGTCACCGGATGGGTATGCGGCAGTGGCCGCGTCGGGACCGGGGTTTGTGCGGCGATGGCATGACGGGAGGGCTGCGGCGGAGGCGTTGCGGCCGTTCCTCGATCCGGCGCCTACGCCGACCTGACAGAGCGTTGGCGGCTCGCGCCGCCGCCGGCGACAGCTCCCCGCGCGTACCTAACCCTTTTGCCACGTCTTCGGTCGGTACAACTCGTTGGTGCACGTAGCAGGCTAGGAAGGAGTGTGGCCCAATGCAGGGCTCATGCTGCGGATGGTCCGGGGGCCGACCGTGACCGACAGTCAACGGAATCCCGAGACACCGCTGCGGCTGCTGGTCGTCTCCTACCATTTCCCGCCCGCCGAGACGGTCGGCGCGCGCCGACCGG